>JAHZHK010000008.1:0-18272 GCA_019420325.1 Coriobacteriaceae bacterium | reverse complement strand
CTGGGTGGAGCCTATGGGAGAAGCCCGCTTGGAGGGCTACTTCTGGTCGACCACGGGGACGGCGCGGGCAGTGATCTGGTTGAACTCGTCCTCAGACAGGTCGTACTGGTACAGGGTCTTGTAGTACGCGGCGACGGTCTCGTACATGTCGTCGTCGAACTTCTCGGGATACAACACGCGGGGCAGCCACTGCATGCCCAGGACCTGGTTCACGGAAGGCGGGCCGTTGAGCCAGTTGTAAGGCTCGCTGGGAACCTCGCAGTAGTTGCCGCCCTCGATGGCGGTCAGCGTCTGCCACGTGGCGTCGGTGCCAGCCAGGTCATAGGCGCTCAGCGGGGCGAAGACGATGAACTCGGGGTCCCAGCTGATGATCTGCTCCATGTTGGTCTGGTTGGACTTGCCGGAGGGGTCGTCAACGACGGCGATGTTGTCGGCGACCATGTCGACGACGTTGGCCTGATAGGAGCTGTTGGCCACGCAGGACAGGCCGTCCTCACCGCTGAGGTACAGCACGTCGGTGCGCTCCTCAACCGGAATGGTCTCCATGACGTCGGAGATCTCCTTGTAGGCGGCATCGCAGTAATCGGCGATCTCGTTGGCACGGTCCCCAACACCGAGCAGCTCGCCCAGGGTACGGTAGCACTCGCCATAGGTGGCAAGGTTGCTGGAGATGTGGACGCAGGGGATGCCGAGCTGCTCCTGAAGGGCGTCGAGGTCCTCGGCCATGCCCTTCTTGGTGTCGCCCACGTCGATGACGATCTGGGCGCCGGAAGCAGCCACGGCCTCGCGGTTGAAGTCACCCTTGGCGCCGAAGATGGCGCCGACTTCCTCGAGGTCCGCGTACTCCTCACCGAAGAAGTGAGCCTGCGACTCGGTGAGGGGGCTCGCCAGAACAACCATCTTCTCGGGGGCAACCGTCAGGAGCACCTGCTGGGGCAAGAAGCCCGAGGGTGCGATGGCCGTGATCTCGGCCGGAACCTCGACGGTGCGACCCAGCGAGTCGGTGAACTCGCGCGTCTCACCGGTCTGGGCGGCGCTTGTCTTGTCAGGCGTGGCTGCCGTCTCGGCGAAAGCCAGAGGCGCAACGGCCAAGCCACATGCCAGAGCAGCCGAGCACAGGGCCACGACGAACGTGCGGCGACTTGCGTTCTTTACCATCCGCTTTCCTTTCTCTCAAAACCCGCGGGCCCGAAGGCCCCCTTATAAAAACCGCCAGCATTGCATGCAGGCGGGCAGTACAACGAGGGTGTTAGCGCGCGGCCTTTTCCTTGATTTCGTGTGTCGGCACGCACACGCGCACGTGGTCGTCGTAGAGCGAGTTAATTTCGACGTCGACGCCGTAGATATCGGAGATGAGCCCGGCCGTGACCACGTCCTTGGGGTCGACGAAAGCCTTCACGCGCCCGTCGTAGATGACGAGGGTTTTGTCGGCATACAGAAACGCCTGGTCAGGCTGATGCGTCGACTGGATGATGGAAAGGCCGTCGCGGACAAGCTGGCGCACGCACGACAGCACGCGCACGGTGTTGCCGTAATCGAGGGCGCTTGTGGGCTCGTCCATCACGATCGTCTTGGCGTTCTGGGCCAAGGCACGCGCGATGAGCACCATCTGCTGCTCGCCGCCCGAGATCTCGGTGTAGGGACGATGCGCCAGGTGGGCGATGCCGATCTTGTCGAGAGCCTCCATCGCGCGGTCCCTGTGGGCTTTGCGCGGGTTGTTGAAAAGACCCAGGTCGGTGCCGGTGCTCATGAGCACGACGTCGATGACCTCGTAGTTATAGACGCTGGAATGCGACTGCGGGATATAGGAGATGAGCTTGGCCCGCTCGCGAATGGACATCTTGCGCAGGTCGCGTCCGTCAACCATGATCGTTCCGGTGTAGTTGGCATTGAGGCACAGGATGCAGCGAAACAGCGTCGACTTGCCCACACCGTTGGGTCCCAGCACATTGACGAGCGTACGGTCGGGAATCGTGAGGCTGATGTCGTGTAGGATCTCACGCGCGCCGTAAGAGAAGCTCAGATGCTCGATCTCGATAGGCATTAGATCCTCCTGCCCTTCGTGATGAGGTAAAGGAAGAAGGGCGCGCCCACAAAGGCGGTGAGAATGCCGATGGGGATCTCCATCGTGGTAGCGACACGGGCAACGTCGTCGACAAGCAGCAAAAAGCCTGCGCCCATGACCATGGAAGCCGGGAGAAGCTTGCGGTAATCGCAACCGATGAGCATACGGCACAGATGCGGGATGACAAGGCCGACCCAGCCGATCATGCCCGAGACCGCCACGCTCGAGGCAGTGACGAGCGTCGCGGCCACCATGACGAGCAGGCGCACCAGACGGGCGTTCACGCCCATCGTGGCAGCCTCGTCGTCGCCCATGGTGAGGATGTTGATGCGCCAGCGCAGGGCGAACAGTGTCGCGAGGCCGATGACCATGGGTACGATGACCAGCTTGATGTCGGCAAACTTGGCACCCGTGAGGCTGCCCATGAGCCAGTAGGTGATGGCGGGGAGCGTGTCGTTGGGGTCGGCAACGAGCTTGGTGTAGGAAACGCCCGCCGAGAACAACGAGCTCACCATGACGCCAGCAAGGATGACGACCGTGATGGGGTTGCCACGCGCATGCATGGATATGAACACCACGAGACCGACCGTGATGAGCGAGAACACGAACGCCCACATCGAGATTTGAATCGAGGACAGGCCCATGAGGATGGCGATCGCCGCACCCAGGGCCGCGCCCTGCGAGGCCCCCAGCAAGTCGGGGGAAACGAGGGGGTTCTGAAACGTTCCTTGGAACGCCGCACCCGCACTTGCCAGGCAACAGCCGATTAAGAGGGCCAGCACGATGCGCGGAAGGCGCACGTTGAAAAAGATGGAAGCCTGTTGGTTGGTCCACGTCGGCTCGATGAGGTCAGGTGCCACCTGGTTCGCCAGCATGGCGAGCGCCTCGGTCGGGCTGATGGGGAAGCGGCCCAAGAGCAGCGACACGCCGGCAAGCACAACCACGAGCACGGCCATACCGGCTATGACGAGGTTCTCCCGGCCATCAGACCAGCGGATTCGCCTGCAGTCATTCTTGCACGGCATGTACACTCCCTCCCCCGGTGTTGTCACAGTCTCGAATGAATCACGCACCGTACCAGCAGGTACGGCAATCCGTGATTATGTGGGCAGGACACAGTGAGGTCGATTGCATATGCAACGTAACGCCCAGAAGCTGGCGAAAGGTTTACGCGAGCAACTCGACCGTGCCCGAAGTCCGTCCCACGTAACCATCCACCGGCCAGCAAAAAGCCCCCGCCGCACGAATGCGACGGGGGCTCATGGAAATCAGGTTCTATAGAGCACGGAAGCACGGCGTCTGCCGAAGACCGACCTTACTCCTCAGTCGCGGCGTACAGACCCGCAATATAGCCGGTGGTGATGACGCGGCCCAGGCCATGGATACGCATGCCGCCCGAAGACTCGCCGCCGCAGTACAGGCCAGGGATGACCTGGCCGAACAGGTCCATGACCTGCATCTTGCGGTTCACGCGCAGGCCCGTGGTGCAGTCATGGAAGCCAGGCGTGGACCAAGCGGCGTAGAACGGACCGGTCTCGATCTTGTCGGTCATGCCCTCCTTGCCGAAATCCTCATCGACCCCCTTGTCCACCAGCTCGTTGTAGCGCTTGACGGTGGCCACGAGAGTCTCGGGGTCCATCTTGATCTGCTCGTAGTACTTGTTCACGACCTTCTCGGCAAGCTCCTCAAGGGTGTCGGCCTCGAAGAAGCGGCCGTCCTCGCGATCGACGGTCGTGTCATCGATGACCCACTCCTCACGCTCAACGGCCTTGGAGTCGAAGATAGTCCAGAGGGGACCGCCGTAGCGGTGCAGCTCGCCATCGTTGGGGTCAACAGTCAGTACGCTGCCGAGCGCGGCGCCGTTCCAATCGGTGGAAGAGTCAGCCTCGTTGGCAAAACGCTCGCCAAGCATGTTCACCTGCAACAGGTTCGACCAGTCAAAGACGCGCAGGCCCGTGGCGCGGGAGAGCTTGAAGAGAGGCGAGGTGGGCTGCACGGTGGCGAAGGAGTCGGTGTACTGCGTGCCGATCATGGCCGCCTTGGTGAGGAAGGAGTCGCCGATGACCTGGTTGGCGATATCGCCCAGGCAGGCACCGATGGCCATGGCTGCAATCTCGCCCGAGGCGTCCTTGGGGCAGAAGGGGTCGCCTGAAGTGCAGTCATACTCGACACCGCGGCGGGCATCGATCATGGTGCGGAAGTAGACGTTGCCCGTGGAGCCGCCCGTGGCGATGATGACGGCCTTGTTGGCACGAACGTTCACCGTCTCCTTTGTCTCCTCGATGTTGCCGTCGGAGAAGGGGCTAAGCGGGGCAAGTGGATCATCCTCACCAGGCAGGATGGTGGGCGAATAATGGGCCTGGATACCCAGCACGCGACCCTCGAGCACGCCCTCGCGATACAGCTTATCCATGTGGTAGTTCAGAAGGAACTGGGCGCCGGCCTCACGAGCGGTGCGCTCCAGCGGGCGAGTGACGGCGATACCGCAGCGGTCCTGGTAAGCACCCTCCTGGGAAGGCGACAGATAGTCGGCGTACGAGACCCAGTCCTCGGTGGTCTGGTCGGCATAGGTCCAGCGGCCTACGGTCTCGGGCTGGTCGCCGCCCTCGGTGTAGTCGGGCAGGTGCATGGGCTCGACGTCCTTCACGAGCACGCCCTTGTCCAGGATGTACTCGTAGGCCTCTGCCATATGGTCGGCAACGGAGCGCACCACGTTGCGGTCGCCATAGATGGAGTTGATGCACTCGGGGGTGGTGTGGTCCTCGTAGTACTTGTCGGCAGAGTCCTCGATGCCGTACTTCTCCTGAATCTTGGTGCCGCAGCCGGAGTGCAGGTTGCCGCCGGACAGGGCGCAGCGACCGCCGCAGTCGTAGTTGGCGTCGACGAAGAGCACGGAGACGCCCTCGTCCAGGGCACGCACACCGGCGGGCAGGCCCGCGCCGCCCGCGCCGACGATAACGATGTCGGCCTCATAGTCCCACTCGATGCCGGCGGGGTCGACAGCGCCCACGATGGGACTGCCGTCGGTAACCTCGAGGTTATGGTCGACATCGGCAAGAGCGGCGGTGGTGCCGGCGGCGGCCAGAGCAGCCATGCCAGCGGCACCGCAAATCATGGAACGGCGGGAGATAGTGTTCATCATGAGCTTCCCTTCTACTTGTATATATGTCGCAAGGGGGATGGAAAACCGCAGAGAGGCGGGCGCCGCAGGGGAAGCAGCCCCGCCATCACATGCAAGACGTCCTAGCGCGAAGCAATGAGCTCGGTGACGGTCTCATCCTTAGCGAGGGCCTCGCCGATAAGCTGGCCGAACACGAGCGAGCGGCCCGTGGAGCAGCCCGGGCAATGCACGGGGTAGTTGAAGCCGAAGAAGTCGCCTTGGCAGTTACCGGCGGCAAAGAGGCCGGCAATGGGCTGGTCGTCGTCGGTGCAGACCTGGGAGTCGTCGTTAACGTGGACGCCATAGCACACGGCAAGGTTGGAGGCAAAGATCGGGATGGCGTAGAACGGGGCCTCGCGAACAGGCGAGAGCCAGTCGGTCACAACGCCGAACTGCGTGTCCTCGCCCTTGTCGGCCATGCCGTTGTATCCCTCGACGGCGGCAGTGAAGTTGTCGGCAGAAACGCCGATCAGCTCCGCCAGCTCCTCAAGCGTGTCGGCCTTGAAAACCTCACCGTCGGCCACGCGTTCCTCAAGCTCGCCGGGGATGTTCTCAAGCATGGACTCGTAGCCCTCGGGGAACTGCTTGGTCACGTACTCGGCGTAATTGGAGTCGAGGATAGACCAGGCAACGTTGCCCTTGGAGTTCATGCGAGCGTCGGTGATATAGGGCTCGAAGGGCATCTCGTTCATAAAACGATTGCCGTCAGAATTCACTGCAAGCATGGAGAGGAAGAACGCCGTGCACTGATAGCCGCGGGTCTGAATCGTGAACTGGTGGATCATCGGAGCGGCCGGGCTCTTGGAGATGCCACCGCCGATCCACTTGGTCATGAGGATGGCGTCTCCGGAGTTGGCACCCTGGGGCACGTAAGCGCTCTCGTTTGCATAGTTCTTGATGGGAGCCCAGCAATCGACCATTTCCTGGTTGCCGGAGATGTCACCGGTAGCGAGAACCACGCCCTTCTTGGCGTTGAACTGAATGTGCTTGCCGTCGGCGTCAGTGGCGATGACGCCCGTCACGCCGTCTGCCGCGCTGCCCGCGAGCTGCTCGGCATGGGTGTTGAAGTAGTACTCACAGCCGTTGTCGGTGGCCGACTTGATAAGAACGTCGCCCAGGTTCTGGTGCGGCTCCTTGCCGTCGGGACGGTCGAACACGCCCCACTCGTCGCTGGAGTAACGCACGGCGTCCTGGAACACGATGTAGCGCTCGGGCATCTTGTCCCAGCCTGCCTTGGAGGTGCCGCCAGTGGAAGGCTCGACGGTCACGCCGTTGGCGGCGCACAGCTCGGTGATGTAGTCGAGAACACCCGCGGTCTGCGTGGCCCAAGTGTGAATGAGGTTGTAGTTGGCCGTCTGCTGGCTGGCCTGATACATAAGGCGGGCAGCCTTCTCGGGGTCAATCTCGAGACCGTTCTCCTTGAGGACCTTGGATCCGATGGCGCACATATCGAGTCCGCAGAAGCGCCCGCATTCACTGCGTTCCACAACGCACACGCTGGCACCGTTGCGTGCTGCCGCCTCGGCTGCTCCCATGCCGGCCATACCGCCACCGACAACGACAACGTCGTACTCATATGTCTCGGCGATGTCGGTGATGGGGTCAGGCGCAACCTCCCAGGTGTGCAGGGCACCCTCGGCAGGCGTCGCGGCCTCGTCGGCAAAAGCGACCGCGGGGGCAACCGCGGCGGCGCTCAAAGCCGCACCCGTGGCAGCCGCGCTTACAAAGGACCTTCTCGTGATGGTGGACATACCGTATCCCCTTCCGCCCGGGGCCCGTTGTTGCGAGCCCTCATGACTGATGTTCGCCATGCCCTCGTCGGCATGTGCTGATCATCAGTTTGGGAAAACGGCATGCGTCTCAAAACGCCCGAAAGACGCTACACGAGGCAAATCCTACGATGCTGTCTATTTACTCGACCCTATCAACAACTTCAGGTGATTGCGCACGAAATACCAGGTCAAGAAGGTCTTGTCGGCTGTTGACACCCGCCTTGCCGTAAATATGGCGCACATGGGAGTTCACTGTGGACTCAGAGATGGAGAGTCGCTCCGCCACCCAAGGCTGGGTGCGCCCCATGGCAAGAAAGCCAAAAACCTCACGCTCGCGGCCCGTCAAACCCCAGCAATGGGCAAGCTCATCGAGCGTCTCCTCAATGCCGCGAGCGTTCGCCGTCTGCGCCGCCGCGTCAGAGGCAGCCACAGGGCGCGCATCGAAGAGGTCCCACACGTCGCGACCGGAAAGCACGAGCACTGCGGCGATGGTCATGAGATACCCCATGAAAATGGCATCGGCATAGGCGAAGGGAGCGGTTGCGGTAAGCCCGTCGAGCCAGATGCCGGCCACACCTCCCAGCCCGCAGAACAGGCTCGACACGAGCATGCGCACCGCACAGGTGACGCCTAGTCCGTCGGACATGCCGGCGTAGGCAACCTGGGCCACGATGACCCAGATGAGCACGTCAAATGTGGTGTAGCCACTCAGCACCACCGCGCCCGACACCCAAAAGTGATCGGTGGGCGCAAGCAACGGCATGAGGGAGAAGCCAGCAATGATGGCCAGAAGCCCCACGCGATAGACGATATGAGTTCGTCTAGGGGCAGCTATGGCCAGGGCGAACAGAACGACTGCGATGACACCGCGCGTGATTTGCAGCGCCATGCCCATGTCGGGTCCAACCGCGCGAATGGGGGCAAACGACATCTGGTGCTGCATGTAACCCAGGCCGAACATAATGAGCGCAAGCGAGCACACCGTAGGCACCGACACACCCAGGCCCAGGCGAAGACGGGCAAGGGGGCTTCCCGTCCCCCGTTCGCGAACATCGGCGCCCTCCGTCGTCCGAGCGTAAGTACGCTCCCCTTCCGGCAACAGGTTGAAAAAGACCATCGAAATCATGGGCAGCGCCATGGGCGCCAGGGCCGAGGCGATCGACTCCATAAGCATGAACGTAATGTCAGCTACAAGAGCACAGGCAAAGCCACCGGCCACATAGATCGTTGCCGAACGTTCTCCCTGCCTGCAATAGATGGCGCCCCACATGAGAATAGCCATTCCCATAAAAATGCTCGCCAATAGCGCACCGGCAACAAGCACGGCCCAACTACCCGTAAAGGCACTCAGAGCAAAGAGCGCAGACCCAGCGCTTCCCGCGGCGCCGCATCCAAACACAAAACCCTTGCAGGCGCACAAGCCCCGCACACGCTCCTTTTGCCAAAGCACGATTGCACTCAAGGGAACGATGAGCAAAAACGTGAGCCAGACGGCAATCTCGGACATAAGCGCCTCGGGGTAAAACGGTGCAAAGAACCCGCTCTTGTAGAGCGCGTCCACCCAGGCCCACAGGCAAGCGGACCCTATCAACGCACGAGGATCTATCCCCTTGGCTGCTTTCGCTATCCCCTGACCCGCGTGTCGCATACTGCTTCCTCTCCTCTTTTTTCTAGCGGGGATTATATGCGCACCGTGCACTTGGCGCGAATCGAATCCGACGGCGTCCGCGGGCACCTACGCCAAAAAAGCCCCCACCGCAAGAATGCGGTAGGGGCTTGGGTAGAACGACTGATGTTTGCGAACTGAGGCGCTATGCCTGGGGCAGCAGCTTCTGGGCAATCATGACGGCGTTCAAGGCAGCGCCGCGCAGGAGCTGGTCGGCCACAACCCACAGGGCAAGGCCGCGGTCGCCCTCCACGGTAGGGTCGCGGCGCACGCGACCCACGAACGTGTCGAAGCTGCCGGCATGCATGGCAGGCATGGGATAGACATTGTTGGCCGGGTCGTCCTCAAGCACCACGTGCTCGCCGGCGGCAAGTGCGGCCTTGGCGTCCTCCACGCTCACCGCGCGGTCGAACTCGAGGTTGATGGACTCGGAGTGGCAGCGCAGCACAGGCACGCGCACGCAGGTGGGTGCAACCTGCACCGTGTCGTCGCCCATGATCTTCTTGGTCTCAACGACCATCTTCCACTCTTCTTTGGTGTAGCCGTCATCCATGAAGACGTCGATGTGCGGGATGCAGTTGAAGGCGATCTGATGAGCGAACGCCTTGGGCTCGAAAGGCTCCCCCGCCAGGACCGCGGCCGTCTGCTCCTGCAGCTCCGCCATGCCCTTGGCGCCCGCGCCCGAGCTCGACTGATAGCTTGACACGACGATGCGGTCGATGTGGCCGAGCTTGCGCAGGGGCTCGAGGGCCACGACCATCTGGATGGTGGTGCAGTTGGGGTTTGCGATGACGCCGGAATGCCAGGCGATGTCGGCCGCATTGACCTCGGGCACCACGAGCGGCACGTCGGGTTCCATACGGAAGGCGCTCGAGTTATCGATCATGACGGCGCCGGCGGCCACGACGGCCTCGCGCATCTCACGCGAAACAGAGGCACCGGCGCTGAACAGGGCGATGTCGACGCCCTCGAAGCTCTCGGGGGTCATCTCCTGCACGGTGATCTCGCCGCCGCGGAAGGGCAGCTTCTGGCCGGCCGAACGCGCAGAGGCCAGCGCGCGCACCTCGCTGCAGGGAAAGTCAAGGGCCTCCAGACACGTGAGCATCTCGCGTCCCACGGCGCCCGTGGCACCGGCGACGGCAACGACGGGGTTTGCGGGCATAGGCTTGGTCCATGCCATGTTAACGCACCACCTTCACGGTTCCTTCGGGAGCATCTTCGTCCATGCCGAACGCGGTGTGGAGCACCTGCACGGCCTTGGCGCACTGGTCGGCGTCGATGACCGTGGAAATGCAGATGGGCGAGGTCGAGATCATCGAGATGTTGATGTCGTTGGCGGCGAGCGTTTTAAACATCTTGGCCGCAACGCCCGGATAGCTCTTCATGCCGGCGCCTACCAGGGACACCTTTGCAATGTGAGCGTTAATCTCGACGCCCTCGGCGTTGACTTCGCGGCACAGAGAGGCAAGGGCGTCGGAGATGTGCTCAAGGCCGTTCAGCGGCGTGGTGAAAGAGATGTCGGTCAGGCCGTCGTGGCTCACGTCCTGAATGATGATGTCCACGTTCACGCCCAGCTCGCCCAGACGGCCGAAGATGGCAGCGGCGATGCCGGCGCGGTCGGGCACGTGGCGCAGGGTGACCTTGGCCTCGGAGAGGTCATGGGCAATGCCGCTCAGGACGGCGCTTTCGCTGTACTCGGTGTAGTCCATACGATCGGGAGCCTCCTCGATGACGGTGCCCTTGGAATTCTCAAGGAATGTGGAGCGGGCGCGGATGACCACGCCGTACTTGCTTGCAAACTCAACGGCGCGCAGCTGCAGCACGCCGGCGCCGTTGGCGGAGAGCTCGAGCATCTCGTCGTAGCTCAAACGGTCCACACGGTGCGCCTTGGGGCAGATGCGCGGGTCGGCCGTGTACACGCCGTCGACGTCAGAATAAATCTCGCAGAAGTCTGCCTCGATGGCAGCAGCCAGGGCCACGGCCGTGGTGTCGGAGCCGCCGCGACCCAGCGTGGTGATCTCGCCGGCGGCGTTCACGCCCTGAAAGCCCGCCACGATGACGATGTTGCCCTCGTCGAGGTCGCGCTTGACGCGGTCCATGCCCACGATGCGGTCAATCTTTGCGCTGGTGTGCGTGGGGTCGGTCACGATACCCACCTGGGCGCCCGTATGGCTCACGGCAGGCACGCCCAGGGCCTCGACGGCCATGGCAAGCACGGCGACCGAGACCTGCTCGCCGGTGGCCAGGAGCATGTCCATCTCGCGCGCGGGCGGGTTGGGGTTGACAGAATGGGCCAGGTCGAGCAGGTGGTCGGTGTTGTCTCCCATGGCGGAGACGACCGCGACGACCTGATCGCCCGACTGGTGGCGGCGGACCAACTTCCGAGCGACGTTCTTCACGCGCTCGGGAGTGGCCACGGAGCTGCCGCCGAACTTAGCGACGACGAGTGCCATGGGCTTGGCCTTTCGACGGTGGCGGTTGTTGGATATGAAGCAGTAAAACAAAAGAGCACGTGAGAGTATAGATGGAGCTGTCTCACGCTTGCTGTCTCAGTATAGGCCAAGACCGCAGTGCGGCACGATTTCGACAGCAGATGGAAACACCTTCGCATCACATGTGATACACCTGTGATATCTGGGCGCTACAATAGGCGCATCTGTCGGGCCAAGGAAGGGAGAACCATGGACATCCGAGCTATGAACAAGCGCATCGAGCTGTACAGGGAGCGCACGGAGAAGATCCGCGCCGAATACCGCGAGAGGCAGCAGCAGGCGCAGGCCGAGCAGGAAAATCCCGACAAGGCAGCTGCGGCAGAGACCGTGCAGACACAGGACGGCCACGACGACGAGGCCCATGCCTGATACACTGCACCCAACATACGGCCAACCCGGAGCAAACCGCATGCAGGCGCTCCACGCGCATGTCGAACACGACCGTCGCACACCGGGGTGCACGGCCCAAAAGGAGAGAGAACCATATGAGCAACGAATTTGAAGACGACTACGGCTACGACTGGCAGCCCCCCAGCGACGACGAGGGCCGCGGCTTCGACGACGGCTTCCCCTTCGAGGGCAACGAGGGCGCCGACCGCTGGGCCGATGAAGAGGACGAGCCCGCAAAGCCGGCCGAAAAGTACGATCACCACGAGCTGCTCGAGCAGCGCGTGACCGTGCACTGCCCCGTGGCCGAGCGTTGCGGCGGCTGTGAGTGGCTCGCCATGCCCTACGACATGCAGCTCGAGCGCAAGCAGGACTACATCGAGGAGCTCTTCGCCGACTATCCCGTCGAGGTCGAACCGCTCATGTGCATGATCGATCCGCGTGGCTATCGCAACAAGGTGCAGCTGCCCCTTGCCCCGGGCAAGGACAAGAACGGCAACCCCACCGTGCGCTGGGGCATCTTTGAGAAGGGTAGCCACTGGATCGTACCCTGCAAGCAGTGCATGGTCGAGGACCCCGCCGCCCGTCCCATCATCGGCACGGTCGCCCGCCTCATGCCCGATTACGGCGTGACCCCCTACAGCGAGAAGACTTGCACGGGCACCGTGCGCTACGCCCTCGTGCGCATCGCCCACGCCACCGACGAGATCATGCTCACGCTCGTGTGCAACGCAACCACGCTGCCCAAGGCGTTCGTTGACGCCATTCTGAGCGCCCACCCCGAGATCACCACGGTCGTGCTCAACACCAACACCGAGCGCACGAGCGTCATCCTGGGCAAGGAGGAGAAGGTACTCTTCGGCCCGGGCTACATCGAGGACGAGCTGTGCGGGTGCCGCTTCCGCATCTCCTCGAGCTCGTTCTACCAGACCAACCCCATCGCCGCGGAGGCCCTCTACGAGCTGGCCGTCGAGATGGCCGACCTGCGCAGCTCCGACCGCATCGGCGATGCCTACTGCGGCACCGGCACCATCGGCATCGTGGCTGCCAAGGCAAGCGGTGCCGAGCTCATCGGCATCGAGCGCAACGCCGAGGCCGTGAAGGACGCCGAGATCAACGCCCAGATTAACGGCATCGAGAACGCCACGTTCGTGGCCGCCGACGCCGGCAGCGAGTTCGCCCGCATGGCCCGTCGCGGCGAGGAGCTCGACGTCGTGTTCATGGACCCGCCCCGCGCCGGCTCCAGCCAAGCCTTCCTGGCGAATCTCAGCCGCTTGGGGCCGCGCCGCGTCGTCTACATCAGCTGCGATCCCAAGACGCAGATTCGCGACATCAAGCACCTCGTGCACAACGGCTACCGCATCAAGCGCATCTGCCCGGTTGACATGTTCCCCCACACCGACCACGTCGAGAACGTCGTGCTGCTTGAGCGCGCGCCGCGCAACCAGTTCGGCCATCGTCGCAACTCTCACAAGGACGAGCGCGGCGGCAAGCGCTAGGTCGCACTGAACTTCTCCGAGTTACACAAAACGCCCTGGGAACAACCTCGTTCCCAGGGCGTTATTTATTGCCTGATATGAGGCAAGCCTCAAACCTAGTCGATCTTCACCTTGTTGTCGGGGCACACGTGCACACGGTCCTCGGCAAGCAGCTGGATGACGGCCGGGTACAGCTCGTGCTCCACCTCGTGGATGGCAGCCTCAAGCTCATCGCAGGTCATCCCCTCGCGCACAACAACCGGCTGTTGGGCGATGATGGGACCGCAGTCGTAGTCAGCGTTGGCAAAGTGCACCGTGACGCCCGTTACCTTCACGCCGCGCTCGAAGGCATCCTGAATGGCATGGGCCCCCTTGAAGGCAGGCAACAAAGCCGGGTGCAGGTTCACGATGCGGTTGGGAAACGCCTCAAGCAGCGGCTCGCGCACCATGCGCATGTAACCGGCCATGATGACGTAGTCCACGCCATGGTCGAGCAGCGCGGTGGCAATGACCTCGTCGGCCGCGATGGGGTCGGCACGGTACAGGTCGGGCGTGAGCGACATCGTGGGGATGCTCGCCTGCGCGGCACGCTTGAGACCGTAAGCGCTCTCGCGGCTCGCGATGACAATCTCGATGCTGGCATCGAGCGTTCCATCAGCGATGCGGTCGATGATTGCCTGCAGGTTCGTGCCCGAACCGGAGATAAGGACGCCGAGCTTGACAGTCACTGGTATGCCCCTTACTTGTAGATGACCTGGCCGGTACCCTTGACGATGCGACCCACGGGGAAGACGGTCTCGCCGGCAGCCGTGAGCGACTCGGCGATGTCGTCGACCGCGTCAGGGTCGCACACCACGCACATGCCCACGCCCATGTTGAACGTGCGGTATGCCTCGGTGTCGGAGAGGTTGGCAGCCTCCACGGCAGCCTGCACCACAGGGGGCACGTCCCAGGTGCCCCACTCAACCTCGGCGTCGAGGTTCTCGGGAAGCACGCGGTTGAGGTTCTCGGTGATGCCGCCGCCGGTGATGTGAGCCACGCCGTGCACGGAAAGCCCAGCCTCGAGCAGGCCGAGGATGGGCTTGACGTAGATGCGCGTGGGCTTGAGCATCGCGTCGACCAGGCTCTCGCCGCCGAAACGGTCCTGGGGAGCGGTGTACTGCGAAAGGTCGGCGCTCTCGTCGATCAGCACGCGGCGGGCCAGCGAGTAACCGTTGGAATGCAGGCCCGAAGAAGCGATGCCCAGGATGGCGTCGCCTTCCTGCACCATCTCGGGCAGAATCATCTTGGGACGATCGACGACGCCCACGCAGAAGCCAGCGAGGTCGTAGTCGTCCTTGGCCATGACGCCGGGGTGCTCGGCCATCTCGCCGCCCACAAGGGCACAGCCGGCCTGACGGCAGCCCTCGGCGATGCCACCCACGATTTGGGCAACGTGTTCGGCCTCGATGTGGCCAATGGCGATGTAGTCGAGGAAGAAGAGGGGCTCGGCGCCCGAGGCGAGCAGGTCGTTGACGCACATGGCGACCAGGTCGATGCCCACGGTCTCATGACGGTCGAACAGCTGGGCCAGGCGCAGCTTCGTGCCGACGCCGTCGGTGCCGCTCACGAGCACGGGGTCAGCCATGTCCTTCAGCTTGGCGGCGCTGAACAGGCCGCCGAAACCACCCAGGCCACCGATGACCTCGGGGCGCTTCGTGGTGGCGACGCACGCCTTGATGGCGTCGACCGCGCGGGCACCCTCGGTGGTATCGACGCCGGCGTCCTTGTAGGTGAACTGCTGCTTTGCGCTGTCCATTTACTCGTACTCCTTTTCAATCTCGCGGGCGACATCGCTCACGCTGCGGTGGCTGTTTGCCGAAGCCTTGGTCAGGTTGTTGGGGGTGTAACCATCGAGGAACTTGCCCTGCGAGAACACTGCCGGGATCTCGACGGGATAGGCGCCGTCAAAGCACGAGCAGCAGTAGCCGCCCTCAGGCACGCACGAAAGCAGGCCCTCGACGCTCAGGAATGCCAGGCTGTCGGCACCGATCCACTCACAGACCTCCTCGGGGGTCTTGCGAGCGGAGATGAGCTGGTCCTGCGTGTCGGTGTCGATGCCGTAGAAGCAGGGCCACTTCACCTCGGGGCTCACGATGCGCATGTGCACCTCGGTGGCGCCTGCGTCGCGCAGCATGCGCACAATCTGCTTGGAGGTGGTGCCGCGCACGATGGAGTCGTCCACAACGACGACACGCTTGCCCTCGATGGTCTCGCGCAGGGGGTTGAGCTTGAGGCGCACGCCCAGCTCGCGCATCTCCTGCGTGGGCTGGATGAACGTGCGGCCCACATAGCGGTTCTTCACGAAGCCGGTGCGGCACGGGATGCCGCTGGCACGGGAGAAGCCTTCGGCACCGGGAAGGCCCGAGTCGGGCACGCCGATGACGAGGTCGGCCTCGACGGCGCTCTCGCGTGCCAGCTGCTCGCCCATCTTCACGCGCATCGACTGCACGGTGGCGCCGTCCATGACGGAGTCGGGACGCGCGAAGTACACGTGCTCGAAGATGCACAGGGCCTTCTTGCGCGGGGCCACCGCGCACTCGCTCACGAGGCCCTCGGCGTTGATGCGCAGCACCTCTCCGGGTTCGACCTCACGCACAAACTCGGCACCCAGGATGTCGAAAGCGCAGGTCTCGCTTGCCACGCACCAGCCGGCGTCGTTGGGCAGCTTGCCCAGCACGAGCGGACGGATGCCGTTGGGGTCGCGGAAGGCGTAGAGCGACTCGCCGTTGATGAGCACCATGGCATAGGCGCCCTCGAGCAGCTCCATCGTGCAGCGGATGCCCTCGCGGATGTGCCTCGTATTCTGCGTGAAGTAGCCGATGAGACGCGTGGCCACCTCTGAGTCGGTGTTGCTCATGAAGGGAACGCCCAGGTCGATGAGCTGGCGGCGCAGCGAGTCGAAGTTCACGAGCGTGCCGTTGTGCGCCAGTGCGATGATGACGTCGCCGATGGTGGACAGGTGGGGCTGGGAGCCGGCCCAACCGCGGCCACCCGCCGTGCCGTAGCGCACATGGCCGATGGCCAGGTCGCCCTTGAGGCTGGCAATGTCGCTGTCGGAAAACACCTGGGTCACAAGGCCCTCGTCCTTGCGCACGAGCACCGTGGAGCCGTCGCCGATGGCGATGCCGGCCGATTCCTGACCGCGGTGCTGCAGGGCGTGCAGGGCGAAGTAGGTCATACGGGCAACGTCCTTGCCCGGCGCCCACACGCCGAAAACGCCGCATTCCTCCTCAGGATGATCTGCCGGGGCGTTGGGGTCGAACAGGTCGTCGAGCTCGTCTGCGGGGTACATGTTCCTTTTAAGCCTCTCCGTCGTTTGAGACGCCCGCCGCCTCGTCAGCGGCGGACTGGATGCCTGCGACTTGCTGATACGTCTGGTCCTGCGAGAGCACGGAGTTGTCGCGCTCCACGCATACCAGCATGGTGCGCTCGTTGTCCGTTGCATAACTGCACGTTGAAAGTATATAGATGTGGGACACGCCTGCAGAGGTCGCACCAGCAACAGAGGCGCTTGACCGCGAAATGAGCGATTCCACATACGCTTGGAAGCTCGCATCGTCGGCAAAATCGAACTGCAGTACATCCGTGTCATAGCCAGACACCACAAGCGAGCACAGCGGCTGGAGCGTATGGAGCGTGCCGTCGGCGGTCACGTAATACACCTCGCGCACGGTGTCGAACTCCGCTTGGTCGGAGTAGTCAGCCACACGCGCGAACATCGCGCCGTTCTTGAGATGGTGACCGTACATGACGGTGACGCGGTCGGAAAGCGCGCTGGAGCTGCGGTAGTCCATGAAGACGGAACCGGCAAGGTTGTACTGGCCCAGGAAGGTGTGCTCGAGGTACCAGTCGTTGTCGGAGTGCTGGGCGACCGGGTAGTTCACCGGCGTGTCGGGAATCTGCACCCAGCCCACGATTTCAGGGTTCTGGGACGTCAAGGCCGCAAAGTCGACTGTGGGCGTACCGCTCACCTGGTCCTGCTCCACAGCCTCTTCCACAAGCGACGCATACTCCTGGTTGCCCACCTCGTACTCGGCCTGCGTGTTCATATACATGTAGGCAGCGATGCCGATGGTCACAAGGCCCACCACAAGGAGGAGGATCGCGAGCGCGAGCATGCCCTTCGAGCCCTTCTTCTTGCGTGGGGGCTCGGGAGGTCGCGACGAGGCAAAATGACTCGATGCCGCCTTGTTGAAACCAACGGCGGCCTGTTGCTGCGTCGAATCGTAACCGGCATACCCATAGGACTGCTGAGTCTGCCCATAGCCATCGTCAGACATGCCATACCCCGCGTCATCGTAGGCATACGAGGACTGTGCAGGTTGCTGACGGGTGAATTCGTCAGTGCCATAGAGTCGGCCCGAAGAACGTGGTGCCGTGTAATACTGGGGATTCGAGCGGCTGAACTGGTTGCGGTCCCCACCGCCACCCTGGCTAGGCAAGCTTGCCGCCGAGGATCTTGGCCGCAGACGGCTTGTCGAAATTGCCCTGGGTGCGCTCCCCAAGCTCCTTCATGACCTTGCCCATTTCCTTCTTGGAGGTGTAGCCACCCGCCGCGCAGATCTCGTCGATGAGGGCTGCGAGCGCATCGCCCGAAAGCTGGGCGGGAAGCAGCTCCTCAAGCACCTTGACCTGCGTTTCAAGCATCGCGGTGCGCTCAGGGTCGGTGCCAGCCTTGCGGGAGTACTCCAACGTCTCGGAGGTCATCTTGATGAGCTTCTTGACGCAGGCGGTGACGTCGGCCTCGGTGACTTCGCGACGCTCGTCGACCTCGATCTTCTTGAACTCCTCGTTGACCTGACGCAGGATGGAAAGGCGCGGCTTGTCCTTGGCGCGCATAGCGTCCTTGATAAGCTCCAGAATCTCACTCTTTTGCATATGTCCTCCCTGGGCTCGTGCCGCACATAGCGCGGTGGTTAAAAACAAACGGGTACCTGCCCAGGATACGACAATGAGATGGTCGTTTGGGGGTTGTGGATGCAAAATGCGGTTGTTTCTACGATACGGGTTCACTTGAGCAAAGGTATGGTATGCTTTGCCTTGTGCGGGCATCGCCAAGCGGTAAGGCCCCAGCTTCCCAAGCTGGTATTCGCGGGTTCGAATCCCGTTGCCCGCTCCATCGAATCTCAAGCGGTCGGTATCCCAAGGGTGCCGGCCGTTTTTTAATATGAGCAGGACATTGTCAAGAGGCAGAAAGCGACCGGGCCCAA
>JAHZHK010000079.1:5502-13357 GCA_019420325.1 Coriobacteriaceae bacterium | reverse complement strand
TGCGGTTGCGGTCCATCTCGATGACGCGGGCCTCGATGCGGGTGCCCATGTAGGCGGTGAGGTCCTTGACGCGACGGAGGTCGACGAGAGAGGCAGGCAGGAAGCCGCGCAGACCGATGTCGAGGATAAGGCCGCCCTTGACGACCTCGATGACCTCGCCCTCCACGTTCTGGCCGGCGTTGAACATCTCCTCGATGCGGTTCCAGGCACGCTCGTACTCAGCGCGCTTCTTGGACAGGATCAGACGGCCGTCCTTGTCCTCCTTGGTGAGGACGAGGGCCTCGATCTCGTCGCCCATGGAGACGATGGTGCTGGGGTCGGCATCCTTGCGGATGGAAAGCTCACGGGCGGGAATGACGCCCTCGGACTTGTAGCCGATGTCCAAAAGGACCTCGTCATGACCGATCTTCACGACGGTGCCGTTGACCATGTCGCCTTCGTCGAAGTCGATGATCGTGTTGTCGACGAGGTTGTTCATCTCGTTCTCGTCAACGACATCAAGAGAGAAGATCGAAGGATTCTTAAGCTCGCTCAAGGGTTGATCCCTTCCAAACTGTGGTCCCGCCAAGCTTTGGGCGCCCCAAACGCGAAGATCCATTCCTCGCACGGGACGACCGGCCCGCAAGACCGATATCGTCAAGGCACGTGCCCCATGCACATGCGTCGTTAAAGATACGACATTTTCAAGGGATGTATCATCAAGAGTGCTCTCTGGATGCAAAAGCAATAAAATCTCTCACATACGAACCATCCGATACCGTGAAGGGGAGTTACCCAATGAACATCGTGCACGCAGACGGATCCGTTACCGAGTGCCCTGCTGAAGAGGAGCTGCAGGTCATTCGCCACACGGCCGCCCACATTCTGGCCCAGGCAGTCAAGCGCCTCTACCCGCAGGCGCGCTTCGGTTACGGCCCGGCCACCGAGAAGGGCTTCTATTACGACATCGACCTGGGCGACACCAAGCTCGGCGACGAGGACCTCACTGCCATCGAGGCCGAGATGCGCAAGATCGTGAAGGAGAACCTCCCGATCAAGCCCTCCATCCTCCCCCGCGAGGAGGCCATCGCCCTCATGCAGGAGCGTGGCGAGTGCTACAAGGTCGAGCACATCGCCGACCTGCCCGAAGACGCTCAAATCAGCTTCTTCACCCAGGGCGAGTATGTCGACATGTGCACCGGCCCGCACCTTCGTTACACCAAGGCCCTCAAGGCTTTCAAGCTGCTTTCCATCTCCGGTGCCTACTGGAAGAACAACGCCGAGAACAAGATGCTCACCCGCATCCACGGCACCGCCTTCGCCACGCAGGCCGAGCTCGACGAGCACCTGCAGAAGCTGGCCGAGGCCGCCGAGCGCGACCACCGCAAGATCGGCCGCGAGATGCACCTCTTCATGACCGACGACCTGGTGGGCAAGGGCCTGCCCATGTTCCTCCCCAACGGCTACGTCGTCTGGCAGCAGCTCGAGACCTACATCCGCGACAAGGAGACGGCCCTGGGCTACCAGCACGTCCTCACGCCCTGCGTGGGCACCGTGGACCTGTACCGCACGAGCGGCCACTGGGACCACTACAAGGAGAACATGTTCCCGCCCATGGAGATGGAGGGCGAGAACTTCGTCCTTCGCCCCATGAACTGCCCGCACCACATGATGATTTACGCCAACCAGCCCCACTCCTACAAGGAGCTGCCCATCCGTCTGGCCGAGATCGCCCATGACTTCCGCTACGAGGCCTCTGGCACGCTCAAGGGCATCGAGCGCGGCCGTCACTTCTGCCAGAACGACTCGCACATCTTCGTGACCCCCGACCAGATCAAGGATGAGGTCGCGGGCGTGTGCGACCTCATCTTCAGCGTCTACAAGGACTTTGGCATCACCGACTACCGCTGCGTCCTTTCGCTGCGCGACCCTGAGGACAAGCACAAGTACCATCAGGACGACGAGATGTGGGAGAAGGCCGAGGGCGCCCTTCGCGAGGTTCTGACCGAGCTGGGCATCCACTTCACCGAGGAGATCGGCGAGGCTGCCTTCTACGGCCCCAAGCTCGACGTCAACGTCCAGCCTGCCGTGGGCAACGAGTACACCCTGTCCACCTGCCAGCTGGACTTCTGCCTGCCGGCCAAGTTCGACCTGAAGTACATAGACAAGGACGGCTCCGAGAAGACCCCCGTCGTGCTGCACCGCGCCATTCTGGGCTCGCTCGACCGCTTCATGGCCTACCTCATCGAGGAGACCAAGGGCCGCTTCCCCGCGTGGCTTGCCCCCGTGCAGGTCAAGGTCCTGCCCATCTCCGAGAAGACTCACGAGTACGCCAAGGCCGCCTACGACCGCCTGCGCGCCATGGGCGTGCGCGTGCAGATTGACGACCGCTCCGAGACGATCGGCTACAAGATCCGCGAGGCTCGCCAGGTCGACCGCGTGCCCTACATGCTCGTCATTGGCGAGAAGGAGGTCGAGGCCGGCCTTGTAGCCGTGCGCGACCGCGCGACCGACAAGACGCAGACCATGACGATGGACGAGTTCTGCGACAAGCTTGCCAAGGAAATCGCCGAGCGCGCCTAAGCCGCAACGCAGGCGCTGCTTGCCGTACAAGACATGGCACGATGAAGAAGGGGGCCGCAAGGTCCCCTTCTTTTGTCTGCGAACATGTCAATCTGCACCGCGTGCCGCGCATGAAAAAAGGCCCCTTGCGGGGCCTTTTTACTTTCATGCTATAAAGAGCCTTGCAGCGCTGCCTTAGCGGACGTGCGTCCTGCAGTAGGGGCACACCTGCCAGTCGGCATCGAGCGGACGGTGGCAGTTGGGGCAGACGTTGCGCACCTGCGTGTCACAGATGGGGCACACAATGAAGTCGCGGTCAATGTGCGCGCCACAGGTGGGGCAAGAACCATAGTGCTGCAGCTCGTGCTCGCGCAGGGCAATCTCAAGCTCCTGCTCATCGCGGTCGATGGCATAGGAGGAGGGGCGCAGCACCAGGTAGGCCACAAGACCCGCAAGCGGGACGATGGAGACGATGCCCCATGCCCACCATGCTGCCGAGCCACGGGCGCGTGCGTCCTTGATGACGTAGAGAATCGACAGGAGATAGAGGAAGACGATAATCACGCCGATGAGCGTGAGAACCATCTGGACCTGCGGGGTAAAGAGTATGTTGATGAGTTCAGACATCAGCGATCCTTTCGAAAGACACTGATAGCGGATTGTACCAAAAGCTACGCGAGAATCGCGGCTATCTCCCCTATCAACGTAATCGTTCCGCAGGCGATGAAAGATTCTCCACACAAAGCGTCGAGTGCAGAGCGGGCATCCCCATACACAGCGGCAGGTTTGACCCCGCAGAGGCTCTCGACCTCAGCCGCGAGGTCGACTGCCGGGAAGGCACGACCACTGTCGGATTGCGTCACCACGACACGGTTGAAGAGTGGCACGACGCGCTCAACGATGCCCGCATGGTCCTTGTCGGCCAGCGCGCCGATGAGAAGCGTGGGGCGGCTTGCCGCATCCGGGAACGCCGCGCGCACCGCATCGCAGAACGCCTCGGCCGACTGGGGGTTGTGACACGCGTCGACGATAGAGAGGGGCTCAGTGCGCAGCGTCTGGAAGCGCCCCGGCACATGACAGGCCAGAAGGGCCTGACGAGCAATGGCGGCAGGAATGGGTCTGGCAAGGACCGCCGTGGCGAGCGAGAGCGCGCATGCGGCGTTTTGGGGCTGATAGACGGGCCCACGCACCGTCATCTGCGGGTAGTCAGCCTCAATGAAGCCGACGTCGGGAACGTCGACCGCCACATGGACGTCAAAGGAGACGACACCGTCATCACCCGTGCACGGGCGGACGACAAACGTCGTGAGGTCGGCGTCGGAGGCGATAAAATCGGGGTCGCACACAACGGGATGGTCGGCATCCGACACGACGCAAGGCCTGACATCGGTGTCTTCGCAGCGTTCAGAGACAACCTCAAGCACCTCGGCGGGACTGACTGCCGAGGGGCCAAGCACAACCGGAATCCCGGGATGGATGACAGCGGCCTTCTCACGGGCAATCTTAGCGAGCGTGTCGCCCAGAATCGCCGTATGATCGAGAGCGACACCCGTAAGCGCGCAGCCAACCGTGGGAACGGCGCTCGTCGCGTCCCAACGACCACCCAGCCCGACTTCCAAGACGGCGTAGTTCACGCCCTCAAGCGCATACATCACAAGTGCCGCCGCAGTAAGGAGCTCAAACTCCGTGACGCCTTGGGCGCGCATGTCCTCATCGCGAGCGGCAATGCGCTCCCAGGCGGCAAGGGCATAACTCACGCCGAGGGCGAAGAGCTCCTCCCCCACCGGCTCACCGTCGACCTCCACGCGCTCCGTGTAGCTCACAAGGTGCGGACTCGTGTAAAGGCCGACCTTGCGGCCCTGCGCATGGAGCAGGGCCGCAGTGTAGCGCGACGTCGACGTCTTGCCGTTGGTGCCGGCCACCTGAACGCACTCGTAGGAGTACTCAGGATGGCCGAGCTCGGCAAGCAGGCGGCGAATCGGCGCGAGCGAGGGGTCAATGCCGAATCGCAGCGACGCCTCGATACGCTCTATGGCCTGCGCAAAGGGCAACCTTTCGGCTGCCTGAAGCGCGAAAGGACTAGCCCAGCTCACTGATCTGTGCCTCCAGAACGGCGATGGATTCGACAAGAGCAGCCTTGCGCTCCTGCTTGGCGGCAATGACCTCAGGGGCGGCCTTGGCGACGAAGCCGGGGTTGGAAAGCGTCTTCTCGACACCTGCCAGCTCCTTCTTCTGAGCCTCGACCTGCTTGGTGAGGCGCGCTGCCTCGGCACCCAGGTCGACGAGGCCGGCAAGCTCGATGAACATCTCGAGGCCGGACTCGACGCTCATGACCGAGCCCGCAGGCTTGGCGACGTCGACGCCCACGGTGAGGTTGGAGAGACGGCCCATCTCGCAGACCGTGGCCAGCTGGGCCTGAAGTCGAGCACAGTCCTGCTCAGCGGCACGCACGCAGACGTTGAGCTCCTGCTTGGGCGAAATGGCATAACGGGCCCTGGTGGAACGGGCGGCGCCCACGACGGCGCGGAGCAGCTCGAAAGAGCGCTCGACCTCCTCGTCGATCCAGCCCTCGTAATCCTCGGGCTTGGGCCAAGCAGCAAGCATGAGCATCTCGGAGGTCTCGTCGGCGCAATGGGGAAGCTGGCGCCAGATGAACTCCGTGACGAACGGCATGACAGGGTGAAGCAGGCGCAGGGAGGCGTCGAGGACAAAGAGCAGGTTGCTCAGAACCTGTACGCGCTGCGGGCCCTCGGCACGCATCGGGGCCTTGCAGCACTCGATGTACCAGTCGCACAGCTCGTTCCAGAAGAACGAGTACAGGGCGCGAGCGTAGTCGGCGAAGAGGTACTCGTCAAGCAGGGCAGGCACGTCGCGCACGAGCTTGCCCAGACGCGAGAAGATCCAGGCATCGGCGTTGGACTGCACCTTGGGATCGAGGCGCTCGAAGCCCTCCTCGATGTTGGAAAGCACAAAACGGCTCGCGTTGTAGATCTTCGTGACGAACGCCTTGGCAGCCTCGGTACGGGGCGACCCCAGGAACTCCTTCGTCTTCTTGTCGATGTCGGCGTCGAAGCGCACGTCCTGGTTCGTGGTGACCAGGCCAAGCAGGCCAAAGCGCATTGCGTCGGCGCCGTACATGCGCATGAGGTCCATGGGGTCGACGCCGTTGCCCTTGGACTTGGACATGCGGCTGCCGTCCTTGGCCAGAATCGTGGGGTAGATCACGACGTCATGGAAGGGAATCTCGTGCGTGAAGTACAGCGAGCTCATGACCATGCGGGCAACCCACAGGGCGATGATGTCGCGCGCGGTGACGAGAGCGCGTGTGGGATGATGCTCGGCGAGCTCGGTCGTGTCGTCAGGCCAACCCTGCGTCGCAAAGGTCCACAGCTGGCTGGAGAACCAGGTGTCGAGCACGTTCTCGTCCTGATGCACATGGTGGCCGCCGCACTTGGGGCACACGTCCACGTCGTCCATGAGGGCGTCTTCCCAGCCGCAGTCCTCGCAGTAGAAAACGGGGATGCGGTGGCCCCACCACAGCTGGCGCGAGATGCACCAGTCTTTGAGGTTCTCCATCCAGGTGAGGTAGGTCTGCTCCCAGCGCTGCGGGTGGAAGCTCACCTCGCCGGACTTCACGACGTCGGTGGCCGGGCCCTTGAGCTTGTCGACGGCGACGAACCACTGCTCGGAGAGCCAAGGCTCGAGCGTGGAGTCGCAACGATAACAATGCATGACCGAGTGCTCGATGTCCTCGATATGGTCGAGCAGGCCGTGCTCCTCAAACCATGCCACAACGGCCTCGCGGGCTTCGTCGCGGGTCATGCCGGTGAACTCGCCATAGCCCTCGACCACAACGGCATGCTCGTCGAAGATGTTGATCTTGGGCAGGTCGTGGGCGGTGCCCATGGCGTAGTCGTTGGGGTCGTGAGCCGGGGTCACCTTGACGAAGCCGGAGCCGAAGTCAGCGTCGACGTGGTAGTCGGAGAAGATCGGAATCTCACGGTTGACGATGGGCAGCATGACCGTCTTGCCCACGAACTTCGCCTTGTCGGGATCGGAGGGGCTCACGGCAACGCCGGTGTCGCCCAGCATCGTCTCGGGGCGCGTGGTAGCCACAACGACGTACTCGACGCCGTCGACGGGCTCAGTGAGCGGGTAACGCAGGTGCCAGAGATGCGAAGGCTCGCTGCGGTACTCGGCTTCGTCGTCGGAGATGGCCGTGGTGCAGTTGGGGCACCAGTTCACGATACGCTTGCCACGGTAGATGAGGCCGTCGTGGTACCAGTCGCAAAAGACCTTGCGCACCGCCTTGGCATAGCCGGGGTCCATGGTGAAACGTTCACCCTCAAAGTCGACCGAACAGCCCATGCGCTTGATCTGCTCGACGATGATGCCGCCGTACTCATGCGTCCAGTCCCAGCAGGCATCGATGAACTTCTCGCGGCCGATCTCGAGGCGCGAGATGCCCTCGGACTTGAGCTTCTTGTCCACCTTGGTCTGGGTCGCGATACCAGCGTGGTCGGTACCGAGGATCCAGCGGGTAGAGTAGCCCTTCATGCGGTTGTAGCGAACGATGGTGTCCTGGATGGTGTCGTCGAGGGCGTGGCCCATGTGGAGCATGCCCGTGACGTTGGGAGGGGGAATGGTGACGGTGCAGTCGCCCACACCCTTGGAGCGACGATAGGCGCCGGCTTCCATCCACATGTCGATAAGCTGGGGTTCCACCTCTTGCGGGTCGTAGTTCTTGGGCATCTCTTCCACGATGGCTCCTTAACGCTAGGTTGCGGTTTGCAAAGGCGTTGATATCAAAAATGCCCGGGGGCAGGGCGCCTCCCGGGCATGGACGTGCGACTGTCGCTTACGCCAGGTGTGCCGGGTCGGCAGGGTCAGCCCCGCGCAGAAGCTTGGGGGACTCGATGCCTTCGACGCTGCCCTTCGTCACGACAACCTCGGTGACGTCGGGCTCGCTGGGCAAGTCGTACATGGTCTGCTGCAACACGTTCTCGCAGATGGCGCGCAGACCGCGTGCGCCGGTGTTCTGCTCGACCGCCTTGTGGGCGATGGCATGGAGCGACTCGGCGGTAAAGGTAAGCTTGCAGCCTTCCATCTCAAACATGCGCTGGTACTGCTTGACCAGAGCGTTCTTTGGCTGCGTCAGAATCGGGATGAGGTCCTCCTCCGACAAGCCGCGCGTCTGGGTGATGACCGGGACGCGGCCCACGAACTCGGGAATCATGCCGAACTTGTGCAGGTCCTCGGGGAGCACCTTGCTGAGCAGCTCGTCGTAGTTCTGGCTCGCCTTGTCGGACAGGTC
>JAHZHK010000079.1:0-5492 GCA_019420325.1 Coriobacteriaceae bacterium | reverse complement strand
AGGTCGGAGTTGAAACCGACGCCGCGCTTGCCAATGCGCTCGGCGACGATCTGGTCGAGGCCCACGAACGCACCACCGAGGATGAAGAGGATGTTGGTGGTGTCGATGGGGATGAGCTGCTGCTGGGGATGCTTGCGGCCACCCTGGGGCGGAACGCTTGCAACCGTACCCTCGAGAATCTTGAGCAAGGCCTGCTGCACGCCCTCGCCCGAGACGTCGCGGGTGATGGAAAGGTTCTCGGCCTTCTTGGCAATCTTGTCGATCTCGTCGATGTAGATGATGCCGAGCTGGGCCTTCTCGACGTTGCCCTCAGCCGCGGTGATGAGCTTGAGGAGGATGTTCTCCACATCCTCGCCCACATAGCCGGCCTCGGTGAGGCTCGTGGCGTCGGCAATGGCAAACGGAACACGCAGGAAGCGTGCGAGGGTCTGAGCGAGAAGCGTCTTACCCGTGCCGGTGGGGCCGAGCACGAGGATGTTGCTCTTCGCAAGCTCGACCTCGCCGTCATTGGGCTCCTGGCCCGTGGCGATGCGGCGGTAGTGGTTGTAGACGGCCACGCTCATGGCGCGCTTGGCGTCATCCTGACCGATGACATACTGCGAGAGCTCGTCGAAAATCTCATGGGGGGTAGGCAGGTTCGTCAGGTCGATGCTGTCGTCCTGCTCGCCCATCTCATGCTCTTTGAGCATCTCGTTGCAGGCCTCGATGCACTCGTCGCAGATGTAGACGCCGCTAGGGCCGGACACGAGCTTGTCCACCTCGTCGCGCGAACGACCGCAGAACGAGCAGTGCACCGTCGGGTTCATGAATTCCATGTCCATGCGGCCTTATGCCTCGCTGTTGGAATCGGACAGGGTGGTGCGGTCGACGATGACCTTGTCGACCAGACCGTACGCCATGGCCTCTTCGGCGGTCATGTAGTTGTCGCGCTCGGTGTCGCGCTCGATGACCTCGAGGGGCTGGCCGGTGTTGCTGGCGAGAATGTTGTTCAGACGGTCGCGGGTCTTGCGCATGAAGTCGGCGACAATCTGAATCTCGGTCTGCTGGCCCTGGGCACCGCCGGAAGGCTGGTGGATGAGGACCATGGAGTTGGGCAGGCAGTAACGCTTGCCCTTGGCGCCGGCAGAGAGCAGCACCGCGCCCATGGAAGCGCACTCACCCAGGCAGATGGTCGAAACGTCGCACTTGATGTAGTTCATCGTGTCGAGAATCGCCAGGCCGGCCGTAACCGAGCCACCCGGAGAGTTGATGTACAGGGAGATATCCTTCTCGGAATCCTGGCTCTCGAGGTGGAGCAGCTGGGCAATCACGAGATTTGCGCTGACGTCGGTGACCTCCTCGCCCAAAAAGACGATGCGGTCGTTGAGCAGGCGCGAGAAGATGTCGTAGCTGCGCTCACCGCGCGGCGACTGCTCGACGACGTACGGAACCAGCGACGAGCTGGGAGTCTGCAAAAATGCCATGCTGCGGACCTCCAAATAATCGAAGCCTAAGATACATGTAAGGGAGAAGGCCCGAAGGCCCCCTCCCTAGAGTGAAACCAGATGGGGCGTAAGACCTACTCGGCCTTCTCCTCGGCGGCGGAAGCCTCCTCGGCAGCCTTCTTGGTGGTGCGCTTGCGCGTGGTCTTCTTCTTGGGGGCCTCCTCAGCAGCCTCCTCAGCCACGGCCTCACCCTCGGCGGCGGGAGTCTCCTCGGCAGCCTTCTTGGTGGTGCGCTTGCGGGTGGTCTTCTTCTTGGGAGCCTCCTCAGCCGGCTTCTCCTCGGCCTCAGCAGGCTGCTCGGGCTCGTCGGAGATGGTTACAACGGCGGAGTTCAGCAGCCAGTCGATGGCCTTGTTGCGACGGATGGAGACGCGGATGGCAGGCAGGCGACCGTCGGCCTCGAACTCGGCCTTAGCGGCCTCCCAGTCGGGCACGCCAGCCTTCTTGAACTCTTCCTCGACATCGGCATCGGTGGCCTCGAGGCCCTGCTCACGCACGAGGGCGTCGAGGGCGAGGGACTCACGGGCGATGTCAGAAGCCTGGTGCTGCAGGTCAGCCATGAACTGGGCCTGGGAGATACCGTTGGCAGCAAGCCAGTTGTCCAGGTTGGTGCCCTGGTTGCCGAGCTGCATCAGGAAGTTCTGGCCGAGCTCCTGGAAGATGGTCTGCATGTAGGCAGGCGTGGGGTCACCCTCGAGACGCTCAGCGAGCTTGCCGGTGACGCGGTTCTCCTTGAGCTGGGGAAGGGCCTGCTTCTTCTGCTGACCGATCTCCTTGGCGATGGCGGCACGCATGGCCTCAACGTCGTCGAAGCCGAAGTTGTTCTTTGCGAACTCGTCGGTCAGCTCGGGAAGCACGTGATGCACGAGACGGTTGACGGTGACCTCGGCCTTGGCGATCTGGGCCTCGGGAGCCTCCTCGCCCTCAGCGACGGGAGCCTGAGGAAGCTCGAACTCGACGGTCTTGGTCTCGGTGGGGTTCATGCCGATGAGGCCCTTGTCGAAGCCCTCGGGCATCTGGCCCTGGCCGAGGTGGTACAGGCGGTTCTCGAAGTTGATCTTCTCGAGGTTCTCGCCACCCTTGACCTTGATGTACACGAAGTCATCGGCCTCGACGGCGCGACCCTCGATGTCCTCGTACTTGCCCAGGTAGCCGCGGAAGGTGTCGATCTGGGCCGTAATCTCGGCCTCAGTGGCCTCCTCGGAGGGAAGCGTGATCTCGACGGGCTCGTAGGAGCTCAGGGTGAGCTCGGGGCGCACGGTGTAACGCACCTTGAAGGAGTAGTCCTCGCCGGCGACAACAGGCTGGACATCGGCGAAGTTGGGATCGCCGATGGCAACGATGTCCTCAGCCTCAAGCACCTTCGGGGCGGCCTCGTTCACGAGGGCCTCGGTGGCCTGGCCCAGGACAGCGTCCTTGCCGATGTTGTTGTCGATCACGGGACGAGGGGCCTTGCCGGGACGGAAGCCCGGGAAGCGATACTTCTTGGCCAGCTCCTTGTACGTGTCGGCAATGGCCTTGTCCACAGCCTTGGCGTCAACGGTGACGCTGACCTCGACCACATTGTTCTCAAGACGCTCTGCCGAAGTTTGCAACGTTCCTCCAACTGATCGGATCCGGGTGCACAACTGCACTAACGAATGGTGCGGGCGAAAGGGGTCGAACCTTCACGGGTATTACCCACTGGAACCTAAATCCAGCGCGTCTGCCAATTCCGCCACGCCCGCTTAGACGAAAAACCATCATAGTCTACCAGAAGAACCGCACAGAACAATCAACACTTTAGAACTCGATAGATTGCCATTTATTTGATGGAGAAAGAGTATCCCATGCCCCATGCCGTCTTCAAATAGCGCGGCTTTGCGGGGTTCTGCTCAATCTTCTCGCGAATCTTGCGCACATACACGGCAATGGAGATGGCGTCGTCGAGGTACTCCTTGCCCCAGACGGCCTCGATGAGCTCTTCCTTGCTCATGACCGTCTCTGGCTTGAGTGCCAGGGTGTAGAGGATCTGGAACTCCTTGGGCGTCAGCTGAACCGAGGTGCCGTTGAGCGCAAGCGCCTGACGCACGGAATCGAATTCAAACTCCCCCACCTTGAGCGTCTCGCTGGGAGCCGGGGCAGCCTGCGCCTTCGCTCGCTGCGAGCGACGTTGCAGCGCCTCGAGGCGCATGAGGAGCTCCTCGCCGTCGAAAGGCTTGACGAGATAGTCATCGGCACCCCGCGAAAACGCCTCGCGCTTGTCTGGAACAGCACCCTTTGCCGAAAGGAACACGACGGCAACCTCGGAATCGAGCGCGCGGATGCTCTCGCAGACCTGGTAGCCGTCGAGACAGGGCATCATGATGTCGAGCAGCACGACATCGGGCGCATAGGCCTTGAAGACTTCAATCGCCTGGCGGGAGTCCCCCACTCCGCGAAACTCGTGGCCCGCCGACTCGCACACCGACTGTACAAGCACATGGAAGCTGGGCTCGTCGTCAACAAGCATGACCTTCATGTCAGACCTCCTCAATGACTTTGACGGGCAACTCGACGGTAAACGTACTGCCTTGACCGACCTTGCTGACAACGTGCACCGATCCGCCCATGAGCTCGCTGAGCTCCTTGACGAGCGTGAGCCCCAAGCCGCTTCCGCCATACCTCCTCGAAATGGAGGAGTCAGCCTGGCGGAAACGCTCGAAGACGACACGCAGGTCTTCCTCGGGAATACCGATGCCATCGTCTTTCACCTGCACGGTCAGCGTGCCCGAATCTGGGTCCACGCGCAAGACGAGGTCGACATGCCCCTCTTGACCGCAGAACTTGATCGCATTGCCCACGAGGTTCATGACCACCTTGTGCACGACATTGGGGTCGACGACAACCATGGGCAGGTCATCGGGGACGTCGAGCCTCCATGCGATGGACTTCTCCTGCGCCAGGGGCGCGGCCACGGAGTCGACAGCGTTCACGACATCATACAAGTCGCACTCGACGGGGTCGAGCACGAAACGCCTGGCCTCGATGCTTGCGGCGTCGAGCGTGTTGTTGATGGTGAGCAGGAGCGACTTGGCGTTGCGCTTGATTCCCTCAAGAAGCTTCACGTCGCGCTCGTCTGTGAGCCGTGCCTCGCGCAGGCACACCTCGGCATAGGCGTTGATCGAGGCCAAGGGCGTACGAAGCTCATGGCTCATCGTCGACAAGAAGGTCGTCTTGTACTCGACCTCCTCCTTGAGACGAGTGTTTGCCCGCTCGAGCTCAATCGTGCGCTCGCGCACACGGGACTCCAGCTCGTCGTGGGAAACCTTGAGCTGCTTCTCCATAAGCGCAAGGTCGGCCTTGAGATGGGCCACCTCGCCAAACGCGACACCGGTGCCGAGCTTGCCGCCCAATGCACCCTCTCCCACCTCGACCGCAGCACGCGAAAGCTGTTCGAGAGGCCTGCTCACCAGCTTGTGCAATGCAACGACAATACATGCGACCAGCTCAACGGCAAGCACGACAAAAAGCCCGCCGAACAGCATGACAGACTCGGCATGGCCCTGCGTGTAATTGGAAAGAGGTATGACGACGCTGACCGCGCCACCCACGTCGGGAAGGGCCATCACATAGCGATAGCAGACGTTCCCCTGATACGCGGCAACGCCGAAGAATTCAGACTTTCCGGATTTAAACGACGAGATGGCATCAAGCTCGAAAGGGTCGGCCGAGGTCGTCGAGGTGGGGCGCATGTCGAGGAGGTGCACGCAGACCTGCACGTCCGGAGCGAACGAAGTGGCGCTGTCCTGTGCGCTGTCGAAATCGCTGTAGCGCCAAAACGAGGCGACTTGCTGAGCAAGGAGGCGCGATTCGGAAAGCGCAGCCTGCTCGTTGGCCCTGTCGGTGTGCTCGGCAAACACAACGGCGTAGGCGCCGAGCGTGAAAAGAAGGAGCGCCAAGACCGCCACAACAAGCATGGTGGAAAGTCGGCCCGAGGGACGCTGGGAGTCTGACTGCTCATCACAGGCAAGACCGACAACTTCTTCC
>JAHZHK010000078.1:4111-13567 GCA_019420325.1 Coriobacteriaceae bacterium | reverse complement strand
GATGATGCCCTCCTCGACGGTCTCGAAAAGGTGGGTGCACGCCTGACGCATAACGATGGTGTTGAGCTGCGGAATGGTGAGGTTGGTCTCGAGCCACTCGGTGCAGGGCAGCAGCATGTCGGCGCACAGCACGGAGAATGCCGTGGGGTACATGTAGATGTGCAGCACAAAGTCGAGGTTAGGCACGACCTCGTCCAGGCAGCTGGAGTTGCCCAGGACGACGTGCTTGTTGCCGGAACGCTCGATCCACATATGGATCTGATAGGGGTCGCCGTCCTTCATGGCCTTGAACACGTCGGGGATGAAGGCCATATCCCAGCACATGAGGCCCTTGTGCTCAACGTAACCGCAGCGCTTCATGACCTTCTCGGTGGAGAGGAGGCGCGGCGTGTTGCCAAGCTGGTCACGGCAGGGGGCGTTCTTGAAGCGCTGGAGCATCGTGCCAGGCTTCTCGACATTGCCCATGAGGAACTCGAGGTTGAGAGCGGCCAGAGCGCACTGCTGCGACTGGGCATACTGGTCGATGGCCACGCCCTGGAGGATGCCAGACTGACCCTCGGGATCGGTGTAAATCTCAAGCGCCTTCTCGATCTGGTCGGCATCGAGCCAGCAGATCTCAGCGGCCTTATCGAGCGTGAACTCCTCGACAGACTCGGCGAGCAGCTGGCCGCCGGTCTTGCAGCTCATGCCGTTGACCTCGTACTCACCGAAAAGCGCAGGCACGACGCCCTCGTTCATGGGGTACTCGACAACGACGGGCTCGTTCTTCTCGGAATCCCACACGACATAGTCGGTGTCGGAACCCTCGAGGCCGGCCTCGGTCGCCTTGAGCGTCAGGCGCGTCTCAGGGTTGATGAGGTAGGGCATGTTGGTCCAGGTGCGGCAGAACTCAGCGTCATACTTCTCGTTGTCGAGAATCCACTTGGTCCAGGCCATCAGCAGGGCGGCATCGGTACCAGGGCGAATGGGAAGCCACACATCGGCCTTGGCGGCATCCATCGTGAAACGCGGGTCAATGACGACCGTCTTGAGGCCCTGGGGACGATTGCGCAGCTCGGTGAGGGCGCGACCGCCAGTTGCGACGGAGGAGTTCGAGGGGTCGGTGCCCCACAGAACCAGGCTCGTGACGGCGGAGTCGGTGTAATAGTAGTCCCAGCCGTTGGAGTCAGAGAACGAGAGGTTGTTGGGCTTGCCTGCGCCATAAGCAAGAAGCGAGGCACCCATACGGGGCAGGTAGCACTGAGCGCAGCCAGGCTCCCAAACGTTGGGGGTATTGATGGCCTCGCCAAAGCGCTTGACGTTGGAGAAGTGGGGGTTGCCGCCACCGCCGGTGGAAACCGAAATGGCCTCGGAGCCGTACTTGTCAGAAACCTCGTTAATGCGAGTAGCGATATCGGTCAGGGCCTCATCCCAAGAGATGCGCTCCCAGTCGTTGCCGCCACGCTCACCCACGCGACGCATGGGGTACTTGTTGCGGTTGGGATGATAGAGGGCCTGAATGCCGGCCATACCCTTGGCGCACACGCCGCCCATGCTCATCGGGCTCTCAGGGTTGCCCTCGATGCGAATGACGCGGCCGTTCTTGACGTGGGCGAGCACAGCGCAGCTTGCGATGCATGCGCGGCACGACGTCTTGATGATCTGCTCCTCGTCGGCCTCCTCGGCACGGGCGGGGTCGGCCTTGACCAGGTCGCTAGACACGCCCATACCCAGGGCGGCAACGGCACCAAGCGCCGCGGCACACTTGGTGAACGTACGACGCGACATCGTGGTCTTCTCCATCGTGACCTCCTTCTCGAACATGTTGTGTCCTTCCTCTCTTCTATGACGCCCTACCTAAAGCGGGGCGTGTTCAACGCGCACCGTGCGCGATTGAAACCAAAAAACAAGCCACTCTGTGGCGCTATGCAGAAAGTGCAGCGACAATGCGCTTGCCGTCTTCCGTGATGCGCCAGGCATCTGTCCAGGCGATGGCACCCACATGCTCGAGCTTTGAGATGAAGTAACCCGCATACACGCGCTTGGGATTGGTGAGAGCCGGGTGTCCCGCAAGGGCGGCCTCCACCGCCTTCAGGCTCGCGCCCTCGTCGGCACATGCGTCAAGAACAATGAGATAAGCCTCGAGGTAACCTTCAGGCTCATCCGACAGAAGTCGCTCAAAACGAGCGACGCTATCAAACTCAGCTAGAATCGCCTCGCCTTGCTTCGTGGTACGCAAAAGGTAGTCGACAGGCTTATCAGGGCCGCCGGTTTCACCAGCAACAGCAGGCATAACGTCTTCTTTGACGCAAGCATCAGATGGAGAAGGGGCCGCATCAGGAGAAGCCGCCTCGAGATTGCGCTCCTCCTGAGCTTGAACCTGAGCCTCAGCTTCAAGCTCAACCTCAATTTTTTCAATGCCTCCGTCGGCAATCAAAAAACCCAACAACGTGTGCGGCGTCTGCATCGAAATGTCAAATGCGGGCGAAGAGAGAAGTTCCTCCTCAACCTCGCGATACGGACGCTGGTTGCCAGCACAAGCTTTGAGGCAAGCGACGTATGCGAGCGTGTTGGCGTGATTGGCTGCAAGACGAGCGCGCAGGGCCGCGACTGCTTCCTCGGGCGTGCAAACACCTGCAACAGGCCGCACACATGACTCGGCGACCTCGTCCTCCTGTGCCCGATCGAACTGCGCCGCATGCGCCATGTCGTTGTTGTCCCTCATCCGTCTCTCCTCCCCTGGCCGCGCATCTCGCGCACGCACCCAAGCCGCACGGGCTTCAACGTGTTTCTAGGGAAAAATATATGGACCTAGGTGAACCCATGCAGCGGCCAAAGTTGGCGAAAGTATTGATTGGGGCCATGTTCACCAACTATTGCTGCCACCTCGCCAATAGTTGGTGATTTGCAAACAAACAGGCAGGTAAAAGGCTTATTTGCGATTACTGTAGGGCATGTCGTACGTCAAACATCCAACATGTTTTGCCCGTGCATCCATGAGGAAACCACCTTCTCGGCACGCCGTGCGCACATGGCAGGCATACCCTGGATTGCTACATGTTTTCTAGGAATAAGAACTGAAGAGGCGCACATGGCATTACTCGGACTCACACGCAAACAAACCCTCATGCTCGTGGTGATGATTTTCGGCACGTTCATCGCCGTGCTCAACCAGACGCTGGTGACCCCGGCGCTTCCCTCCATCATGATCGAGACGAACGTCGACGCTTCCACGGCCCAGTGGCTCACCACCGGCTTCACGCTCGTGAACGCCATCATGATTCCCATCACTGCGTTTCTCATCGACCGTTTCTCAATGCGCAACCTGTTCCTCGTCGCCATGGCCATCTTCACGGCCGGCTCTGCCATCGCAGGCTGGGGGCCCAACTTCCCCACCATTCTGGCGGGCCGTCTCGTGCAAGCCGCCGGCGAGGGCGTCATGATGCCCCTCGTGATGACCGAGCTCATGCTCATGTTCCCCGTTGAGAAGCGCGGCACGGCCATGGGCCTGTACGGCCTCGTCATCGGCTTTGCACCGGCGCTTGGACCCACGGCTGCCGGCCTCATCATCGACAACGCCACCTGGCACGACCTTTTCTTCATCGTCGCAGGCCTAGGTGTCATCATCCTGGCCTTTTCGGCCGCGGTGCTTGAGCACGGCCAGGGTGCGCGCAAGGATGCCACGCTCGACGTGCCCAGCGTCATCACCTCCACGCTGGGCTTCGGTGGCCTGCTCTACGGTCTGTCGGTCATCGGTGGCTCCGGCGTGAGCGCAGCCGCCCTGGTCGGCGTCATCGTCGGCGTTGTGGCTCTCGTCGTGTTCTTCACCCGCCAGCTCAAGATGGACAAGCCCATGCTGCAGGTGCGCGTGCTTGCCAACCGCAAGTTCCTCATCTCCACCATCATCAGCATGGTGGTGCAGGGCGCCCTCATGGCTGCCGGCATCCTCGTGCCCATCTACCTGCAGTCCCTGCGCGGCATCTCTGCCACCACGTCGGGCCTGGTGCTGCTGCCCGGCGCCATCGTCATGGCACTCATGGGCCTTGTGGCGGGCCGCCTCTTCGACAAGCGCGGTCCGCGCATGCTGAGCCTCATCGGCACCGGCGTTTTGACCCTCACAACGTTCTGCTTTGCGCTGCTGGGAGACTCCACGCCCGTCTCGTGGATCTGCGTGCTTTACACCGTGCGTCTTTTCTCGCTGTCGCTTGTCAACATGCCCATCGGCACCTGGGGCATGAACGCCCTGGACAACAGCCTCATGAACCACGGCACCTCGGTGAGCAACACGTTCCGCCAGGTCGCGGGCTCGCTGGGCACCGCCATTATCGTGAGCGTCTCCACTGCCGTGACCAACTCCTCCACCGGCATGGACCCCGTACACGCAGGCATCCACGGCACGAACATGGCCTTCGTCGTCGCGGGCTTCATGTGCCTCGCGGCCTTCATCCTCACGCTTGTCTTCGTGAAGGACAAGCCCGGCGAGGCAGCCTCTGCCGACCCCACGGGCGAGCGCCGCAGCATCCTCGAGTCCATCATGCGCCGCGACGTGTACTCCCTGCCGGCCAACGCCACCGTGCTCGACGCGCTGCACCTCTTCGTTGACAAGGGCATCTCCGCGGCGCCCCTCGTGGATGAGAGTGGCCGCGCCCTGGGCTTCGTGTCCGACGGCGACGTGATGCGCTTCCTGTCCAAGCGCACCTCCACCGTGGTGGACCCCATCGTCATGATGTCGCAGACCATCAGCAAGACCAAGGAGGGCGAGGGCTTCAACGAGGTGCTCGACGCCCTGGTCAAGCTGCCTGCCAAGGAGATCGGCACCAAGGGCATCATTGGCGTAGACATCCACGCCGACCTTCCCGAGGTTTGCCGCGTGCTTGGCGAGAACCACCTCAAGAAGGTCGCCGTTCTCGACGAGGGCCAGGTCGTGGGCGTCATCAACCGCTCCGACATCGTGCAGTGCGCCATGGCTCGCTACGTGGAGAGAGCCGAGTAGCTCGGACAAGGCTCCCGAGGAGGCGCCAGGTTCTTCCCGTGCTCAAACAGTTCCTAAAAGAAGGGGCCCGCAAGGGCCCCTTCTTTTAGGAAAACTGCGCCGGGAAGAACCTGGTGCCCCTTGCGCGTTTGCAGCCACAAATCAGGCCATGCGCGCACGGGTCTATGCAGCGTGCGGTGGTGTCGCGAACGTTGGCGTGAGGCCCAGCTCTGATGGAAGCGGCCCTTCCCCGGCCTTAAGCCATGGCGCCCCTCTTATGCCAGGCTTGCCTCGAAGCCGATTTCGCTGACGGCAGCGATGCAGGCGTCAACCGAGTAACCGTGGCCCTCGACGACGGCCTTCTCGTCCTCAAGCGCGACGTTGGCAGCGGTGACGCCCTCGACGCCCTGAAGCGCATCAGTCACGCGGGCCACACACTTGGGGCAGTGCATGCCCTTAACGTCGAACGTGGTGGTCTCCTTCTTGCTGAACAGACCCATGATTGCAATCCTTTCTTCTTTACGCGGCAGGCGCCGGAATGCCCGCCTTGTGTATATGGTTCATCTATATATGATGCAGGGCGCACGGGGCACCCCGCATCGTGGAACCCAACTTGCAAACGGCGGCCCTATTGCCCCGCCGCCGCCTTAGCTGCCTCACCTGAAAGCCACTTGGGCTTCCAGCCGCGCAGGCGAAGTGCATTGCTCACGACGCAGATCGAGCTGCAGCTCATGGCAAAGGCCGCAAAGTCAGGCGTGAACGTGATGCCAAGCGGCGTGAGGGCACCGGCGGCCACAGGAATGCAGATCACGTTGTAGAACAGAGCCCAGAAGAGGTTCTGCTTGATGTTGCGCAGCGTGGAGCACGAAAGCTTAATGGCGCTGGCCACATCGAGCAGGTCGGAACGCATGAGGACCATGTCGGCGCTCTCGATGGCAACCTCGGTGCCGGCCCCGATGGCGATGCCGATGTCGGCACGGGCCAGAGCGGGAGCGTCGTTCACGCCGTCGCCCACCATAGCAACCTTGCCCTGCATCTGCAGGCGACGGATCTGGGCGTCTTTGCCCTCAGGCAGCACTCCGGCAACAACCTCGTCAACGCCCACCTGCTTCTGGATGGCCGCAGCCGTGCGCTCGTTGTCGCCCGTGAGCATGACGGTCTTGATGCCCATCGCGCGCAGCTCGGCGATGGCGGCGGCACTCGTGGGCTTCACAGTGTCGGCAAGCGCAATGAGGCCCACAAGCTGGCCGGCCCAAGCAAAGAAGAGCGGCGTCTTGCCCTGGGCGGCAAGTTCGTCGGCGCGCGTTCCCAATCCTGCCAGGTCAATGCTGTGTTCGCTCATCATGAGCGCGTTGCCCGCAAAAGCCTCCTGACCCTCGGTCGTACAAGCAAGGCCCTGGCCCGACACCTGGCGCCAGCCCTTCACGGGAAGCTTGTCGGTAGCACGGCTGCCCGCGTAATCCACCACCGCACGCGCCAGGGGATGCTCGCTCTTCTCCTCAATGCTCAAGGCAAGCGTGAGAAGGTCGTCCTCTTCCATGCCGGAGACACAGACCACGTCGGTGACCTCGGGCGTGCCGTGCGTGATGGTGCCCGTCTTGTCGAACACGACGCATGCCACATCATGGGCGTTTTCAAGCGTCTCGGCACTCTTGATAAGAATGCCCTGCTTGGCGCCGCGACCCGTGCCCACCATGATCGCCGTGGGCGTGGCCAGGCCAAGGGCGCACGGGCAGCTGATGACGAGCACCGAGATACCGTGGACAACGGCCTTCGCCACGTCCATGCCCGTAGCCACAAGCCAGATGCAGAACACAGCGACCGCCACGGTGATGACCGCCGGCACGAACACGCCGGAAATGCGGTCGGCAATGCGCTGGATAGGGGCCTTGCTGCTCGTGGCATCATCCACCAGTTTGATGATATGGGCCAGCGCCGTGTCGTCACCCACGCGCGTCGCGCACATGCGCACGTACCCGGAAACAGCCACCGTGCCCGCTGAAAGCTCGCTTCCCACGGCCTTGTCCACCGGTACGCTTTCGCCCGTGAGCGCCGACTCATCGACGGCAACCGAGCCTTCGACCACTGCCCCGTCGACCGGCACGCCCGTACCCGTGCGAACGACCAGGACGTCACCCACCTGCACCTGCTCGACCGGGACCTCGCGCTCCGCCCCATCGTCGCCCACGAGCACCGCCGTCTTGGGCGCCAGGTTCATGAGCGAGGCAATGGCGTCGGTCGTGCGGCCCTTGGCGCGGGCCTCAAAGTACTTGCCCAGCGTGATGAGGGTGAGGATCATGCCCGCACCCTCAAAGTACAGGTCCATTGCCGCCGCATGAGCCCCGTCCATGTCGCCATGGCCAAGTGCATACCCAATGCGATACAGCGCCGCGATGCTATAGAGCATGGACGCAGCCGCGCCCAGCGCCACAAGCGTGTCCATATTGGGAGCCTTGTGGATGAGACCTTTGAGGCCGTTGCGAAAAAACTTGAAGTTGATGGCAATAACAGGGATGACGAGCAGGAACTGCGTGAGACCGAACGTCATCATGTTCTCGTGACCCAAGAAAATACTCGGCAGGGGCCAACCGTACATATGGCCCATATCCAGGTAGAACAACGGGATGGTGAAGATGAAGCTCACGATAAGGCGAATGCGCACATGTTTGGCCTCGGCCTGGGCAATCTCGGCAGGCGTGGGACCTGCAGGGCCCCTCTGCGCCGCCGTGCCGGCAGCGGCCTGCGAAGTGCGCGGGATGGCACCATATCCGGCCTTGTCAACAGCCTCGCTGATTGCAGCAAGCACCGCCTCGTCACCCGAATACGTGACCTCCATGCTGTTCTTGAGCAGGTTGACCACGGCCTTCTCCACGCCGGGCACCGCGCTCGTCGTCTTCTCGACGCGAGCCGAGCACGCCGCGCAGGTCATTCCCGTGACGTCGAATACCTGAGTTGCCACTTACCTTCCTCCAAACCTGTGAATCAAGTCCATCGCTTCATCGACGATCTCGTCATGCCCAGCGCGAATCTGCTCCACCACGCATGTTTGCATGTGGTTGCGCAGAATCATCTCGCTCACGCGATGCACGGCGCTCTCCGCAGCGGCAAGCTGTGTGAGGACGTCGCCGCAATAGCGGTTGTCGTCAAGCATCGCTTTCACGCCGTTGAGCTGGCCGATGGCGCGGTTGAGCCTGCGCTGCAAGTCGGCCTGAAACTCCTCGCCACGTGGCGTCGACTTGTACTTTGCACAGCAACATGCCTGGTCCTGAGGTTGTTCTTCCTCAGTTGAAACTGCGGCTAGCGGCACTTCTTCAGGCATGTCCGCGTGATGCACGCAACAGCAATCGCTCATTCCATCATCCCGTTCTTATGCGATACATATACCCCCTGGGGGTTTATTGAGCGCAATAGTATCCCCGGATCCGAGCAATTGCAAGCAGCTTGTCCCAAACACAGCGCTGCGCAGACTTGCCTGTTGACCAAGCAGGCGTCACGTGAGAACCTTGTCTGCATAATCACGCACACATTTTGGAGGCACCCATGCTCGGACGCATCGCGGGAACCGTTGGAAAGCCCATGAACTTCGAAGGATACGCAGACGACTTCGACAAGGCCATCGTCGCAGTTGAGTTCTCGCTCGACGGAGGCGCCACCTGGACGCGCCACGCAACCGAGGGCGCCGTCCCCGGCAAGCTCCTCACCTGGCATTTCTCTTATACGCCCGAACAAGAGGGGCTCTACCAGCTGCTCGTGCGCTCCATCAATGAGGATGGAGACGCGAGCCCCCTGCCTGACAGCGTTGAATTTGAAGTCTTCGCAACTAGAGACTAGGAATCGCTAGTCCGAGTTCTGCTCGATCACGTCGATAAGTTCCTGACGCGAGTGGACCCCGAGCTTGCGATAGATATGGTTGACGTGCGAATTGATCGTGGCCAGCGTGACACCCAAGTCTTCAGCCACACGTGAGGCCGACCGACCCTTGGCCATGAGCACGAGGACCTCCAACTCGCGGGCAGACAGGCCGTAGTGCCCCGCCACATGCTCGCACTTCTCCCTGAAACGCGGCGCATGGTCGGGCTCCGGCAGGCTTGCCAGAACGTCGGTGCAGTCCCTTTCGGTGAACATGAAGGTGAAGGCTACGGCCACGGCGATTCCCAAAACCACCGCAAAGGTCGGAACAGCCGAAGGGCCGCCCCATAGCTGCGCAATCGCTATGCCCGCCAGGACTCCGGCCGCCCACACAGCGCGAGCCGAGGCAAACACGACGACAGGGCCAATTCGCAGACCAACGCCTATCTGGTAGGCAACCATAAGCACGACAAGCTGGAAGAAAAACGACCCAACATCAAGCAGCATGTGCGCCAAGAGGTTGCCTTGCAGCAGAAACGGCGTGCAAAGCACCACGGCCAGCAGCATGATGAAGGCGATGCGGTACGCCAGGGAGACACCCCGCGCATCGCGCGCGTCAAACACCGAGACGAGCCACACGGCGCAGCCGATTTTGA
>JAHZHK010000078.1:0-4101 GCA_019420325.1 Coriobacteriaceae bacterium | reverse complement strand
CCGTAACGCAAACAACTATAAAAAGGCAGGCCGCAAACCGCAGAAAGAGCCGACGCGAGGCGGCATCCACAGATGGGAGCGCGCTTTCGGGCGAACCGTCATCGAGCCTCTCAGGCGTCACAGGCGCATCCGCCTCTTCATCTGCCGCCTGCCCCCGCGTGAAGCGACCGTCAACCCAGAAGCACGCAGCAGAGCACAACGGCAGCAACGACCCTGCAAAGGCGGAGGCCCACGGGCTGATTTGGTCGGTATCCAGGACGTTTGCCATGGGATAGGACAGTAGGGCGGCGGCTACCACGCTAAAAGCGAGCCCCATCATATCGCCCGTCTCAAAAAGGCGCACGTACCACAAGACAAACAGCCCCGCAAAACCAACACCGACACCCACTGCTGCCAGGTGGATAAGCAGCTCAGACACAGCAGGGAACAGGACGCTCACCGGCCCAAGCAGGCTGCTTGCGGCAGAAACGGCGGCAATGGCAACGAATGCAGAAACGCGATGGGCACTGGCAAGAACCGACTGACGACGGAGAACCGCCGCAACGCATACTGCCAGTGCGGTAAGAAGCGACAACCAACGCAGGTCGTGAAAAGGCTCGCCATACGTCACAGGGTCGGGCAGTGCCACACACAAGACGTTCCACACCTGGCACAGCGCAAAACCCACCACGTTGACCCACGAAACTCCACGGGCAATCCGACGCATAGACGGGCTGCCGGCATTCACAGCCGCATCCTCCCCCGCGCTTTCTTGCCTAGCAACCATGCGCCCCAGCTCCCCTTTGCCCGCCCCATACCAAACAACACCGACCTGTGCAATCAACGACATGACATTTGCCACATACAGGTCAAAACACCAGAACCCGTTGCTACGACTCCCCCGAAACGCATCAACAGTTTCTATTGATAGCATCCACACCTTGGTGCCAGTGTAGCAAAAAGACCAGGCAGATACCCCTATCAATCCTCAAAAGGCCCCATTTTCGAAATCAGAGGTTTCTCTTGAAGACAAACCCGCCCCTCGCGCCTACGCTGAGTCCGAAGGGCGTCGCGTCAAAAGGGAGGCGCGACCCAAGAGCGGTGTATCCGCGTGCATGCGGTACGCCACGAAGAAAGGGGACGCATCATGGAGGGAAGGATTGCCACAAGGTTGCTGGCATGCGGTACGGCATGCGTGCTTGCCGGCACGATGTTGGCCGCGGGCCTGGTGCCAAGCGCAGGCATGGCTGAGGAAGTCGCCCAGAAGGACAAGGCCGCCGTTGCGATGGCCGAGCACTCCCCCGAGGTTGTGACGCTCGAGGACGGCACGCAGCTCCAGACCATTCCGAGCGACCCGTTCCTGTGGAACACCACCTCGCTCAAGGGCGACAAGCGCGGCTGCACCGAGAGCGGCTGCCACACCTCCATCCTGGATGTAACCCAGGAAATGGATATGCCGCACCCCGAGCTATGGAACCCCTATAACGTCGACGCGACCATCAAGTTCTGCTACATGTGCCACTCCAAGGCGCTGTACTTCCAGGACAGCATGCACGCCATCCACAACACGAGCACGGAGTTCGCCGCCATGGGCGGTAGCTGCGACTCCTGCCACTATGTGAGCCCCGCCACGGGCGAATTTGAGATGTGGGACCTCGTGAAGTACAACGAGGCCTACATGGGCATCTCCAACGTCTCCGACCTGTCGGGCGCTACGTTCAGCTTCACGCAGGACACTATCACCGACACCGACGAGGTCTTCTACTACTGGGAGAACAACGACCACCGCGGCGTGACCCCCGACAACGACACGTCGGTCGAGGCCTATGAGAACTGGGAGATCACCGTCGACGGCGACGCTGCCTCCCACCCGTTCACCTTCAAGCTCTCCGACTACGAGGATCAGATGGTCGAGCGCACCATCAAGATGGACTGCCAGACCAACCCGCCCGCCGGTGCCTATGTGTGCAACGTCGTGGTCAAGGGCATCCCGCTGGCCACCATCCTTGAGGATGCCGGCGTCGACCCCGCCGCTACCGCCATGCACTCCGTTGCCGATGACGGCTGGGACGTGTACCCGCTGCCCATGGAGTACGTCTACGAGTACCTCGACAGCATGATGCTTGTGACCGAGATCAACGGCGAGCCCCTCGGCATGCTCCAGGGCTACCCCGTCCAGCTTTGGACCGCCCCTGCCGGTGGCTGCCACTACACCAAGCGCGTCGTTGAGCTGAAGTTCACCTATGAGGACAACGCTCCTCGCATTTTCCAGGGCTTCACGAACCCCAAGACCGGCGAGATGTTCAACAAGCCGAACACCTCCATCTTCTACGTCAAGAATGGCACCATCTTCCCGCTGGGCGAGACCATTGAGTTCCAGGGCTTTGCCGACGCCTACGAGGTACCTGTGACCGCCGTCGAGATCTCCATGGACAAGGGCGCCACGTGGACGACCTACGAGCTGGGCGACACCGACGTCTCCCGCTGGATCAACTGGAAGTTTGAGTTCACGCCCGAGAAGGCCGGCGGCTACCTGCTTATGGTCCGCGGTGTCGCAGCCGACGGCTCCGTCAGCACCGACCCCTCGCAGGTCTTCTTCAACGTGCGGTAAGCCACGCAAGGCTTTACCTGAACTTGACATTCAAACCAAGCTACCCCGTACTACGAGGATGGAGCTAGAAATGAAAGTCTCAACGACAAAAGTGCTGAGCGCCGCCGGAGCGGCTGCCCTGCTCGTACCCGGCCTCGCCATTGCCGCCAGCCCGGCTGCCGATGCACCTGCCACCTGGACGACCGTGCCCGCCTCCAGCCAGGCTGTTGAGGGAGAGGCCCCTGCCAACGGTGTCGTGCGCGTCCCCAACGTTCAGGGCGAGTTCTCCTTTGACCAGATGACGGTCACGCCCAACAGCCGCATCGCCGACGTCTTCCAGAAGGCCAGCGCCACGCTGTGCGGCGCCTCCACCGAGCTTGCCGTGACTCAGGCCGACGACTGGTCCATCGCAGTGGGCGGCGACGTAGCCAACCCCTACAACGCCACCATCGGCGAGATCGCCCAGGACGACGGCACGCTGTCTCAGATCATGGGCTGCTCCTGCGCCGCGAACCCGGCCGGCGGCCGCGCTGTGGTGAACGCCGACGTGAGCGGCGTGTCGCTTGCCGCCCTCATTGAGCGCGCCAGGCCCGCAGCCAACGCAAACACCGTCACGCTGACCTCCGCCGACGGCTACACCATGTCGCTGCCGCTTGATTACGTCATGCAGCGCAGGGCCATCATCGCCAGCGCCATCAACGGCGAGGACCTGGGCGCCTCTGTGGGCGGCACCAACCAGGTGTGGCTCGACGGCACTGCCGCCAAGTACTTCACGCGCAACGTCGTGTCCATCGAGGTGACCGCCGAGGCCGTCGCGCCCGCCATCCCCGGCAGCGAGGACGCACCCGAGGACCAGTACGTCAACCGTCCCAACGTCGGCATTCTCGCCGGCGCATAAAGATAGCGGCACCACCACGCCGCAGCCATTGCCTCCCAGAGAGCCCGCAGGGAACAGTTTTGTTCCCTGCGGGTTTTTGTTGCCCGCATGAGACTCGCTATGAGTGTTACAGGTCATAGCAATTGCACCAAAAATTAGTATTTAAGCCTTTTTACGCGAAATTATGCATATCTGCTCCCCTTGCTAGGAGAAGTGGCCTACAATGCCGCCAACCTTCCGCCGCTACGTCGTGCCAAAGGGGCACGGGCGTGACCGGACCAACCAAAGGTGGTACGAGACATGAGCTCTGACTTCACCATGAACCGCAGGGGTTTCCTCAAGGGCGCTGCCGCGCTGGCCGCGCTTTCCGCCCTGGCACCTGCCGGTGCACTCGCCGACGGCGACGCATCCAGGCCGATCGTCATCGGCCGCGCCCAGGACTCCGACAACCTGGACCCCGTCACCTGCATCGGCAACACCAACATCTTCATCTTCAACCTTATCCTTGAGGGTCTCGTCATGACCAGCGAAGACGGCTCCGACATCGAGCTGTGCCTGGCCGAGAGCTATGACATCTCAGACGACGGCCTCACCTACACCTTCAAGGTCAAGGAAGGCCTCACCTTCTCTGACGGCTCCCCCGTCACCGCCGAGG
>JAHZHK010000077.1:313-13604 GCA_019420325.1 Coriobacteriaceae bacterium | reverse complement strand
GCTCCTGGCGGCGGTGCTGGCTCAAGAGGCGAATGTCGTCGTGATGGACGAGCCCACGACCTACCTTGACCCCACGGCATGCTTCGAGCTCATGACCATGGCACGCGGCCTCGCGCAGGGCGGAGCCGCGGTGGCTATGGTGCTGCACGACATCCCTCTTGCGCTCGCGTTCTGTGACCGGGCGGCCGTGCTTGCCCAGGGTCGCGTGCAGGCGTTTGGAACCCCCGAGGACGTGGCCGCCTCCGGTGTCATCGACCGTGTTTTCGACGTTCGCCTGCGCCGCTTCTCAAGCGACGTCCCCGCCCCCGGTCGCCCTTGCTACTGCCTGGCACCGAGGTAGGGTTCTCGTCAGGGCTCACCTGGCACGCTCTGGCCATAACCCTGGCGTTCGGCGTGGTTTGCATACCACCGTGCGGCACCTTCGAGCAACCGCACCGCGTCGCAGTCGTCTTGGCGGCACAGGCCGTAGACCTCGTAAGCGAAGCCCTCCACGGGCATGATTGCCTTGCCTATGTCGAGCGGCCCTGTTTTGCCGCTCTCGCTCGCGGCATTGCCCAACCGAGGACGAGATGTCCTGCGCGACAACCGTTGGGTCCCGCTTATTGTGGCTTCCGCACAGGCGGTTTCCTTGACGCGTAGGGTAGCCCTCTCAGGCCCTTCTTGTCGGGCCCTGGTTGCCCACTTCTGTCATGCGTGTTCATGTTCGGTTCGAATGAGGCACCTATGAGGTACTATGCGTGCGTCGGAAATGCTCGGTGGTGCGCGATGCGACCGGCGCTCCCGATTTGTTCGGCAGCGTTGCCCTCGCGATGATGCGCGCGTGCCTCGCGGCGCGCGCCGCCTTCGTTTGCCTGCCGCGCGCTTGCCGCATTGTGTGCGCGTCCACGCGCCCGCGCCTTGTTGTCGTGGGCGTTTTGTATGCGCTCGCCCAAGTGCTCTTTTGGCTCTGCGCCCTTACGGTCCCATCGTTCAGCGCCGCTGCCGTATGGGTGCTGGGCGTGCTTATGGGTTGCTGTGTCATTCCGCTCTTTGTTGCCTGGCAGGGGTGCTACGGTACCGACATTCGCTCTGTGCTGCTCTATGGATCGCTAGTGTGTCTGCTGACGGTGGCCATCTCGCTTGTCATCCTGCGCCTGCCAGCAGTGCCCGCTGCGGTGCTGTGGTGCGTATGCTCGGCGGTCGGTACGCTCGCTCCAGTGTTTTTGCCTGCTCCGGCTGCCGGGCAGGACGCGCCTACCTCTGAGGAGTATTGCGACGAGCGCGGTTTGCCGGGGCATTTGGCATTCCTGCACAATGCTCGGCCGGGGCTATACTGGTGGGCGAGGAGGTCGGAGTCTAAGGGGGTTTCATGCGCGGCAGGGGACAGGGTGCCAAGAGTACGGGTGCGGCGGGCAAGGGCGAGTCGCCCCGAGTGGCCGGCAAGCCCATAGGCGACAAGTCCTTTTCCCTGCAACGCGACGTGGCCTACCTCGGGCTGGCGCTTCCGCAAATCTGGCTTTATGTCATGCTGCGTGCGTTGGACGGCGCGGGTTGGGGCGCGGCCCCGCTCATCTTCTACATCACGGAGGCGCTGGCGTTTCTCGTGGTGTTCGGCTTGCTGCGCCGAGGACCGTCTGAACGCATGCCTCGGGGTCCGGTGCGGCCGTCTTGGTCTTGGCTGTGCGCCACCGGTATGGCCGTCGCCCCGGCGCTCGCGCGTTTCGCAGGCTCGCTTTCTCCGGTTGCAACCGTGCTTGCCCAGGTTTTGGGAGCGGTCGGCTTGGTTTGGAGCTACCTCGCGTACTTCCAGGCCTGTATGCATCTTTCCGTGCGCCGGGCAGTGTGGTGCCTGCTCCTGGCGTTTGCGGCGGTGCCTCTGCTGCGTCTACCCCTCGACCTTCTGCCGCTGGGCCCGGCGTGCCTGCTTGCGGCGATGTGCCCTGTGCTCTTTGCCTCGCTTATGCGGCGCTTTCGGGATATGGGGGAGCCCGAGCTCGCCCACGATTCGTCCGACGGCCTCGCCGTACAGAGCCCATCCGGCGTTGTTTCCCTGCTCATTCAGGCGGTGGCGTTTGGCCTTGCCATGGGGGTCTTTCGGCTCGACGCTGCGGGCGCTCTGGATTCCCGGGCGTTCGTTCTCACCGCCCTTGTGGCAAAAGTTGCCTTTCCGATGCTCGTGCTGCTTGCCATGGAGCGGCTTTGGAACCGCGCGAGCATGGCCACGGTCTGCCAGGTGGCTCTCGCGCTCATCACCGTGACCCTCGTCGTGGCTATGAACCTGCCGCAGATGCCCTTCGTGCTGTTCGGAGTCTTCGACTTTGCGCGCTACGCGATGGTGGTGCTCGTGTTCCTTTCGGCCACCTCGCTGGCCAGGCGGTATCGCGGGGTGAGTTCGATTGCTGTTTTGAGTGCGGCCATGGGTACTTACGTCGCCGCCCTTGCGTGCGGGCTCACGGTGTCTCGTATGGCGGGCTTCTCCGAGGTGCTCTCGGGCACGGTGGCGCTTGATGTGGTTTGCGTCCTAATGGTGGTGACGCTCGTGGCCAACAACCTCGGTTCCGACGCCGACGCGCGCCTCTTTTCCGATGGTCGCGTGGAGAACACCCCCGTCCAGCCCGGCGACGTGATCGATGCGCGTTGCGAGGCGGCGGGCGTGCGCTTCCGCCTGGCACCGCGCGAGGTGGAGACCATGAAGCTCATCTGCCGGGGTCGCTCCAAGAAGTACATCGCTGAGCAGCTCTGCCTCTCGGAGAACACGGTGCGCGGCTATGCCAAGTCGCTCTATGTAAAGCTCGATGTTCACAGTCGTCAGGAGATGCTGACGCTGCTAGAAATCGAATAAATGCCGGGCTCAGCTGTCGGCGGTGCCCAGTCCTGATCCCGGCCTTGCCGACTTCATGTGGCCGTGCGTGGCTTCAGCTTCGTGCCCTGGCGTGCCAGGTCTTCCCATACGGCCTTGTCGGCTTCACGTATCTGCTCAGGTGCCCTGCTTTCAAGGCACGCGTTGTTAAACTATTTCCTCCTTGACAAACAAAATACCAGGTAGATATCCACACCTTGCGTGTGGGGTCCCGCTTGGCGCCAAAAACACCCGCCTCGTGTGGATGGATGTCCGCTGCTTGTGCCCTATTGTCCGAACCAGTCGTGACGGCCGGGGCGCATCTAGCGCAACGTGCCCGCCGCGACGCATCCGGAAGGGATGCGCAACATGGTGCCGCAAAGGCACCGTGGGCGCATCACAAGAGAAGGGGTTGTGATTCAGATGCAGCAGAGTACTTCCACCACATCCACCATGAGCCGCCGCAACTTCCTCGCCGCCGGCACCGCCACGTTGGCTGCCACAGGCCTGCTGGGCGCCTCCGCCCAGAGCAAGGCCTTCGCCGCCGAGGCCACTCAGGCCGGCGTGCCCGACGCGTGGGACTTCGAGGCCGACGTCATCTGTGTGGGCGGCGGCGCAGCCGGCCTTGCTACCGCATGCGAGGCCGTTGAGCAGGGCATCGAGGCCATAGTCCTGGAGTCCCAGAGCTTCGTGGGCGGCAACTCCGCTCTCTGCAACGGCGGCATCGCCATCCCCGGAACCCCGCTTCAGGAGAAGCTTGGCATCACCGACTCGGTGGACCAGATGTACGAGGACTTGTGCGGCTGGTTCAAGACCGACTACGACGACGCCTACGTCCGCAAGATGTGTGAGCTGGCTGGTGACGGCTTTTACGAGTACCTCACCGACTACCTGGGTATCGAGTTCGATGAGAGCGGCCTGCTGCAGTCCAATGGTCACTCTCAGCCCCGCGAGCACCACGTCGGTCCCGGCAAGGTCGTGACTGCCCTGGAGGACAAGGCCAACGAGCTGGGCGTGCGCATCGACTTCAACACCTGCGCCACCCGCATCGTCCGCGACCCCCAGACCGGCCGCGTGCTGGGTGTCCAGGCGACCGACGCTGACGGCAACACCGTGTACTACAAGGGCAGGAAGGCCGTCTGCCTCACCACGGGCGGCTATGGCCGCAACGTTGACATGCTGGCTGAGTGGAACTTCGGCCCGGCCGTCTACGACATGACCGACTTCAACTCCGCGCCCGGCATCCTCGGCCAGGGCCACATCATGGCCATGGCCATCGGCGCGCAGCCCCGTCACCTGAGCTACTGCGGCATGCTCACCGTCAAGAACCCCGACGGCAACGCCACGGCCGAGTGCGCCATGTACCATCAGGGCGGCATCATGGTGAACCTCGAGGGCAAGCGCTTCGTCAACGAGGGCCAGGGCTACACCAACACCTGGAGCGAGCTGCTTCAGCAGACCGACAACGTGTGCTACCAGGTATGGGACGATGCCATTGCCCAGAAGTGCGCCGAGAACGAGTCGGGCTACTACTCGCAGAGCAAGATCGAGTCCACCGGGCTTCTCCTCAAGGCCGACACCTATGAGGAGCTTGCTGAGCAGATGGGCGTGCCCGTGGACGCCTTCGTCGCCACGATGGAGGCCTACAACGCCGACGTGGCCGAGGACGGCAAGGACTCCGAGTTCGGCCGCGAGCACATCTCCGGCACCGGCGACGCGCCGTTCGCCCTGGACATCGCGCCTTTCTACGCTTTCAAGACGACGAGCATCGTGAGCTCCACCTACGGCGGCATCAAGCGCTCCTCCGAAAACATCCTTGAGGCCGAGGACGTCTTCGGCAACACGATCGACGGCCTCTACCTCGCCGGCAACATCTCGGACTTCTGCAACATGGGCATCGTCCCCGGCACGCGCCGCCCCATCAACGCCTCGGGCTTGTCGTTCGGTGCCACGATGTACTTCGGCCGCGCCTGCGCCTGGGACATCGCCACCCGCGACAACTGGGACGCGTAAGGGGGCCGCGCCGGAGCTGCCCGCAAGAAAAGCGAGCAGGTCTTCTGCATCTAATATGACCGGGCCCCGCGGCGCAAAATGAAGCGCTGCGGGGCCTTTGCACTTTGCGAACCTGCCCTTGTTGGGCAGGACTTCCAGAATTGCGGGTTGGCTCCTAACCCGCCAAGTCCCCCATCGTCACCTGGAGCTTCCCCGCGTAGATGCTCACGGGCACCGCGATTCCGAACGGGTAGATGACGGGCGCGAAGCCTTCTTCCTCAAAGAGGTACACTGTGGTCATCGCCTTGTCGGGGTCGCAGATCCAGTACTCGCGCACGCCCGCATCCATGTAGAGGGCGGTCTTGGTGGCGTAGTCCATGCGCCTGCTTGAGGGGGAGACCACCTCCACAACGAGGTCGGGCGCGCCTTTGCAGCCCCGGTCGTCGAGCTTTGAGGGGTCGCACACCACCGTGATGTCGGGCTCGACGAACGTCGAGTCGTCGGCGCTCAGGTTGACGGCGAACGGTGCGACGTAGACCTCGCAGGGCCCTCCGTTGGCCTCGATAAAGTTACCGAGAAGCCTGGCGAGATTGGTGACGATTGCCTGGTGTCGTCTGCTTGGCGGGGCCATATCATAGAGTTTCCCCCCAATGAGTTCGGCGCGCACGCCTTCGGGCAGGTTCCAATAATCCCGAACGCTATGGCTGCTTTCTTGTGGCAATGGCATGCTCGTCAGCTCCCAGTTCCAATAACAGGTCCGCATAGTCGACTCGATTGTACCCGATGCGCGTGTCTGAGTCGCGTACAAGCCAGTTGTGCCGCGCAAGGAGAGCCACCCTCTTGTGGTTCGCGCTGCCTCGTCGACAAAATTCCGAGATGTTGATGGGCATCTGTCTCTCGTCGTTCAGCCTGATGACAGACGGCGTGGACCCAACCCATCGGAGCCACGCCGTCTGTAGGGGTTTGACTAAATGCCCGCCGCGGCGTTCTGCCCGGCAATGTAGCCGAAGAACAGCGCCATGCCCACGCCCGCGCCCCTGAGCGAAATGGGGTAGGTGTCGGCGAAACGGTCGCCTTGCATGTTGCCGGCAACGTAGAGGCCGGGAATCACGTTGTGGTCGGCGTCAAAGGTATGACAGTCCTCGTCGGATTCAAGGCCGCCCATGCATACGAGCAAGATCGTCTGGTCGAAGCGGCATGCATAGAAGGGTGGCTCCATAAGGGGGAAGAGGCGCTTGGTGTTCTTTGCGAAGTCCTCGTCGACGCCTGCCTCGCAGAGTTCGTTGTACCGCTCGATGGACTTTGCCGCGGTCTGTGCGTCAATCTCGGGAATCTGTGCGAGCAGCTCCTCGATGCTGTCGGCGACCAGGCAACGACCGTCGTCGATTGCCTGCTGCAGGGTCTCCTGGTTGTGCGCCGACATCTGAACGGAGGTGTTGTTCTGCGGCATGGGGTCGAGGTAGTAGCACGCGGCACCGTGCTGTGCGGGGAAGCTCGACACTTGCTCGGGCCAACGGGCGTCGAAGAACTGGTAGCTGAACCCGTCGGGCTGAATCTCTATCTGGTTTTCGAGCTGCTGGCCGGGGATGCCCTCGTTCATAAAGCGCTTGCCGTCGCGGTTGAGCTGCAGGTAGCCGTTGATGCCCATGACTCCCTTGCCTGCCACGTCGGCGCCGCCACCCATATGGTGGGTCGCCGGCGCATGGTACTTTTGAATGACGGCGCCCGCCCAGGCGCCCATGCGCAGGCCTGACCCGTCGTTGGTGAGGTTGCCCTCCACGTCGCGGTTGATCCAGACGGTCTGGACCCCGCGCTCTACGATTTCGGGAGTGAACCGCTCGAGCAGGGCGCGGTTCGAGGAATAATCGCCCGTGCAGAGGATGACACCCTTGTTCGCCATGATCTTCTTGTATGAGCCGCTTTCAGCGTCTCGGACATACACGCCGCAGCAGCGCCCGTTCTGCATGATGAGCTTTTCGGCGAAGTGGCCGAACAGCGCCTGCACCCCACCCTCCTCGCAGGCCCGGTCGTACTGGTCGGTCAGCAGTGCCTTGAGGTTGCTCATGTCAATGGTTACCGGGTAGGTGGGAATCTGCTCCTCGCGCCAGTCCCAACCCTCGGGGGCGGGCAGGAAGGACGGCACGATGAAGTTGTCCTTGCCCTTGTCGGGAATCTCGTCGGGAATCTCGTCGGTGTACGTGTCGGCGATATACGTCTCGGGGCAGGCCTCGAGGAACCAGTCGAACATGTCGCCGATGCCGTAGACGAAGCGGCTCATGATGGTCCGCTTGCACTTGTGCTGACACTCCTCCATATGGCGGTCGATGATGAGGTCGCGGTCTATGACCTCGCGTCCCCAGCGCTTTTCAAGGAGGGACCTGTGAGCGTCGAAAAACCGTTTGCCGTGGAGTTGCGCGGGGTGTTGTTCTCCTATGCGAAGAGGCCCATCCTCGAAGATGTGAGCCTTGCCCTGCGCGCCGGGGAGGTCACGGCGATTCTGGGCCTCAACGGCTGTGGCAAGTCCACGACAGTCAAGCTCATAAACCGCCAGCTCACGCCTTGTGCCGGGAACGTGATGCTCGAGGGGCGCGACGTTGCGGGCATGGGGCGCAAGGAGGTCGCGCGCCATGTGGCGGTGTTGGGCCAGGCCGTTGGCGTGGCCAGCATGCGTGCCGAGCAGTTCGTCATGTGCGGGCGCTACCCGCACCGGGCGGCCCTGGCGTCCCCCACGGCGCGCGATTATGAGATTGTGCGTGACGCCATGCATCGGGCGGGTTGCCTGCAGCATGCCGGGGCCGACATGGCGCGCCTGTCGGGAGGCGAGCGCCAGCGCGTGCTCCTGGCGGCGGTGCTGGCTCAAGAGGCGAATGTCGTCGTGATGGACGAGCCCGCGACCTACCTCGATCCCACGGCCTGCTTCGAGCTCATGGCCATGGCCCGCGGCCTTGCGCAGGACGGGGCCGCCGTGGCGATGGTGCTGCACGATATTCCGCTAGCGCTTTCGTTCTGCGACCGGGCGGCCGTGCTCGCCGAGGGTCACGTGCAGGCGTTTGGCCCTGTCGGAGAGGTTGCCGATTCCGGCGTTGTCGAGCGCGTGTTTGGCGTGTGCCTGCGGAAGATGCCGGTCGATGCTGCGGGACGGTCGGGGTACTGCTTGATGCCGAGGTAAGTAGGGTGGGCCCCTCTCGCAAAATAGCATACATTTCAGAGAGTAGAAAATAGCACCAACTGGTGTTTTGATGATTTAACATACATTTGGATTAATGAAATGCATGTTAAATATGAGTTCCAAAAGACATGCGCCCTGCGATGCCCCCAAGGGCGCCGCGGGGCGCATGCGTTTGGGACTGTTTGGAGGCGAAGGCGCTAGAACGCGATTCCCAGAAGGTCGATGACGAAGCCCCAGGCCACGCCGATGACGTACAGCACGGCGAGGATGGCGAAGTTCTGCTTGGTGGAGCGGTTGGCGCTGAAGAGCACGAGCAGACCAATGCCGGCCGAGACGAGAAGGCCTGCCATCGTTGCACCCATGCTGAGCACACCTGCCAGGTAAAGCTGGGTGATGGCGACGCTGGCAGCACAGTTGGGGATGAGGCCGACCAGGGCGCTCACAAAAATCGAGAGTCCGGGCACCGCCGAGATGGCGCTGGAAAGGGCGTCTTCACCGGCAAGGCCCAAAATGAGGTTGAGCACAAGCGTGACGAGGAGGACGAAGAACGTGACCTCGGCAGAGCGCACGAGCGTCTCACGCACCACGCCTGACCAGCCCATATCGGCCCCGCAAGCACAGCCCGGCCCGCAGCTGCCCACAAAGACGGGCGCAGGGGAGGAGACGGGTTGGCCGGAAGAGTCGGAGTCATCGGAGTTGGAGGCCCCCATCGACTCGACCGCAGCCTTGCCCGCGTTCATCTCGCCCTCAAGCTGGCCCTTGGCGCCCTCCTCGATTTCCTCGAGCGAGAGGCCTTCTTCCTCGTTTGCCTGGGCGAGCAGGGCCTCGAGGTCGAAGGGATCGCCATCGAGTGTGGCCGAGCCGTCGGGATAGATGGCGATAATGGAGCCCGAATCGAGCTGGAAGATCTCGGGCTCGTCGGAGCCCACGAACTCGGCGCCCATGCCCTGGACCTTGATGCCAAGCACGCGGATGGCGAGGTCCACCAGGAAGCCCGTCACCATACCAAGCGCGACCTTGAGCAGCACGAGCTGCACCATGAGGCCGGGGTCGGCCTGCTGGGCTATCATCAAGGGCAGCATCTCGTCGGAAGTGGAGAGAAACACGGCGAAGAGCGTGCCGAGCGTGATGACGCGGCCTGCGTAGAGCATTGCTGCCGCCGCCGAGAAGCCGCATTGCGGCACGGCGCCGAGTACAGCGCCGATGGCGGGGCCGGAGGCGCCGGCGCGGGCGACGACCTCGCGGGTCTTGGCGCCTGCCTTGTATTCAAGTGCCACGAGGGCGAAATAGGTCACGAGCAGAAACGGCACGAGGCGCAGCGTGTCGAGCGCGGCGTCGAGAAGACAATCCAAGAACAGGTCCAAAACAGGGCTTCCAATCCATTGTTGCGAAATGTCGCTATTCAAGGTAAGCCGTGTTTACCTCACGCCGGCCCATCACGGCCCAATTGACCCAAAATATACATGTGAACGCCTGTTTGAGCTGGTAGATGTGAATATCAACATATGAGCAAGCAATCAGATGACGCTGAGAATCCTGCTCCCCACAAGCCCTGCGCATGCGTATACTTGACACATTGCTTTTTACCGCCTCCTCACGAGAAACGGGTCCGCCATGATTTTTGTCATCCTTATTTTCCTGGGCATCGTCATTGCCGTCGTGGTGCTGCGCCGCGCCGGTGTGGGGATGGGCGACTCCGACTCGCAGATTGATTCGGTGTACGAGCTGCTCGAAGACGAGGCCAAGCCGTCCTCCCGGGGCAAGCTTGTCGCGAAGATGAAGTGGCTCACGAGCATTCCCATGCCCGATAAGACGGAAGGGTGCTTTGTCATTCTCACCTATGAAGACAAGAAGACGATGAAGTCGTCGATGAACTCGTATCTGCACTGCCTGGTAGGCAAGTCGTCCAAGGATGAGGCTGCCGCCGCTGCGCGTCATCTGAGCGGCGCGGGCAGTCCCACGATTGCACGCGACATTTCGGTCAAGCGTCCCTTTGTGGTGGCGCTGCTGGCCTGCGAGGACTACGGCATGGACATCGAAGACTGCGAGCGCGCCCTCAAGCGCGTCTTCAATGACGAACGCCTCGTCAAGACTGCGCCCGCCAAGACCAAGAGAGCGTAGCGATTCATCATGGGAATGCTTGAGCTGCATGTGCTGAGAAGCGGCGACAAGGGTTCGTGCGCTGCCGTGCGTCTGGCGGGCGCCGAAGAATTTGCCTGCGTCGACTGCGGCATCACGGGCACGACGTTTGCTGACGCATGCGCGCAGACGGGGCTCATTCCGTTCAAGGTTCAGGCGTTCCTCATCACGCACTGCCACTCCAACCAGGTCAAAGGCCTCAAGTCGACGCTGACGTGGTTGCAGAAGCGCGGCGTGGCGCCTCAGGTGTACGTTGAGCCGGGGGTTCTGGCTGCAAGCCCTGTGCTCCAAGAGCTGCAGGGTATTGCCGACGTATGCGAGTTCCACACCAAGCAGCCCTTTTGGGTGGGCGACGTGTGCGTGCGGCCCTTCCGCACCTTCCACAACAACGAGGACAAGGGCAGCTGCTACAACTTTCGCTTCGAGACGCGTGCCTCGGGCAATGAGCAGACCGACTCGCTCGTGCTGCTCTCCGACGTGGGCGTGTTGAGCCGCGAGGCGCAAAGCGAGCTGCCTCATGCGCGCCTGCTTGCCATCGAGGCCAACTACGACGCGGGCCTGCTTGACGAGGCAGTTCAGGCCAACTCCCGGGTGCGCTTTGCGGTGGACGTGCGTGGCAACTTCTCCAACGCTCAGGCGGCCTCCACGGTGGAGACATACGCATGGCCGGGCCTCAAAGACGTCGTGGCGCTGTACCTGTCGCGGCAGTACAATGCGCCCGACCGTGCAACCGCGGCTATTGAAACGGCGCTTGAGCAGGCCGGATGCGAGGCTCGCGTTGCCTGTGCCTCACCCGATGAGACGCTGAGCGTGCTGCCGGAGGACTTGCGTGTCGGCAGTGCGGCCGAGGGGGCTGTGGCGGAGGAGGCCGCCGTTGGGGCGCTTGCGGCCGAGACGTCTGTCCCCGAAGTGCCTGCCCCCGAGACGCTTGTACCCGAGCAGGCTGGCCTCGAGACATCCGCCCCCGAAGCGCCTGCTTCCGAGCCGGTCGCGACGGCCGATGCTCCTGCCGCGCCCGCAGGCACCTCAGACCCTGTCGCCCGAGTTCCGTATTCTGCCCCCGACGACATTCTTTTGCCTGAGCAGGCCCGGGAGATGGGCTACACCGACCTGCAGGGACTGCTGGCCCTCTGGGTGCAGCAGGGTTGCCTGGCGGAGTCCCCTGTCATCTCGGCTGACGGTCTCCTGCGCGCTCTCATTGCGGCCGATATGCTCGACCTGCGCGACATGACACCTACCGAGAAGGGCATTGAACTGGGTGTTTGGGCTGCCTTCGAGACCGAGGGCCTTGCTCCTATCTTCGCCGCCTGCATGGCAGGCGAGCTTTGGGGGCGCGTGCGGGCCTTCTTGTAACGCGCGTCCTATCCGTCGTAGCGCCAGCTCTTGTCGGTAAGCATACGGGCGAGCGCCAAGCCGATGGGCAGGCAGAAGATGATGATCATGGCGCGCAGGCCCCACGACAGGGCGTCGCCTGCGTCGAGAATGCCCAGGTAGTACATCGCGCGGTACAGGTACAGGCCTGGCACCATGATGACGATGGACGGCACGGTGAGGCTGATGCGGGGCAGCGTCATCTTGAGGCCCACAAACGATGCGAGAAGACCTGCGATAAGCGCGCCGATGAGGGCGGCAGATTCAGGCAGCATGCCGGCAAGGTCGATGAGTTCCAGGCGTGTCGTGTTGGCGACAAGACCGATGCAGGCCGCAGTGAGGGCCATGCGCGGCGTCGAGTTGAACATGATGGAGAAGCCGAACACGCCAACGAAGCTCATGAGGCACCTGAGCAGGCAGGTTGACACAGGGTCGAGGCCCTGCGGCACGAACTCATTGGGCGTGAAGCCCACAATCATGGCCACGATCCAGCCGGTGATAGTGGCGAGGAACACGATGGTGCCCGCATAGGTGAGCCGCTGCACGCCCGAGGCAAAGCGGAACTTCGCGAAGTCCAGTCCGCTTGTGATGAGCGGGAAACCGGGGATGACGAAAAGCAGCGCTCCGATATAGCCTGCCTCGTGTTGGAACGCATCGGGGATAAAGAGGGACAGCACGCCAAGCGTGCCCAGGTAGAGAAGGCCGGCCAGCGCGACCGACAGTATGTTCGCCCCGAAGTGGTTGAAGTGCTTTCTGCCAAGCGTCACGCGTGTGAAGTTGCCAAATCCCGCTCCGATGAGCGCACCGGTCATTTCGATGAGGCCGCCGCCGAGCAAAAACACGAAGGCGAAGCATGCAAAGCCCGACGCCAGGCCAAGCTGCCAGGCGCTGTAGCGGGGCTTGCGGTGCTCAATCTCGTCGAGCATCTTGTGGATGTCGTTTACGGTAAGCGTGTCGAGGTTGGCCTCAAGCTCGTCTTGGAAGCGCTCCATAATCTGGATGCGCTCGGTGTTGACGCCGGTCTTGGGCAGCGACACGACCTCGGTGAATGACGAGCGACCGTCCGACACGGTGGAGTCGATGGAGACAAGGCTGACGTCGGCCGTGCATGACACGCCCAGCAGCGAACCCACATGCTGCATGGTGGCCTCAACGCGATAGGCTCCGGTTCCGCTCGAGAGCATGAGCTTGCCCGTGCGCGTCACGATAGACGACTTCGCGGTGATGCCGGCCTTGGTTGCCAGGACGTCGCCGTGTTCCTCCACCGTGGCATGCCAGTCCATCTTGAGGCGATTGAATATCTCGTGATGCGAAGAGGGGTCGTTCGTAAGCAGGCGATCGATGATAGCCTCAAGCTCGTTTTCATGCTGGCTTCGAGCCGGTTGAGCGTTCTCCTCCCTGGTTGCCTGCATGGTCGCCGTGCCCTGTTGCTCCTCGTTCATTCCTGCTCCCGCTGGTTTCGCGCATAAGCACATGTGTAACTGAGCTGCTCGCACAGCCCTTCGCTAGCCTTTGATGGTAATCCCGGAGTTGCCAACGACTTCGGTGGTATGCTCCTGCATCCAGGCGAGGGCGTCGCTTCCCAGGCTCGACAGCAGGTAGTCGCCGGCGGCTTCTTCGGCGCTCATGTTGCTCACGAGGCGTACGTAGTCATCGGGCGTGCCGTCTGCCGAGTAGGTCCAGTATTCTACGAGTGGGGTCCAGGCAAGATTATCGATACTGACTGATCCGGAGGCAGATATCACAATATCGCAACTGAACATGCCCGAAAGCACCGTCTCGGGGTAGTCGGTGTAGCTGCT
>JAHZHK010000077.1:0-303 GCA_019420325.1 Coriobacteriaceae bacterium | reverse complement strand
GGCATGGTGCCGCTGCCGTCTGAGCGGGGAACCTGCTCGAAGCTTTGGATGACATGGGCGTGGCTGCCGATGACCAGGTCGACGCCGGCGTCGGCGCAGGTCTGGGCCACTTCGCGCTGCCAGTCGTTGGGCACGCTCGTGTACTCCTCGCCACCGTGCATGTACACCACCACGGCGTCGGCCGCCGCACGGGCGCGCGCGTAATCCTGCGCGAACGCGGCGGCGTCCCAGGGTACAGCGTAATAGTCGTTGGGCAGCTCGGCCTGGTCGTAGCCGTTCTGTCCGTAAGAATAGGAGAGAAAG
>JAHZHK010000076.1:7104-13622 GCA_019420325.1 Coriobacteriaceae bacterium | reverse complement strand
CCCGGGACTGCTCGCCATCCAGACCGTCGCCGACAACTTCGGGGTCCAGCGCCTCGTCGTGCATGACTCGGGCATCCGCGAAGGCTATCTCATGGAGCGCGTTTTGGGTATAGACACTCAAATGAACAACAACCCCACCGATACCAGGAGGTAAGACGATGTCCACCGCCAAAGAGCACGGCAAACCCAAACAGGTACGCCCTGCAGCCGGCAAGTCCGGACTCGACTTCTCTTACACGCAAAACCGCGAGCTATCGTGGCTGCAGTTCGACGAGCGCGTGCTCGAAGAGGCCGCCGACCCGTCCGTACCCCTGCTCGAGCGCTTCAAGATGACCTCCATCTTTGAGAGCAACCTCGACGAGTTCGTGATGATTCGCCTGGGCAGCCTCTCCGAGCTGGCAAGCCTTGAGTTCCAGCCCGTGGACAACAAGTCGAACCAGACGCCCGGCGAGCAGCTTGCGAGCGTCTACGAGGTGCTGCCCGACTACATCGCACGTCACGACAAGGTCACCCGCGAGCTCGAGGACGAGCTCGCGTCCCACGGCATCGTGCGCGTGCAATGGCGAGACTACACCCCCGAAGACAAGAAGGCCATGGAGCAGCTCTTTGTCTCCGAGGTGCTGCCCGTGGTCTCGCCCCAGATCGTAAACCCGCGCCACCCCTTCCCCAACCTGCACAACGACACGCTCTACGTCGTCTTCAACCTGGCCAGCGCCACGGAGGCGGGACTTCTCGGCATCGTCGAGGTCCCCTCGACGTTGGGCCGCTTCGTCCAGATCAAGCACGACGTGCACACGCTGCGCTACACCCTGCTTGAAGACGTCATCCTCGCGTTTGCCGACAGGCTCTTCGTCGACTTCCACACCTCAGAGCGCGCGGTCATCAGGGTCACACGCAACGCCGACATCGACCCCGACGAGGGATCGTTCGACCTGGAAGACGACTACCGCCAGCACATCAAGCGCGTGCTCAAGCAGCGCCTGCGCCTCAACCCCGTTCGCCTGGAAGTGCAGGGCAAGTTCTCCAAGCCGCTCGTTAAATTCATGCGCAAAGCTCTTGAACTGGGTGAACGCCAGGTGTTCTACGTCGCAAGCCCGCTGCGCATGGCCGATTTCGCCTTCTCCTTGGAGGGCAAGATCTCGCAGAGCCTCGTGAGCGAGCTCGCCTATCCCAAATTCACCCCGCAGGCCCCCGGCTGCGTCGACCCCAGCGTGCCCATGCACACCCAGATCGAGGACCACGACATCCTGCTCTCCTACCCCTACGAGTCGATGGAGCCGTTCCTGCGCCTGCTGCGCGAGTCGGCCAACGACCCCGACGTCGTGCAGATTAAGATCACGCTGTACCGCGTGGCAAAGAAGTCGAGGCTCTGCGAGTCGCTCATCACCGCAGCTGAAAACGGCATCGACGTGACCGTCGTCATGGAACTGCGCGCCCGCTTCGACGAGGAGAACAACATCGAGTGGGCAGAGCGCCTCGAGGACGCCGGCTGCACCGTGCTGTACGGCTCGGCAGGCTTCAAGGTTCACTCCAAGATCTGCCAGATCACCTATCGCCGCGCCGGCGAGGTCACGCGCATCACGCAGCTGGGTACCGGTAATTACAACGAGAAGACCGCCGCCCTCTACGCCGACTACTCCTACATGACGGCTGACCCGCGCATCGGCGAGGACGCCAACAGGTTCTTCCGCAACATGCAGATCGGCAACCTCAACGGCCAGTACTCCTACCTGGGAGTTGCCCCCGTGGGCCTCAAGCCCCTCATCATGCGCGGCATCGACCGCGAGATCGCCAAGGCGCGCGCGGGCGAAGAGGCGCACATCTGGTTCAAGATGAACTCCATCACCGACCGCGAGGTCATCGACAAGATCTCCGAGGCAAGCTGCGTAGGCGTGAAGGTCGACCTCATCGTGCGCGGCATCTCGTGCCTGCTGCCCGGCGTGCCCGGCAAGACGGAAAACGTCACCGTTCGCTGCATCGTGGGCCGCTGGCTCGAGCATGCCCGCGTGTACATGTTCGGCGTCGACAAGGACATCATATATCTGAGCTCGGCCGATATGATGACGCGCAACACCGAACACCGCGTGGAGATCGCCTACCCGCTGCTCGACCCCGAGCTGCGCCGCCGCGTTGCCGCCGACATCGACGTGCAGATGCACGACAACACCAAGGCGCGCATCCTCACTCCCGACGGCAAGCACGCCCATGTGCCCGTGTGCGCCGGCGAGGAGCTCGTGTGCGCCCAGGAGTTCTTCGCAGCTCGTGCAATCGAGGAGTCTCAGAAGGCCACGGCCGAGCGCGCCGAGCAGGCCAAGCGGGCACGCAGCCGTGCCATCCCCAGCGGGCAGCCTCAGGACCACGAGCCCAAGCAGGCCGAAGAACCCGCAGCCGAGAAGGAAGCGACACAGAAGCCCCAGGCAGCGGACGCAGACGCACAAGCCACGCAGCAGCCGGCCCCCAAGGCGGAAAAGGCCGAGGAAAAGCCTGCCGAGGCAGCACAGAAGGACGCGGCAGCCCAGCCCATGGAGGTGGATGCGAAGCCCATCGACCAGAAACCGGCCGAGGAGCGCGACCCCATGGCCTCCCTTGAGCTGATGGTTAAGCAGAAAGGCCGCAAAGCGACTGGTTGGGCTCTCATCAAGGCTGGCATTAGGGTACTATTCGGCAAGTCAGCAACGAAATAGACCATAGTCTGAACCTGTTGCGGCGGCGCACGTAAACTTGAACTCGAGGGCGCGCGCCGCCGCTGCGATATGCACCGAGCTGATTCAGGCAATGGCGCAACCTTTGAGCGGGGCAAACATGCAACTCAAGATCGATACCTTGTGCTACGGCGCAGACGCGGTGGCGCGCACCGCAGAGGGCAAGACCGTGTTCGTTTCGGGAGGCGTTCCGGGCGATGTGGTGGAAGCCGAGATCACAAGCGACGGCAAGACGTTCTCCAAGGCCCGTGTGACCTCGGTTGTAGAGGCCTCGGCCGACCGCGTCGCCTCAAAGTGCCCCTACTCTGCCATCTGCGGCGGCTGCCCCTGGGCCGAGGTCTCAATCGCGGCGCAGCGCCAGGCAAAGCGGAAGAACGTCGTCGACGCCCTCGTGCGCATCGGCAAGTTTGACGATGCCTGGACGCAGGAGCATGTAGGTCAGGTCGTCGAGGTGGGCCCCGACTGGGGCTACCGCAACAAGGTAGAGCTTGCCTGCGTCAAACAGGACGGCCGCATGCGCTTGGGCATGCACTCCAAATTCGACGCAAACCAGGTCATCGCCGTGGACAAGTGCCCGCTCATGGCTAAGGATTCCCAGAAGCTGGTCAAGTCGGTTGCCGGCGCGCTCAACTTCTTCGGAGGCTCCCGCGATTTGGGTCTCGAGCGCGTGGGCATTCGCGTGAGCGAGCGCACTCGCCAAGTGGAGGTTGCCCTGTGGACCGACCCGGCCGCCTTCCCGCGCGCCGAGATTGCCAAGGTCATCACCGACGCAGCCAAGCCCACTTCCATCGCGCGCGTCATGACCAAGGAGAAGGGCGGCGCCCGCAAGATCGCCGGCATCGAGTGTCTGAGCGGCCGCGGCCGCTGGGAGGAGCGCCTGGCCGGGCAGACCATGAGCCTTTCCGCCCCGTCGTTCTTCCAGGTAAACACCGCCGGTGCCGAAAAGCTCATCGAACTTGTGCTCGAAGGCCTCGCCATTGAGGGCGACGAGGTCGCCTGCGACCTATACTGCGGCGCAGGCACCTTCACCTTGCCCCTGGCGCGTGCCGCGCAGGGCGGCGTCATCGCCATCGAGAGCTACGGGCCTGCAGTGCGCGACCTCAAGCAGAACCTCGAGCATGCCGGGCTCGCTGACATGGTTGAGGCCATCGGCGACGATGCGGCGCGTCAGCTCGACTGCCTGGAGGATGCCGACGCCATCGTCGTCGACCCGCCCCGCGCAGGCCTGGAGCGCTCGGTCATCGAAGCTGTCTGCGAAAGCCCCGCACGCGCCGTCGCCTACGTCTCGTGCGACCCGGCCACGCTCGCCCGCGACCTGGCCATCTTCCGCGAACTTGAGACGTTCGACATCGTCTCGATCACGCCGGTCGATCTTTTCCCCCAGACGTTCCATGTCGAGAACGTCACCATCCTGCGCCGTCGCTAGAAACCAGGCCGAGCATGATTCTTGCATCAAAATCGCCGCGTCGCCGTGAACTGATGGAAGAGGCGGGCTTCAACTTCACCTGCTGCACAAGCGACTTCGACGAGTCAAGCGTGCACGTGCGCGACCCACATGAGCTTCCCCACGCGCTCGCCTGGCACAAGGCACTTTCAGTTAGTCCAAATGCTCGCCCTGGCGAGCTCGTCATCGGCTCGGACACCGTTGTCATCCTTGGCGAGCGCGTGCTTGGAAAGCCCGCCGACGCCGATGAGGCACGTCAGATGCTGCGCGAGCTCTCAGGCAAGACGCACGAGGTCACGACCGGTGTCTCTGTGCTTTGCGACGGCTGCGAAGTACTCGGCTTTTCCGAAACGGCCCGTGTCACGTTCTGGGATCTCGACGACGATGAGATCGACACCTACGTCGCCACTGGCGAGCCCATGGACAAGGCAGGCGCCTACGGCATCCAGGGCAAGGGCCGCCTGCTTGTGCGTGGCATCGAAGGCGACTTCTACACGGTGATGGGGCTGCCCATTTCACGGCTCTACCGCGAGCTGCGTGCCCTCAAGGCATAGCACGCCCTGCAACAGCGCGCACGAAAAGGCCGCCCGCCTCGCTGAGAACGAATCAGACGAGGCAGGCGGCCTTCTTTATTGATGTGCATACAACCTAAAGGTTTAGTTGAACTTAAAAATCTTCCTTGCGGTGCGGTAGAGGGCGGCCGTGAGGCGCTTGCCCACCTTGCCGGGAAGGTTCGTGCCCACGCCAAGGAAGTTGTGGCGGGCATGGTTGTACATGCGCTCGTCGAACGCCTTCAGGTCACGCCACAGCTCGTCGACCAGCTGGTCAGACTCAGGCTCGTCAGACATGTGGCCGAACAGCGAGGAAATGGCCATCATCATCGTGAGGTAGTTGAGCATGTAGGCGCGCAGCGGCTGGCTCTCCACCTCGTCATAGAGGTGCAGGGCCTCGAACATGATCTTTGAGATGCGCAGCTGCTGACGATAGCGCGAAACCATGACCTTCTCGTTGACGCTCTGGTCCTGACGACCGATGAAGTAGCGGTAGAGGTCCACGTCGCGATAGAAGAGCTTCTTGCAACGCGGCAGCGGCACATAGGCGAAGATGTTGTCCACATAGAAGGTGTGGCTCGGCAGCGGCACGCCACCGTCGCGCAGCACCTCCGTGCGGTAGAGCAGCGAGTGCATGAGCAGGTTCTGGTCGATGCGGAACTTGCCCATCTCGTCCCAGGTAAAGACACGGCCCTCGGGAAGCACGCTGCGGTAGCCCACGGACTTCTGCGTGTTGTCTTCCACATGCTCGTAGACGTAGTTCGAAATGAACAGGTCGACGATCTCGCCTTTGGCAACGAGGGAGCGCACATCGGCGAGCAACGTCTGCACAGCGTCGCGGTCAACCCAGTCGTCGGAGTCGACGACCTTGTAGTACATGCCCTGTGCAGCGGCAAGGCCGGCGAGCACCGCGGCACCGTGGCCGCCGTTCTCCTGGTGCACGGCACGCACGATACCGGGGCACTTGGCCTGCCAGGCATCGGCCTTCGCGGGCGTGTCGTCTTTCTGGGAGCCGTCGTCGACGATGATGATCTCGAAGTCCTGCTCAGGCGCGCAGGCGTCGATGATGCTCTGGACGCACTTGTCCATATAGGCTGCCGAGTTGTAGCAGGGAATGGCAAACGTGACGAGCTTTTCCACCGGAGGGACCTTCTCTTTCTAAACGTGCGTCACCTAGACGATTACGCCTCGGCGACCAGCTTGTCGGCGAGGGCGAGAGCGCTGGCAACGACGGCGTCCATGTCATAGTAGCGGTACTCGGCCAGACGGCCAACGGCGTGGAAGTTGGCAACGCCAGCGACACGCTCCAGATAGGAGGCGTAGAGCGCCTTGTTCTGGGGCTCGAGAATGGCGTAGTAGGGCGTCTGGCCGCTTCCGGGCTCGTAGGCCTTGGAGTACTCGCGCAGGATGGTGGTCTTGCCGGGCACAACCTGGCCCGTCATGTGCTTGAACTCGGTGATGCGCGTAAAGTCCTCGCTCGTGGTGTAGTTGACCGTGCAGACGGGCTGGAACTCGTCGACAGGCAGGGTCTCGAAGTCGAGGTCGAGGGTGCGGTACGGCAAGGCGCCCAGGTCGAGGCCGAAGAGCTCGTCGAGCGGGCCGGTGTAGACGACCTGGCCCTCATAGGCCTTTTCGCCCGCCATGATCTTGCCGTTCTCGACACGCACGATGTCACGCGCGTCGACATCGAGGAAGACGTCGATGTTGGCATGGTCGAGCATGTGATCGAACAGATCGGTGTAGCCCTTGGCAGGCATGCCCTGGTGAGGAGACTGGAAGTAGCGGTCGTCATCGCCCACAAGCACGGGGACGCGGCCGGTG
>JAHZHK010000076.1:0-7094 GCA_019420325.1 Coriobacteriaceae bacterium | reverse complement strand
GGTGACCGAAGGGTCCACCTGGTCGGGCGTCTGACCCCACTGCTTCATCGTGTAGTGAAGGAACACGTTCTCGAAGACGTAGTCGGCGACCTCCTCGAGCTCGGGATCGTCCTGAGCGCGCAGCTCAAGGATCGGCACCTTGCGGTCGAGGCCGAACTTCTCGACAAGCTTGGCAAACAGGGCCTCGCCGCGCTCGGGACCGAACGCCATCTTGAGCGAGGTGTGGTTGAAGGGAACCGGCATGAGCGTGCCGTGAATGTTGGCAAGCACGCGATGCTGGTAGTTGGTGAAGTCGGTGAAGCGCGACAGGTACTCGTGGACGCGCTCGTCATAGGTGTGGTAGATGTGCGGGCCGTACAGGTGGATGAGCACCCCGGCCTCGTCGAGGCAGTCGTAGGCGTTGCCCGCGATGTGCGGACGACGCTCGAGGACGCAGACCTTCTTGCCTGCACGCTCCGCCAGCTCGCGCGCGACAACAGAACCGGCATAGCCGGCACCGACGACGAGGGCGTCGTAATCGGCAACGTCGAACGCCTGGGGAAGACCATGGACAACGGGCATGTGCGCTCCTTTGCAAATGTGATGGACACACCCGCGCCGCAAACCACTTGCCAGCGCGAGAATGCCCAACAGACGAAAACAGGCATTTGGTTGCAATCTTAGCATGATAGAGTGGGATGGCGTTGCTTTGGGCACATATGCCCCCGTAAGTCCATGCCACACATAAGGAGCCCTCAGTGAGCAAATTCGTAGACAACCTGGTAAGCGCTGCAAAGACTAACCCCCAACGCATCGTCCTGCCCGAGGGCAACGATCCGCGCACCCTGGAAGCGGCAGCCCAGATTGCCGCAGAGGGCATCGCCCGCCCCATCGTGCTGGGCGACCCCAACGAGATCTGCATCCCGGGCGTCACCGTAATCGACCACCGCACCTCCCCCGAGCGCGAACGCTACGCCCGCGCCCTGGCCGAGCTTCGCGCCAAGAAGGGCATGACCTTCGAGGCCGCATGCGCCGCGCTTGACGACGAGCTCTACTTCGGCGTCATGATGGTCAAGCTGGGCGACGCCGACGGCATGGTCTCGGGTGCCTGCCACTCCACCGGCGACGTGCTCAGGCCCGCGCTGCAGATTCTCAAGTGCGCCCCGGGCGTGTCGCTTGTGTCCTCGTTCTTCGAGATTTCGCTGCCCAACTGCCCCTATGGCGAGAACGGTACCTTCTTCTTCGCCGACTGCGCCCTCAACACCTACCCCAACGCCGATGAGCTCGCTCAGATCGCCGTGCAGACGGCATGCAGCTGGGCGACGTTCATGCAGACGACCCCGCGCGTGGCGATGCTTTCGTTCTCGAGCAAGGGCAGCGCCGTCAACGACCACACCGCACTCGTTGCCCAGGCAACCGCCAAGGCCCGCGAGCTTGCCCCCAACCTGGAGATCGACGGCGAGCTGCAGTTCGACGCCGCGGTTGTTCCCAGTGTCGCAGCCTCCAAGGCAAAAGACTCCACGGTCGCAGGCAAGGCCAACGTGCTTGTTTTCCCCAACCTCGACGCCGGCAACATCGGCTACAAGATCGTCCAGCGTCTGGGCGGTGCCGAGGCGATCGGACCCGTGCTGCAGGGCATCGCCGCCCCGGTGAACGACCTGTCCCGCGGATGCTCGTCCTCCGACATCGTCGGCATGGTCGCCGTCACCGCCGTTCAGGCCCAGCGCCTGCACCAGGCACGCGCCGAGTAGCCCAGGTCGGCCGCATAGCGGCCCGGTTCCCTCTCGCATCGCCCGTGTACAAAAGGGGCGGCTCGCCTTCCGCCGCATCGGAAGCGAGCCGCCCCTCTTCGTTTCTCTGAAACGCCGAAAAAAGCCGGCGCCCTGAGGACGCCGGCTGGTTGTAGGCGCTATGGCTATCCGAGGATGCGCTTCACGTCGAGCGCGATCATGTACTCCTCGTCGGCCGGAATGACGAGGACGTTGACGCCGGCACCTTCGGGAGAGATGCGCCACGGCGTCTTGTGGCGCTGCGCGTTGAGCTCGGGATCGACCGCAATGCCGAGCCCCTCAAGCCCCTCGACGACCTTGCTGCGGATAACCGGCGAGTTCTGCCCGGCGCCGGCCGTAAAGACGACCGTGTCGACACCGCCCATGGCGGCAATCATGGCACCGAGATACTTCTTCGCCGAGTAGCAGAACATGTCAAGGGCAAGCTGAGCGCGGTCGTTTCCTGCCTCAGCAGCTTCGGTGATGTCGCGGATGTCGTTGGTGAAGCCGGAGATGGCCAGAAGACCCGACTTCTTGTTCATGATCGTGTCGACCTCGCGAGCCGTGAGATCGGAGTTCTCGAGGATGAACGTGACGGCCGCAGGGTCGATGGAGCCGCAGCGCGTGCCCATGATGAGGCCGTCGAGCGGCGTGAAGCCCATTGTGGTATCGATCACGCGACCGTCGCGCACGGCACACAGCGAGGAGCCGTTGCCCAAATGGCAGCTGACGAGCTTGCCGGCGTCCCCTCCCAAAAACTCATTTGCCGTGCGAGAGACATAACGATGGTTGATGCCATGGAATCCGTACTTGCGCAGCTTGAACTTGTCGCACAGCTCATCGGGCAACGGGTAGCGGTATGCAACCTCGGGAATGGTTGCGTGAAACGACGTGTCGAACGACACCACATTGGGCACGTCGGGCAAGACTTCCCTGCAGGCGACGATGACCGACGCGGCGGCATAGTTGTGCAGGGGCGCAAGCGGGGCGATTTCCTCAATCTTCTTGAGCACGTCATCGTCGACCAGGCACGAGTCGTCAAAATAGGTGCCACCGTGCACGATGCGATGGCCAAAGGCGTCGATGTGGTGTCCCTCCATGAGGGCGGTGTTCTGCAGCACGGTACCCAGCACGAGCGTGATTGCGGTACGGTGGTTGGGAATGGGCAGAGATAGGCATGTCTCGCGGCCCGCGAACTCGCTCGTGAACGTGGACTCGCCCAAGCCGATACGCTCGCAGGCACCCTTGGCGAGCACCTCGCGCGATTCGACGTTGAGGAGCTGATATTTCAAAGAAGAGCTGCCGGCGTTCACGACCAGGACGTCCATGGACCCTCCACCAAACGAAAATGCCCGGCACGAACACGCACCAGGCATGGGAACACAGCGAGTTACTGGATAAATTGTACGAAAGCCACCGACAGCACACGGTCAAAAGACCGAACCATCGACGCACGGCGCCGAAACGGCGGCAGCGGGAGGTATTCGGTGACGAAGCCGTGACGATGCCCGGCGAACGGCGAAACATGCGTGTGCACGAGTGGAAAACACGTCGCAACCATGCTGAAAGAGGTGCCGCCAACGGCTGATATCCCGACGCAAGCGGCAATTAGATAAGCATGGACGCCTCAAGACGCACTAGCTGAGCGTCGTGTCCCTCTCGTCGGTGTCAACCTCGATCTGGCCCATGAGGGCGCTCACCTGCTGCTCGGCATCAGCCAAGCGCGCACGCAGCGAGGCAAGGAGCTCGACACCGCGCTTGTAGAGCTCCAGGGACTCCTCGAGCTCGAGCTGGTTGGACTCAAGGGCACGCACGACCTGCTCAAGCTCGGCGGTCGCCTCGCGGTACGTCATCGTCGCGACGTCCTTCATCTGCTGCGTCATTAGTCGTTCCTCTCGATGGGTTGAACTGAATCGACCGTGCATCCAAGTGCGCCATCAGACACGCGCACCTCAACTACCTGGCCCGGTACAACCTGACCTACGCTCGACACGACCTTGCCCTGGGCGTCGCACGTCATGGAGTAACCGCGCGCGATAACCGCAAGCGGCGAGAGCGCATGGAGACGACCCGCCCCCACCGCAAGGTCGCGCTCCCAAGACCCGAGCAGGGTATGGCCCGCATGGACCAGGCGCGTCTTCTCGTCGGCAAGCGTACGGGACATCCGCTCGAGTCGAATCGGCATGACGGCGGCCAGACGAGCGGCCTGGTCGGCCAGGGCGCTACGCGAGCGCTCCACACCGGCGGGCAGCGCCGCGGTAAGGCGGTCCTGCGCCAGGTCGAGCTCGCGAAGCGGCGTCTCCACGATGGTGCGCATCGGGTCGGACAGGCACGGGCGGGCCGCCATGAGGTCGAGCGTGCGGCCGCGGTCCACAAGGCTGCGGTGCAGGGCGCTTGCCAATCGCCTGGCAATGGCGTCAAACCCGGCGCTGAGCTCGGCGATATCGGGCGCAACCGACTCGGCAGCCGCCGTGGGCGTCGAGCAACGCCTGGCACTCACCATATCGCAAATCGTCGTGTCGGGCTCGTGCCCGATGCCCGTGACAACCGGCACGGTGCACGCCGCCACGGCACGGGCAAGGCCCTCGTCGTTGAAGGGCATGAGGTCCTCATAGGAGCCGCCTCCGCGCACGAGCAGAATGGCATCAGGGCGGGCCTGCTCGGCGGCATGCAGGGCGCGCACCATAAGGGCCGCAGCACCTGCGCCCTCCACCTGCACGGGACAAAACTGCAGGCGAACAAGGGGGTTTCGGCGGCGAAGCGTGCGTGCGACGTCGTCTTTTACCTTGCCGTGAGGCGAGGTGACCACGACGATGCGCTCGCAAAAAGCGGGGACTTGGGGCTTGCGGGCGGGGTCCATGAGGCCCTCGGCGTCGAGCCTGCGCGCAAGACGAGCCACACGGGCGCGCAAATCGCCCTCGCCTGCCTCCTCGAGCTTGAAGATCTCAAACTGCATGCGCCCCTTTGCGGGATAGACCGAGAAGCGGCCCGTCAAGCGCACCTTGAGGCCGGGATGGAGGCGCACCTCCCCTGCCATGTAGCGCGTGCGCCACATCATGCAGTCCATAGTGGAGGAGCCGTCGGACACCGGGAAGTACACGGCCTTGTAGCCGGGACTGTCCTTGAACTGCGAGACTTCGCCTTCGACAACAAGCGTCATACCCTCAAGCTGGGCCTTTGCACGTCCCAGTGCCTCCGAGACGCTGAGAGATGCTGAAGCACTCTGCTCAGGCTCCTGCGTTGCCGTCAACTGCCAGGCCATCCGCTACCTCCGTTCCCTACAGCAGCTCGATCTTGCCGTCGACGACCGTAAGGCCGATTTGACCCTCAAGCAGGGCGTCCAGGTGAGATCCAAGCAGCTCGTGGCGCCAGCCGCGCGACAGCGGCGAAGACGCCCTGTGCTCAAAATAATCGATGAGCTCGTCGCGCGAGGCCAGAATCGACGAGGCGATGTGCTCGCGGTCGGCCACCATGCGCGTGAGCGCGTACATGAGGTCACAGACGCACTCGCTCTCCAGGCTCGGCTTGCTGCGATGGGGCGTGTCGGGGTAGAGCTCAGGGGGGCACGCGACACCGGCGCGCACGGCTGCAAGCACCTCGGCGCGGTCTTGGGCAGACAGGTCCGCCCCTCCCCTGATGCGCATGAGCGCGGCATCGCTGGCCGGCATGCGCTTGGCGATCTCAGCGAGAAGCTCGTCGCCCATCACCCACCTGCGGGGCTTGTCGATCTTTGCCGCAAGGTTCTCGCGCCAAGCGGCAACCTCGCGCGCCACACTCATTTGACGACGCGACAACGAACCCACGCGCTTGACCTTGCGATAGGCCTCGCGAGGGTCGTGGCGATAGCTCTGCGGGTCGCAGGCGTGGGCAAAATCGTCTTCCAACCATGCAGTGCGGCCGAGCTCCTCAAGACGAGTGCGCATCGTGCGCCAGATGCCGGGCAGGTAACGCACGTCATCGAGGGCATAGGCAATCTGCTTGGCATCAAGGGGGCGAGCCGACCAGTCGGTCAGGGACTCGGCCTTGGGCAGGTGCACGTGGCAGAAGTCCTCAACAAGGGCTCCGTAGCCGATCTGATAGCGGTCGGAGATGAACGAGGCGGCCATCTGCGTGTCGAAGATTGGGCTGGGAAGGGTGCCGCACCACTCCTGAAGCACTTCCATGTCCTGAGAACAGGCATGGAGGACCTTGGTGATGGCGGGATTTTTGAAAAGAGCCACCAGAGGCTCCACATCATGCACGCAGAAGGGATCGACCGCTACCTGCTCGTCGTCGGTGCCAAGCTGCACGAGGCACAGACGCGCCCGATAGGTCTTCTCGCGCAGGAACTCGGTGTCGATGGCCAAGACCTCGCTGCCCTGGGCGCGGTCGCAAAAATCGCGAAGCTGCTCGTCGGTGGTGATAAGCACTGCCTGTGTCTCCCTGTCTTCCTCATACATGTGCGTGCGTGGACAAACTTGGGACCAAACGAAAAAGGTCGGTCGGGTTTCCCCGGCCGACCTTTGTCTCACAATGGTGGGCGTTACAAGATTTGAACTTGTGACCTCTTCCGTGTCAGGGAAGCGCTCTCCCCCTGAGCTAAACGCCCATTCGGCCGCCGTATCCGTCGGCGATGAAGTACTATATCGGGTATCGCACGCCGATGCAAGGGAAGATTTGCTTCAGGCGAAGAATTGGGCTTGTCTTCACAAGTCGCCTACAACTTCGCGCTCGCTCCCTCTCAGTCTTGGAAGCCCACTGAGGTGGATTTTGCCGACAGCCCAGGCTCATGGGGTTCAGGCAACGTCGTGTACTCAACGTTCTCGAAACGCTCTTGCATGAACGCGTCGTCGTAATGCTGGTCGATGAACCGCTCCAGGGCGTTGGTGGCCGGTATGCCTTCGTCGCGAGCTCCCTTGCGCAGCGACACGGCAATCGTCATCGAGGCGTCCGCCACGAGGAAGGCAGTGAGCGCGACCACGATAATCGTACGCACCGGCTCTTCGGGCGTGCCGAGGAGAAAGACGGTCTCGGGCATGATCGAATGCGCCCACACGCATCCCAGCATGCCCCACAGAAGGCTCATGCGCAGGCACACGAACTTCGTGATGGCGTCGGGGTAGGTCTCGTAGGTCCAAGAGACCATGCCGAACACATGCTCCAGACACATGCCCACAAGTTGCTCGAGCACCGAGCCGATGACCATGGAGAGCAAGAAGATGACCCACAGGGGCCGCTTGCGTATCTTCCAGAGACAGACGGTGAGCAAAACGGCGCCGATGCCATACAGAGGCGAAAACGGCCCCCAGACCATGCCATAGCGATGCTGCAAAGATCCCTGCGTGACAAGCCACCACAGAGTCTCAA
>JAHZHK010000075.1 GCA_019420325.1 Coriobacteriaceae bacterium | reverse complement strand
TGGTCGATGCTGTACCTTGCGGGTTATCTTACAACCAATGACGTCATGGTACCCGATGACCCCTGGTACGAGCGGACTTTGCGCATTCCGAACCGCGAGATACGTCGGCTGTTTGAGAAGGAAATCCCCCAGCGCTTTGCCGCTGATGCGCAGGGCCAACGTGCTGTGCGCGACTTTCAGCGGGCGCTGTATCAAGCCGATGCTGTTTCCCTGCAGGGCGCTCTCGAGCACATTCTTCTCGCCTCTCCGAGCTTCTTTGATTTGGCGAGTGAGAACAGCTACCACATGCTGCTTCTCGGTTTGTGCTTCGGCATCGAGGGATATGGGCCGCCTGTCTCAAATCGCGAGACGGGCCACGGACGCTGTGATATACAGTTGACGCCAGAAAAGGATTCTTATATCACTGCAGCTTATGGTCAGCGTCCATTCATTACTATTGAAGTCAAGCATCTCGCCCTCGACCTTGCGACGGGCGTTTCGGCCTCTCTGACCGAGAAGCTCTCATCCTTGGCGGAATCTGCCCTTGTCCAGATTGACGATAGGGCATATGACGCTGCAGTTCATGGTCAGGCACCTTGTGTTCGCTGGGGCATTGCTTTCTGTGGCAAGCGCATGGCCTGTGCTTGTCGGGTGGGATAGCTGGTGGGGATTACGGGTGGCGCTTCATGCGGCTGGTATCATGCCGGGCTGCTTGTAACCATTCCCTGCTCTTTGCCTTGGCGTGGGGCGCGAACGTGTGCGGCGGGGGCTGTGTCCGGTACACTTCCACCGATGGTAACGATTTCGGAGGACGTATGAAGCTGAAAGAAGTGAAGGGGCCGGAGAAGCCGGGAAAGAAAAAAGCGCCGGGTACGAGGGCCGACCGTGCCAACGAGCACGCGGTGATGCGCCAGAAGAACCGCCATGCCGAGCGTGACTACTTCGGCCGCGTCATTCCCGAGCCCGGCTCGCAGCGCCCCGACCTTACGCCTGCTGCCGCCAAGCGCATCCAGGACGGCACCGTACGCCTTGATGCCTACCTGGTGGGTCGCGGTTTTGCGCCCTCACGCGACAAGGCGAAGGCCCTTATCGACCAGGGCCTTGTGTATGTGGAAGGCTCCAACCGCGTGAAGGCAAGCTTGGCCGTGGGTCCCGGCATGCAGATTGAGGTCCGCGAGCCCGAGGCGTAAGGGCATAAGACGTGCGGTATTTGAGTACTGCAAGTTGCTGTAACTCATACAAAAGGTCCCCATCCCGCTGTGAACTGCCGGGATGGGGACCTCATTCGTTCATAGGGGCGACTGACGTGCCTACGTCTACTTTTCTTCGTCCTTCTTGTCGTCGACGAACTCGGCCTTTACATCTTCGACCTCGTCGGCAACCTTTTCGGCGGCTTTCTTTGCGGCTTCGCTTGCCTCCGCATTGGCGGCCTCCACGCGCTCCTTGGCCTCGTCGACAATCTCCTTGGCCTTGTCGGCCACGCCGGAAACGACGCCTTGAACGCCTGCGACGGCCGCGCGTGCCGTGGTGCCAATGAAGGCCGCCGCGCTCTTGGCCACGGCACCCAGCTCATCCGACTCAACCTTGCCGTTGCCGTCGGCATCAAAAGCCTGCTTGATTTCGTCGGCAAACGAGCCAGCTGCAACAACGGTCTTGTCGATGCGCGCACCCAAACCGCCGAGTACTTCCTGGGCGGTCAGCTTGCCGTTGCCGTCGGCGTCGAGGACGTCCTTGGCCTGCATGACGGTGTCCATGGCGGCACCGATGGCCTCTTTTGCACCACCTGCAATTTCTTCGGCGGCGCCCTTCATTCCGCCTGCCATGCCTTCGGCGACGTCCTTGGTGCCGACTGCCATCACTTCGGCCATGTCCTTGGCCTTGTCAGCCGCGTCTTCAGCGATGTCCTTGGCCTTGTCGGCCATCTCTTCAGCAGCGTCCTTCGCCTTATCCATGGTGGTATCGAGGGTCTCTTTGACGTCCATGATTCCTCCTCTTGTTGCGTACTGCCTTGCCGGCAGTATAGAAGCCTTGCTTTGCCAATACGATACCCACGAGCCTTTTCGGTCATTCGGAAGCAAGAAAATTTGGCAAAGCTGACGCTTGCGCATGCAGCGCATCAGAGGAGGACGGGAAGGGCCGTGACTTTTCGGTGTCAAGCGCACAAACAGTCTTACCTTGTTTAGCTCGCGTTTCCCGCGCGACGCCAGCGTGTTGCCGCGCGCTCACATGCGTCGAAGAGGATGTACAGGCCGCAGCCCAAGGCCGCCAGCGCGATGATGCCGGCAAACATCCGGGGGTAGTTCACCATGGCCCAGGAGTTCATGATGAAGTATCCCAGGCCCGTGGAGCCGGCGATGGACTCGGAGAAGAAGAGCACGGCAATGGCCACGGCGCACGACACGCGCAGCGTGGTGAAGAGCTCGGGCATCGTAGCGGGCAGCACCACGTAGCGCCACACCTGTGCACGCGACGCCCCCAGGGAGCGCACCGAGAGCAGCGTGGCCGCAGGAATCGCGGCGGCGGCGTCGCGCATAACCATGACTACCTGGAAAAACACCGTGATGGTGACAAGGGCAATCTTAGGCGCGCCTCCCAGGCCAAAGAGCACCAGCAGGATGGGCAGAAGCACAATTTTGGGCAGGGGATAGAGCAGGTAGAGCACGGGGGAGAAGAGCGCCCCGACTTTCTGCGAGCGACCCAGGAAGAGCCCCACGGGTACTCCGAGCACGCATCCCAGGGCAAGCGAGACGACAAGGCGTCCTAGGCTCGTGAGGAAGTCGGGCCACAGGGTGGCCGCGTATCGCGCGAAGACGCTCACGGTCTCGATGGGGCCGGGTAGGGCCGGCGTATTGAGCGCAAGCGCGGTAATCTGCCAACCTGCCAGCACGAATGCGACGGCGAACACATAGCACAGCGCGGTTTTTACAGAATGCTTCATCGAGCGCCTCCTGCCAGGGCCTCGCGCACCTCGTTGCACTTGGCAAAGAACTCCTGCGTCGTGCGGTATTCAGGCTTTCCCATGCCGGGGTTTTCCACCTGGGCTACGATGCGGCCGGGTCGGGGTGCCATCACGACGATACGCTGACCCAGCAGCACTGCCTCCTCGATGGAGTGCGTCACCAGCAGTTGGCCGTAGCCGCCTTCGTTCCACAGGCGCAGGAGCATGAGCTGCATGTCTTCGCGCAGAAGGGCGTCGAGCGCCGAGAGGGGCTCGTCCATAAGCAAGAGGTCTGCCTGCATGGCGACGGCGCGGGCAAGCGCCAGGCGCTGCTGCATGCCACCCGAAAGTTCGCTGGGCCAGGCCTTCTCGAAACCGGCGAGGCCCACGCGCTCAAGGGCCTCGAGCGTGCGGCGACGGCGCTCCTCCTTCTCGACACCGCGCACGCTGAGGCCCAGCTCGGCGTTTTTGTACACGCTCATCCAGGGCAGCAGGCCGTAGTCTTGCAGGATGAGGGCGCAGTCGCCGCGCGGGCCCGCGATGCGCTCACCATGGGCGAGCACCTCACCTTCCGTGGGCCGTGCGAGTCCCGACGCCAGGCGTAGGGCCGTGGACTTGCCGCAGCCCGAAGGGCCGATGATGCACACGGCCTCGCCTGTCTCAATGCTCAGCGACAGGTGGTCGAGTGCCTTGAGCGTATCGACATCGCGGCCCGGGGTCGGGTATTCGACGGTGACGTCCCTCAGTTCCAGTAGCATGATGCGCCTGTGCCCCTCAGCCAAAGCCTAGTTCTTGGAGAACGTGCCGTTGTCGGCGTCGTAGGTGAGGGCCGCGTCGAGGTAGCCCTTCTCGAGCATCCAGTCGAGCACGTCGCTCACCATCTGCTGCGTGGGCAGCTGGGCCGTGGGGTAGGTGCTGATGGGATAGGTGTCGGCGATGTCCTCGGCAAGGGATGCCTGCTCAACCAGGAGCGCGCGGTAATCCTCGGGGGTCTTGTTGATGAGGTCGGCCGCCTCGTCCCACACACCCTGCAGCGCCTCGAGGGCCGCCTTACCGTCCTCGCCCTCAAGCCAGGCCTCGCGCACAATCATGACCGATTGGGAGATGTTGTCGCCCGTGGTGTCGTCGGCCACGCAATGGAAACCCTTGGACTCGCCCAGGGCGAGCAAGGAGGCAGGCAGGGCAGCCGCGGGCACCTGGCCGGAAGCCATGGCCTCGAAGCGCACGGGAATCTTCTGCAGCTCGGCCTTCACCACCTGGTCGGCGGGGATGCCGGCCTGGGCCATGAGCTTGTCCATCACGTACTCGAGGATGGTGTTGGAGCCCACGCCGATCTCGCGGCCGGCAAGGTCGGCAAGCGAGGTGATGCCCTCGTCGGCCGTCATGATGCCGAAGCGACCCTGGCTGGCCTCGGTGCCCAGGCAGATCCAGCAGATGCGCACGTCGGCACCAGAGGCAAAGAGGCTGGCAGTCACCATGGGGTCGGTCATGGCGACGTCGACCTCGCCGCTCGACACGGCGGCGATGAGCTCGGTAGCCGACTGGAACTTGTGGATGTCGCAAGCGATGCCGGCCTTCTCGAACAGGCCCTCGGACTGAGCCACCCACATGGGCAGGATGTCCTCGGTGGGCAGGGTGCCCAGGCTGACCGTGGCGGGGGTGGCGTTCGTCTCGGCGACCTTGCCAGCGTTGTTGCCAGTGGTCTCCTGAGTGGAGTTGCAGCCGGTGAGTGCGAGCGGAAGCGCTGCGCAAAGGGCGATGAAGCCAGCGCGGGAGATGTTCATGCGATGCGTCCAATCAAGGGTCGAGAGATGAGCGTACATATATATGCCGTGCTCCACCATAGCAAATAACGCATTTGCGTGGCGTCCTGGTGATGTGCTAGGTGTTGACCTTGTGGCGGCCCCTCTGTTATGCCGTGGGGTATACCGCTGCACCATGTCTGCCTGATATGTTGATACAGAACATAATTATGTGTGGTGCGCAATGCGGCGTGCCTGGGGGAAGGACAAGACCATGCTGGAAGTGTCTTGCGTTGTTGTGGGGCCCATCAAAACGAATTGCTGGATTGTGAGCGACCCCGAAACGGCGCACTGCCTTGTCATCGACCCGGGTGACCGTGCCGAGCGCATCCTTGAGGCCCTGAGCGGCAAGACAGTCGACGGTATCGTGCTTACGCACCGCCACGACGACCACAAGGGCGCGCTTCCCGGCGTGGTTGAGGCCACGAACGCCCCCGTCATGGCCCACGAGCTTGACGCCCCACGCGTCTACGAGGAAATTCGCCGCGGTTATGCCTCGCCTGCCTCCATTATCTCCATGGACGAAGCCCTGAATGCCGGCCGCACGGTCGATCGCGCTCTCAGGGAAGGCGACGAGGTCGCGCTCGGCAGCCATACGTTCCGCGTCATCCATACGCCCGGCCACACCGAGGGGTCCATGTGTCTGTACTGCGAGGCGGAGAAACTTCTGTTCACGGGTGACACGCTTTTCGCTGGTGGCAGCTATGGCCGTACCGACTTTGAGGGCGGCTCTTGGCCTGCGATGCTCAACACGCTCGAGCACAAGTTTGTCGGCATTCCCAACGACGTTGCCATATTCCCCGGTCATGGTGGGACCTCCCTGCTCGGCGACGAGCGCGAGGCCAACTCCTTCTTGAAATAGGCGGTTCATGATGGGCGAAAAGCGCACTCACGTGTCAAGCGTGTCCCAGCCTGATGCCCCGGGCGTTTCCCTGGTGCAACCCCGCGAGTATGTTCTTGTCGCGCCTGGGGAGTTCGCCTGCGACACTTGTGCCCCCGAGCCGGCAATCGCCGAGCCTTGGGCATCCTTCCGCATTTCGTGTGCGGTGCCCCAGTGCCCGAATACGAGTGTGCAACGAGGCCTTCGAGCAGGGGCATCGTCATGAATCCCGATGGCACGCTCCTACTGGCCACAACCGACGAGCTCCATGAGTTCGTATTTTCCGGTGGTGAGATTGAGCACGGTGAGACCGACCTTGAGGCGCTTGTGCGCGAGGTGGAGGAGGAGACTGGCTGGCTCGTTGACCAGGCCACGGCGCGCCCCGTTCTCTCCATCGACGACTACCACACGCGCGATGCCATGCGTTTGAGCATGCGCCAGGTCAACCGCTATTTCGTGTGCCAGGCGCGTCCGGGTGGTGCCATGCATCTCGACAAGTACGAGGCGGTCGCGGGCCTGCATGCGGTCACCTGCAACCTGGAAGATGCCATCGCCGCAAACGAGGCCATCCTGGCCCAGAGGCGTTACTTCTGGGTGGAGCGCGACACATTTGTGCTCAAGCTCATCCGCGACCACCGCGAGGAGTTCGGCTTCTAGCTGCGGCGCAGCGTGTCGAGCAGCCCCACGAGGTCTTTTGGTGGCTCGGCGGTGAGGTGGATTTCGGTGCCCGTCACGGGTTGCACGAGGTCGAGCTTCCAGGAATGAAGCGCAGGACGGCCTAGGAGTTCTGCGGAGCCTCCGTAGAGCACGTCTCCCACCAGGGGATGTCCCAGATATGCCATGTGCACGCGAATTTGGTGCGTGCGGCCTGTCTCCAACGCCAGCCGCACGAGCGCGGCGGTTGGCGTGCCGCCGTCGTCCCCGAGCTGCTCGAGCACCTCGTAATGCGTCACGGCTTTCTTGCCGCTCTCCATCACCGCGAACGAGCTCACGGGAGCCGCTGTCGCACGGCCGATGGGGGCATCGATCATGCCATGCGTAGGCTCTGGCACCCCGTGGCACACCGCGAGATATTCACGCTGGAAACTGCCTGTGTGCATCTGCGATATGAGGCGCTCCTGCACATGGCCGTTTTTGGCGAAAACTACCAGGCCGCTTGTGCCGATATCAAGGCGGTTTACCGCGTGCAGGTCGATTGCCTGGCGCTTGTCCATGAGATAGCCCACCACGTAGTTGCCCAGCGTGTGAGTCCAATGCGAGGGGCATGGATGCACCACGGCGCCTGCGGGTTTGCTCACCACGAGCAGGTCCTCGTCTTCGTAGGCTATGTCGAGTGGGCCCTTTTCGGGGGCGACGCTAGGTTCATGGGGTTCGAGCCAGTCGTCCACCACGATGCCCATGACCTGGCCGGGCGCCACAGGCACGTCGCAACGAGAAAGGGCGCCGTCCAAGTGAACGGCGCCCTCAACATACTTCGCATGTCTGAGATACCGCTCGCTGATGTGCAGCCGTGCCTGAAGCAGGTGCCCCACGGTACGTCCTGCATCGGTGAGCTTGGCGGTATACTCAATCTCTCTCACGCGAACCTACTTCTCCTCGGCCGGCTCTTCCTTTGCGGTGCGGGCAAGGATGTTAGCGTAAATGGCGCCGGAGATGTTATGCCACACGCTGAAAACCGTACCAGGAACAGCGGCCAGCGGCATGGTGGCAAAGTGCACGGTGGCAAGCGAGGTGGCAAGGCCGGAGTTCTGCATGCCGACCTCGATGGACAGCGTGCGCATCTGGTCACGGCTGAGGCCAAGGACCTTGCCGACGCCATAGCCCAGAGCGTAGCCGCAGAGGTTGTGCAGCATGACGACAACGACGATGAGCCAGCCCACGGTCATGATCTTAGCGGCGTTGGCGGCAACGACGGCCATGATGATGAGGCAAATGGCGATGACGGAGACGAGCGGCAGGACCTTAGAGCAAGCCTGGGCGAACTTCTCGAAGAAGTGGTTGATCACGAAGCCCAGGACGATAGGCACGAGCACGACCTGCACGATGGACATGAGCATGCTGACGTAGCTCACGTTGATGGTTGCGCCGCCGAGCAGAAGCACAAGCGCGGGCGTCACGACAGGGGCGAGAATGGTGGTGCACGCCGTCATGCCCACGGACAGGGCCACATCGCCCTTGGCCAGGTAGGTCATGACGTTGGAGCTCGTGCCGCCGGGGCAGGAGCCCACGAGGATGACGCCCACGGCGAGCGCGGGGTCGAGGTTGAAAATCTTCACGAGCAAAAATGCCAGCAGCGGCATGATGATGAACTGCGACAGGATGCCGGTAATGACAGCCTTGGGCTTGGTGAAGACGACCTTGAAGTCAGAGAGCTTGAGGGTCATGCCCATGCCGAACATGACGATGCCCAGCAGCGTGTTGACGTAGCTGGTCTTGATGACGCCCTTGACGGGGTCGGGAAAGACAAGCGCGATAATGGCGACAAGAAGGGCGATGAGCGCCATATACTTTCCTGCCCAGCCGCTTATCTTTTCGAGCGTTTTCATAATGTACCCCACAATCACCGCTTACCTGTCAGATACGCTCGTTGACCCTTTGACCAGCGAGTGGCGGCCAGTATAGAACTCTGGCTTTCAGCGTTATGCGCAACTCTATTTCTTCACGTTTGCCATGAGAATGGGGCGTAGCACTTTGTGTACGTCGGGAGTAACACTTGACCAGCAAAAAGTAACACTCTATGCTACCTTCCATTACTAACGCCACAATGGCCTATTTGAATCACGGGGTGGAGTGTGGGCAAATTCATAGCAAAACGCCTGCTACAGCTTGTCCCCATCCTTGTGGGCATCACGTTTCTGTCGTTCGCGCTTATGCAGCTGGCCGGTGGCGACTACGTTACCACCATGCTCGAGAACACCGGCGTCGCGGTCACACAAGAGGTCATCGACGCGCGCAAGGCTGAGCTCGGTTTGGACCGCCCGTTCATCGAGCAGTATCTCTCTTGGCTTGCGGGGCTCTTGCATGGCGACATGGGTACGAGCTTTGTGAGCGGTAAGGACGTCTTCGCCACGTTCGCGCAGCATCTGCCTGCCACGCTCCTCCTCACGCTGAGCTCCGTCATCGCGACGCTCGTCATCTCCGTGCCGTTGGGGGTGTATTCAGCCACCCACCACAACAAGGCGGCTGACTATATCGTGCGCGTCACGTGCTTCGTGGGCAACTCGTTGCCGAACTTCTTCGTCGCGTTGCTTCTCATATATGTGTTCGCCCTGGTGTTGGGGTGGCTGCCGGTTATTTCTCCCATGCCGACGATAAGTGCCTCGGGCGTGGACCTCACGGGGCTCGTGCTGCCCACGGCGACGTTGGCCATCGCGATGGTGTCGAAGTACACGCGTCAGATTCGCGCCGCCGTGCTCGAGGAGCTTGGAAAGCCCTATGTTGCCGCGGCGCGTTCGCGTGGCGTGGCCGGGCGCACCGTGCTCTTTAAGAGCGTGCTCAAAAGCTGCATGCTCCTTATCGTGACGCTGCTGGCGCTGTCTATCGGCGACCTTCTGGGCGGTACGGCCATCGTTGAGACCATCTTTATGTGGGACGGTGTGGGCAAGCTTGCCGTTGATTCCATCACCATGCGCGACTACCCCATGATCCAGGCCTACGTCGTGTGGATGGCGATCATCTATGTTCTCGTCAACCTGGTAAGCGACATCCTGTATCGCGCACTTGACCCGCGTGTGGGGCTCCAGGAGGTGAAGGCATGAGTCGTCCCTCCAGTGTCACCGCACGCAAGCTGGTGGTTTTCGCCACGCTCGCGGTGATGCTTATACTCGCTGCGCTTTTTGCCGAGCACCTTTGCCCCTACGACCCCTATGCGCAGAACCTGCGCGAGGCTCTGCAGGCTCCCGGCGAGGCGCACCTTCTGGGAACCGATCGTTATGGGCGTGACATGCTTTCGCGTGTCATCATGGGTGGGCAGTCCTCCATTGCTTCCACACTCGTGTGCGTTGCGGTGGTCACGCTGATCGGTACGGCCGTGGGAGTGGTCGCCGGCTGGCGGGCAGGTGTGCTTGACACACTGCTCATGCGCACCTCCGACGTGTTCCTCGCGTTTCCCGGTCTTGTGTTTGCCCTGGCAGTTGCCGGTGTTCTTGGCGGAGGAATACAAAATGCCGTTATCGCCCTGTGTGCCATAGGCTGGCCTAAGTTTGCACGCATCGCCCGCTCGCAGACGCTTGTGGTGCGGGACGCCTCTTTTATCCAGGCGGCTCGCATGCAGGGCACGAAGGGTCTTGCCCTCATCGTGCGACATGTGCTGCCCAACATCGCCGGTCCCATCGTGGTATGCGCGGTGCTTGACATCGGCACGATGATGATGGAGCTCGCGGGTCTGTCGTACCTGGGCCTGGGTGCCCAACCGCCCATGGCGGAGTGGGGCTCGATGATGAGTGACGGACGTAGCATGCTGCAGACAGCTCCCTGGTGCGTGCTTGCGCCGGGTCTGGCAATCTTTGCGACGGTTCTCGTGTTCAACCTGCTAGGTGACACGCTCCGCGATTATCTCGACCCTAAAAAGAAAGGAAGTGCATCGTGACGCACGCAGATAAGGGTCTGTCCCGTAGGGGATTCGTTGGTTTGGGGGCCGGTGTGGGGGTCGCCGCGCTCATCGGGCGATCCGTGTTTGGCGCTCAGGCGCCGTGCAGCGCCCTGGCTGACGGCGCGACGTTCGCGTACGGTACCACCGGCTACGGCCCCGAGATGGACGATGTGGGACTCAATCCCCACGCCAACTACTCTGGCTGGAGTTGTGTGCGTTACGGCGTGGGCGAGACGCTCTTCAAGTTCTCCGACTCGATGGAGCCCGAGAGTTGGCTTGCCGAGTCCTACGAGTTCATGGATGACACCACGGTCGTCATCAAGCTGCGCGAGGGCGTGCGCTTCTCCAGCGGACGCGCCATGGACGCGCAGGCCGTGAAGGAATGCCTCGACGACCTGCTTGCCGTGCATGACAGGGCTCCGCTCGACCTTGAGATCGACGCCATCGAGGCCGACGGCATGACGCTTACCATCACCACGAAGCGTCCCAAGCCTGCGCTCATCAACTATCTGTGCGACCCCTACGGTGCCATCATCGACATGCAGGCGGGCGTTTCCGCTGACAACAATGTCGCAGGCACCGGGCCCTTTGTCGCCACGTCGGTGAGTGACACCGAGATTGCGCTTGTGGCAAACGCCGACTATTGGGGAGGCGCCCCGTCGCTGGCAAACGTTGCCGTGCGTTCCATAACCGACGGCGACACGCTCACCATGGCCCTCCAGGCCGGCCAGATCGACGCGTCCTACGGTCTTCCATACGCGAGCTATGCACTGTTTGAGAATCCCTCGTTCAACATCGAGAGCTGCGAGACGAGCCGCGTCTTCTTTGCACAGGTCAATTATGCCTCGCCGGTGATGAGCGACCCCGCTGTGCGCCATGCGCTTGCCCTGGGCATTGACAAGGAGGGCTTTGTCGAGGTTCTGCTCAACGGCCGCGGCGCCCCTGCGGCGGGTGCCTTCCCGAGCAACTTCGCTTTTGGCAACGACACGGTGAGTGCTCCCGCCTACGACCCCGAGGAGGCAAAGCGGGTGCTGGAGGAGGCCGGCTGGGTCGATTCCGACGGTGATGGCGTGCGCGAGAAGGACGGTCAGCGCCTGCACATCGTGTGGCTCACCTATCCCGGCAGGCAGGAGCTGCCGCTGCTTGCCGAGTCCGTCCAGTTCTCCCTGGGTGAGATCGGCTTTGAGGTGGAGGTCAACTGCACGGCCAACCATACGAGCATCCGCACCGACACTTCTGCCTGGGACGTGTACGCGAGTGCCCTTGTCACCGCGCCCACCGGTGACCCCGAGTATTTCTTCTTTGCCACGTGTGTGACGGGTGCTCCCAAGAACTTCGGCGGATATTCCAATCCTGACTTGGACGCCTTGGCTGAGCAGCTCTCCGAGGAGTTCGACACAGGCAAGCGTGCTGAGCTTGCTACACAGATGCAGCAGGTGATTCTCGACGATGACGCGTATGTGTTCGCTTCGCATCTCACCATGGGCATTGTCTCGCGTGCCAATGTGAGCGGCATCGCCCCGCATCCGTGCGACTACTACGAGGTCACAGCCGGCCTCGCGCTGGCGTAAGGGAGGGGCGGCATCGTGCGTGGAGCGCCCGACTCGTCGACGGCGAAGAACGAGGAGATGGTCTCAGGGTATCAGGGTGCCGTGCTTGTCTATGACGGCGTGGGTATCGCATGCGGCGGTCGCATGGTCGTTGAGGGCGCGAGCTTCTCCGTGGGGGCCGGGCGCATCGTGGGTCTTGTGGGTGAGTCGGGTAGTGGCAAGACCACCCTGCTCAAGGCTGCCATGGGTCTTCTCGACGACGACATGCGTGTGCAGACGGGGCACGTGCTCTACCAGGGCGAAGACGTGGCAAGCATGAACGCATTGCGCTTGCGCGAGCTGCGGGGCAAGGAAATGGCGACCGTTTTCCAAGACAGCGCCGCCACGTTTTGCCCCGTGCGCCGCCTGAACGTGCAGGTGTGGGAGGCAGTGCGCCCCCATGCGTGCATGGACAGACGCGCATGCGAGGCCCTCTTCTGCGAGACTCTCGAGAGCCTGGGGATTCGCGAGCCGGCAAAGGTGGCGCGTGCTTATCCGCATGAGCTTTCGGGCGGTATGGCGCAGCGCGTGGGCATCGCGGTGGCGCTCATGCTGAAACCCAGGCTCCTGCTTGCCGACGAGCCTACGAGCGCGCTTGATGTGACAACGCAAGCCCAGGTGGTGGACGTTCTGCGCGATGTGCATGCGCGCCTGGGGTGCGCCATCCTGCTTGTTACGCACAACTTTAGGCTCGTAGAGGCCCTGTGCGACGACGTTGTGGTGCTGCGTCAGGGGCGCGTTGTGGAGCAGGGCCCCGTTGCGCGCGTGCTCACGGATCCGGCGGATGAATACACGCGTGCCCTCGTTGCTGCCGCACCGCGTCTGAGGAGGGAATAGCGATGTGCGAGGTATGTTCCGCTGGGCCCGTGGTGTCGCTGCGCAACCTGGGCCTGTCGTATGGCCGCGGCAAGCATGTGCGCGAGGTCGTGCGCGGCGTCTCGCTTGACGTGTTGCCTGGCGAGGTGCTGGGGCTTGTGGGCGAGTCTGGCTGCGGCAAGTCGACGATTGCCAAGTGCGTGGCCGGATTCTTGAAGCCTTCCTCAGGGGACTTTGTAGTTTGTGAAGGTGCCGCTGGACCCGCGCGTGGTCCCCACAAGGTGCAGATGGTGTTTCAGGACCCGTCCTCTTCGTTTAACCCGCGGCGTACGCTCGGTCAGTCGGTTACCGAGGGGCTGCGCAACGCCGGTGCGTCGAAGGGTGAGGCGCTTGCCCGGGCCGGCGAGCTCTTTGAGCGATGCGGTCTTGCGCGCGAGCTGCTCGATCGCTATCCCCACCAGGTGAGCGGCGGGCAGTGCCAACGCGCCGCCATCGCCCGCGCATTGGCGGCGCAGCCCGCTCTTCTCATTGCCGACGAGGCCACGAGCGCACTTGACGTCACGGTGCAGGCGCAGGTGGTGGCCCTGTTGCGTGAGCTCAATGCCGAGCTTGGCATGGCGGCGCTGTTCATCTGCCATGACCTCGCTCTCGTCCAGGACTTCTGCGACCGTGTGGCCGTTATGCGCGAGGGCCGCATCGTGGAGGTCGGCCCTACCGATCAGGTCCTCTCCAGTCCGGTCGACTCCTATACGGCAAGCCTCATCGCCTCTGCGCTGTAGGGAGAATGTTTGAGGCAATCGTGCCTCGGGGGCCGGGAAGAGCCCGTTTACCAGCTCAGCCTCATCGCCTCTGCGCTGTAGGGAGGTCGCCCCTGATCCCCGTGCGTTCCACAAAAACGAAGCCCCGCCCGCTGGCCGTGAAGCTAGCGGGCGGGGCTTCGTTGTTGAAATGCGTTGTGAAGAGGCGCGGTTTATGCGGCCTTGCGCGCTTCCTTCCTGTTCTCGAGGTTGTTCACCACGACGGCGGCACTGGCGTCGCCGGTGATGTTGACCGTGGTGCGGCCCATGTCAAAGATGCGG
>JAHZHK010000074.1 GCA_019420325.1 Coriobacteriaceae bacterium | reverse complement strand
CTTGGTGGGGATGCTCGGGGCCAGCGTACACCTTGAGCTTGGTGAACTGCTTGCGGCCGAGGGAGTTGTGGGGGAGCATGCCCTTGACAGCGCGCTCAACGATGCGCTCGGGGTGCTTCTCCATGGCCTCCTTCCAGGTCTCCTTCTTGAGGCCACCGATGTAACCGGTGTAACGGTACCAGACCTTCTCCTCTTCCTTGTTGCCGGAGAGGCGCACCTTGTCGGCGTTGACGATGACAACGAAGTCACCCGTGTCGACATGGGGGGTAAAGGTCGGCTTGTGCTTGCCGCGCAGGATAGCAGCAACCTGAGCGGCCAGACGACCGAGAATCATGCCGCCATTCTTGCCCTCGGCAGCGTCAATGAGCAGCCACTCGCGCTCGACTTCACCGGGCTTGGCGTAGTACGTGGTCTTCACGTAAAACTCCTCCAACTCATACTCGCATAGGATTTGTCACTGAAACAGAGGTTTCACGGGGCTCTGCGAAAGTGAACTAAAAGAGTCTATGAGGAAGGCCCCTGAGTGTCAATGCGAAATGACCCTCGCGCGGGGCTTTCCTACTCTTACTCCACAAATCACAGGACAGGAAACCTTGAGGCCGACTACGCCTTGAGCGAAAGGACGGTAAGGGTCGCCGTGCCGAAATACTCGTTGGTGTAGGACTGCCAGGCGCTGTACTGGGCAGAGGAAGCCTGGCCGTACAGCTGGGAGGCAACGCTATATGCCGCAAAGGCCATCTGATAGTTTGCCAGCTCGCCATTGAAGTCGTAGGCCTCAAGGGCGCTTGCATAGGGGCTGCCGTCGGCCCACGTCTTGTTCTCAGCGTCCCAATCACTGCCGGCAAGCTCCACGATGTAGGCGGCATAGTCGGCATTGGCGGCAGAGTTGTCGCCGTCGGCAGGAGACTCAGGCATCTGGGGAGACGAACCGATCGAGCCGCTCACCGTGTCTCGCAGCTTGGCCACTGCGGCGCCCTCGGTGATGATGGTCTTGGCCTTTTCCTCATCGAGACCATAGTAGTTGGCAACCGTGGCGAAGTCCTGAGCTCCCAAGGTGTTCTGCATGTAGGCAGAAACCTCGTCGTCGCTCACTTCGATGCCGTTGGCCTGCACGAGGGTACGCAAGATCTCGTTGCGCACGTAGGTAAGGATGTCCTCGGTGCTGGGAGTGGAGTAGGTGTCGTCGTCGTTCTTGCGCTGCTCGATGTTCGTGGCGTCCTCGATGACCATGCGCGCCGTGATCTCGGTGGCCTTGCCATCGTAGGTGTAGGCGGCAATGGCGTCGTCGAGCTGGTCTTCCGTGAGGTTCACCGGGCAGGCGACAAGCTTGGAGACCGTGTCGGCAAGCGACCCAGACTTCGCCTCGTCGGCAAAGGCCGATGCGGTTCCCGCGCAAGCAAGGGCCATCAGGCCGCCGGCAAGCATCTCGCGGCGCGTCATTGACGTGATCATGGTCATACCCCTTTCGCACAGCACGGAGCAGACGACAGGTCCACCCCGCACACAGACGTTTGCATCATCATCCCTCAAAGCGAACGACTCACGAGGGCTGAGCGCCCACATCGCACAACAAGGGCATCCCTGAAGCGGGCACAAAACAAAAAAAGCCCGCAGCGCATGCGCGTTGCGGGCTTTCTAAGAGACAAATGGTGCCCCCAGCGGGGTTCGAACCCGCGATCTTCGCCTTGAAAGGGCGACGTCCTAGGCCGCTAGACGATGGGGACAGCGGACGTACATTATGCACAATCACTTGCAGTTGTGCAAGACCATCAGCGATTCTTTACAACTCGAGTCGCTCCGACAAAGCCTTGTTCACAATCTTGAGTGCCTTGACGCGCGCATAGCGCTTGTCGTCGGACTGAATGATGTGCCACGGCGCATAGGGAGTGGACGTAAGACGCACCATGTCGTCGACGCACTCGTAGTACAGGTCGTTCTTGGCGCGGTTGCGCCAATCATCGGGCGTGATCTTCCAGCGGCGAGCAGGATCGGCCTGGCGCGACTCGAAGCGCGCAAGCTGCTCGGCCGGACTCACGTCGATCCAGAACTTCACGAGCACGGCACCCCAGATACGCAGGTCATCCTCGAACTCGTTGATCTCGTCGTAGGCGCGGCGCCACTCGTCCTTGGTCGCAAACCCCTCGATGCGCTCCACAAGCACGCGACCATACCAGGTGCGGTCGAAGATGGCGGTGTGGCCCGAGCGCGGCAGGCGGTTCCAGAAGCGCCACAAGAAGGGACGGGCAAGCTCGTCGCGCGAGGCCGGGCCGATGGGGTTCACGCGATAGCCGCGCGCATCCATGGCGGCGGCGAGGCGCTTGATGTTGCCGCCCTTGCCGGCGGCGTCCCACCCCTCGTAAGCCACGATGAGAGGAACCCTATGACGGTACATCTCAAGCGACAGACGCGCCAGCTTCTCCTGCTCGCGCTTCAGCTCATGGTGGTACTCGTCGTCGCTGTCCATCTCGTGGGGCTTACGGCGCGAGCGGGCCAAATCGGGCACCGTCTCCAACTCAAACCTCGAGGTAAGCTTGCTCGCGTCTCCCATACGGCGCTTGGCCTTCTTTACCTCGCGGGCAAGGATCTCGGGCTCGCTGAGAATCTCGACGGGCTCTTCCGGTGCAGCAGACGGAGCTGCGGCAGCGCCGCCGGCGGGCGTCTCGAGCGCCTCGCCCTGGCCGATGGGCTGGTCGGGGTCGATGCCGCGGGCGCGCAGGCCCTGCTCCATGCGCCGGGCAAGCTCCTCCATGATCTGGATGTTAGAGTTGCGACGGAATTCCGCGGGCACCAGGCACCATTGGTCCTTGGCGGAATCGCTGCCAAGCCAGCGCTCGTAGACCTGCACATACTCGTCGTAGTGCTGAATCTGACGAATGTCGGACTGGTCGACCTTCCAGGCGCTCGCCTCGTCAGCCATGAGCTCCATGAGCCGACGCGACTGCATCTTGCGGGTGATGTGCAGGAAGAACTTCACGATGATGAAGCCGTCGTCGGTGAGCTGGCGCTCAAAAGCGCGGGCAGACTTGATGTGTTCGCGCACACGCTGGTCTGCCCGGGCTGCCATTTGCACGCGCGCGGCGCTGTCTTGACTCGGGTCACCCTGCAGACGCACGTCCTCCACCCAGGCGCGCGACAGCTCGTCGTAGTAGGCCTGGTCGAAGATGGTCATGGTGCCCCGCTTGCCCAGGCGCATCCAATAGCGCGCCATAAAGGGCAGGCGTCCCTCGTAGCCCACGGGCTCTTCCATCGTGTGCACGCTGTAGGCGCGCGAGTCAAGGTCGACCACGAGGTCGGAGATGCGGCTTCCCTTGCCTGAAGCGCCCCAACCCTCAAAGAGGATGACCGTGCCCATGTTTGCCTTGATGGCATGTTGCTGGAGAAGCGCCAGGCGCGTCTCCAGCTCCTCGCGCCGAGCCCGGTACTCGTCGCGACCCATCTCGGCAGGAAACACCATGTCCTTGAGTACGCCCATACGCTCTATTCCTCCTTGCGCTCGCGACGCTCGATGGCCTCCCTCAGGGCGTCGATGTCCTTCTGAGTCTTCTTCGTGCGGCTCAGCATCACGATGGCGAACACGAGAAGGATAACCCAAATGAGCGCGTAGCCGGCGATGAGATACGGGGCAGCGTCGATATTGGTGTAAAGCTCGGCAAGAACGGGATCCATGGTTGGCTCCTTTGCTAGATACGACGAAACGACAGGCGGCGGCCAAGATTAGCAAGAAAGGTCTTCCCAGCGCTGCTTGAGCTCGGCGAGCTCCTCGGACTGCTCGGCAGTCCTCAGCGCCAGGTGATAGAGGCCGAAAGCCACGAACATCATGCCGAAGATGCCGCAGATGAACGGGATAAGCATGGCGGGCTCAAGGCCGGAGTACGAGATCACCGGATGCAGCGAGGAGGGCACCATGCGCGTGATGAAGTACGAGATGGGCGCGTCGATGGCAGCAAGGATGGAGAAGACACCCGACAGACGCGCGCGACGCTCGGGGTCGTCGATGGCGGCACGCAGGATGAAGTAGGCCAGCGTGAGCATCGTGAGGATGAAGTACGTGGTGAGGCGCGGATCCCAAGTCCACCACACACCCCACTCGGCGCGGGTCCACGTGTCGCCCGAAGCCATGGTGGCGCAGATGAAGACAAGGGCGATAACCATGCAGGTCTTGCTGCGCAGGTCGTAGCGGGCCTCCTTCTTCACCAGGTAGAGCACGGCATAGACTGCCGCTACGATAATGAAGATGAACGAGACGATGGCAACAGGCACGTGGAAGTAAAAGATCTTCTGCGTGAGCACCTGCATGTGGTCGATGACGACGCCACCGATGACATAGGTCTGGCTGAGCTCGAGGTCGCCGTTGACCATGGGTGCCTTGAGAAGCGCCCAGAGAAAATCGAATGTCGTGAGCAGAAGCCCCACGACCAGGGAGACGACGCCAGCCGTTCCCCAGTCAAAGCGCCTCTTCACCTTCGATTCGGTTTGTGCCATGACAAGGTTCCTTTCTATAAGACATGCCACCACGGCGCACATGGCAGCGGACACCGACCAAAAGGGCTGGCAGATGCCTAGGAGTTCACAATGAACTCGTAGAGGCCCCAAGCAGCGGCCACCATGATGACGTCGTAACCGCCCGCCAGCATAAGGCTGCGCCAGAACGTGACCATCTGCCCCTCCACGCCGAGCAGGGCAACCGAGGTGGCGCTCACACACGCGTACAGCAGCGGGAAGATGACCGGGATGAAGAGAATCGCGAGCAGCACGTCCTTGCCACGCGTGTCCATCGTCATCGTGGACAGGAAGGTGCCCACGCCGGCAATGCCGATCGAGCCAACGAGCAGCGGAAGCACGATGTAGGGCGTCGTGTCGGCAAGCGTCGCCCCCGAGAGGAAGAACACGAAGAACAGCGGCACGGCGATGAGCTCCACCACGCAGAGGAACAGCAGGTTGGAGGTCATCTTGGCCAGGTAAATCGCAGCACGGGAGATGGGGGCAAGCAAGACGCCTTCAAGGCAGCCGTTCTCCACCTCGTTGGCGAAGGAACGGTTGAGGCCCAGAAGCGAGGTGAAGACGATCATCGCCCACAGTAAGCCTGCCGCCACGGACAAGATGTCGAAGGCGTCGCCGGTCTGGGACATCGTCGCGCCGTAGACCGTGAGCACAAGCAGTGCGTAGACGCCCATGGAGACGATCATGTCGCGCGTGCGTAGCTCCATGCGCACATCTTTGACCAGAAGCGCCTTGTACTGAGCCCAGAAGCTCACGCGAGGAAGGGCGGCCCCACTGGCCTGGCCAGCAGAAGAGCAGTTGGAAGCCATAGTCTTAAGCCACCCCCATTCCGACGGTAGACAGATACAGTCTGCGGAACGCCTCGCGCTCGAGCGCAGCCTTCTCGTCGAAACACACCACGCGGCCCGCAGCCAGGATGAGGGCGTGCGATGCCAGCTCATAGCCCTTGTCGAGGTCATGAGAGACCATGACGAAGGTGCGGCCCTGACGCACGCGCGCGATGAGCTCGTCGAAGAGCTGCATGGCATGCGGGTCCAAGCCTGAGTACGGCTCATCGAGCAGCACGATCGCCGGGTCGTTGATAAGAGCGCGTGCGATGGAAAGGCGCTGGGTCATGCCGCGGGAGAACGTGCGGGCCGCGTCGTTTCGCCTGTGGTCGAGCTCGACGAGCTCGAGCAAGTCGAGGATGCGGTTGCGCGCGTCGGGCACGCCGTAGAGCTTGGCGAAGAACTCAAGGTTCTCCATGGCCGTGAGGTCGCCGTACACCATAGGCTTGTGCGAGATGAGCCCGATGCGGCCGCGCAGCTCCTCGGGGTTCTCGAGCGCGTCGATGCCAAGCATGGTGAGACTGCCGGCAGTGGGACGACTCACAGTGGACAAGATGCGCAAAAGCGTGGTCTTGCCTGCGCCGTTGGGCCCGAAGATGGAAAGGAACGCACCCTGTGGGAGGTCGAACGAGACGCCGTCGAGCGCGCGACGGGTCCCGAACGCCTTCTTGATGTCATGCACCGCAAGCGCGGGGGTCTCCACCATGGGGCTACTCCTTCGGCTCGGCAGGCTCAGCCGCACCCTGCTCGCCGGCGCCGCCGGGCAGAACCTCGAGCTGGTCCTTGATCGAGGCGCGCTTGGGAGCCGCAGCACAGACGATGCCGATGGTCATGACGATGAAGCCCGCCCACACAAGCGAAATCATGGGGTTGATGCGCGCGTTGACGATGTACCCCGAGGAGCTGTAGCCCTGGTAGGACACGAAGAGGTCCTCGAAGGGGTTGGAAACAGTACAGGCGGTGACGAAGGTCTGGCCGTAGTAGCTCTTGGCCGTCCACTCAAGCGCGGGGTTCAAGGTGTCGATGACCTGCCCGCCCTTAGAGACCTCGACGGTCACGTCGGAAAGGCGGTTGTTCTGCTCGTCGTAATGAGCCTCGGTGGCATCGGTGAGTTTGAGGGTGTAGGCACCAACGCGGGCCGTGTCGCCCTCGTTGAAGATGTAGGTGCGGTCGGTGATGTACATGGCCGAGCCCACAAGGCCGATGAGCACGATGCCCAGGCCCAGGTGCGTGAGGTAACCGCCCATCTGAGCAGGGGTCTTGGTCACGATGCCGGCAATAGCGCCGGGCAGGCTCTCGCCCTTGTTGTTCATGCGGGCACGCACGCCGCGCACGACCAGGTAGGCGGAGTCGGCCACGAGAAGCGAGCCCACGAGCATGGCGATGACCGCAAGGCCGTTGTAATACCAGGCAGGACCCATGTTCTGCAGGTCGGCGGCGGCGACAGTGTCGGCCTGGGAGAGGTTGGCCTCATAGGCGGGCAGCAGGTTGAAGGCCCAGTGGCCGATAAGGGCTACGGCGAGCACGGCCGCGATGATGAGCGGCAGGCGCATGTTGGACCAGAACTGCTTGCCGTCGGTCTTCTTCCACATGAGGAAGGGGCACACGGCAGCCAGGGCGCACAGGATGACGCCCAAGGGGCGGGCGACCGTCTCATAGGCACCCGTGCCGATGGTGAGACCGCCGGCAGGCAGCCAGCTAGGCAGGGCGCTGGAGATAGTGAGGTAAGCAAGCAGGATGCCAGCGAACACCATGACGAGGTTCGTGAGGTAGTACGAACCGTTCTTGGAAACGACCTTCTCAATGTCGTCGGAGCTCTGGAAGCTCTGGCGACGCATGATCCAGGCAACGAGCAGCACAATCAGAGCACCGAGCATAACAGCGAGGAACAGATAGAGCGACACGGGGTCGTTGTCGAAGGCATGGACCGACTCGACGAGGCCCGAGCGGGTGATGAACGTGCCGAGCACGACGAAGACGAACGTAAGGGTGGCAGTGAAAACGGCCCAGCCCTTCATCATGTTGCGACGACGGTACACGGTGAAGGTGTGGATCATTGCGACGGCGACGAGCCAAGACAGCAGCGAGGCATTCTCGACAGGGTCCCAGCCCCAATAGCCGCCCCAACCCAGGCAGACGTAAGCCCACACGGCACCCAGGCCGATGCCAACGGTGAGGAAGATGAAGGAGAACAGGGCGATGCGCTGGCAGAGCTCGACCCAGCGCTTGGAGGGGTCGTTGCACACAAGGGCGGCGATGGCGTAGGCAAACGGCACGGTCATTCCGGCATAGCCGATGAACAGCGTCGGCGGATGGATGGCCATGGCCCAGTGCTGCAGCAGCGGGTTCATGCCCCAAGCAGTCGCCTGACCGACAAGGGAGCCGGTGGCCTCGTCGATGTAGGCGCGATCAGTAAGAATGAAGGGGTTGTTGCCCGAGCTGAACAGCATGACAGCGATGAAGAGCAGAAGGACCGCCATGATGATGACGAGCGCGACGTCGGAAAGGCGCTCGGGGTTCTTGTGGCGACGCCAGGCGACATAGCCCGCAAAGGCGCTGATGAGGAAGGCCCAGGTGAGAAGCGACCCGGCACGTCCCGCCCACAGGCCGGCGAGCTGGTAGAACCAGAAGAGCGATCCGGTGTCGGTGGGATACTGGGTGGCGACATAATACAGGGCCACGTTGTGCGTAAAGAAACCCTCGACGATGATGCCGCAGGCCAGAAGCAGCGCGAACATGGCGACGAAAACGCAGATACGACCCACACGCAGGGAGGCGGCATTCTTCGACGTGCCGGCCTTAGCTACGCCTTTGCCAACGGGCTTGCCGGCCTTGAGGTGACCTGCAATCAGCAAGACGATGGCACCGATGGTGGCCGCAAAGGCAACCCACAACGCCCCCGCGCCAATGGCGCCCATAGCATACGAAACCATCTTCAAACCTCTCCTTATGAGTTACTCGGACTGCACGGAAGCGTCAAGCGCGACATCGGTGGCGACGAACGTCTCGCCGTCGGCGTCAAGAGCGCCGCTCACCACGACCGCGCTGCCATCCTCCATGCCCTCGGGAAGGGCATCCTCATAGCTGACATTGAGACTTGAGCCTTGCGAGTTCACGACAAAGCGCACGTCCTGGGAGGCATCGGCGATGGAACCCTCAGTAACGTAACCGGCAAGCTTGACGTTGACGCCGACGTAGCTTGCGGGAGAAGCGGCGATGACGGCAGCCGTGACCGCGCCCTCGGCGCTCTCGTACTTGGAGGGGCACTTGGTGGCAAGCTCGGAGCACAGGAGTGTGCCGTCCTGCAGGGTGCCCGTGCAGATGGCAGTCACACCCGTACCGAACGAGGAGGGCATGCCCTTGCCGTAGATGACCTCAAGCTCGGCGGTGGAGCCTTCCTCTGAACCGGCAATCTTAAAGATGCAGTTCGTGCCCTCGGTGGTGTAGGAGTCCTTGACAACCGGTCCGGACACCTGAATCTTCTTACCCTCGTAATCGCCCGAGACAGCCTGCTCCACCGTGAGCGTGGCGGCAGCCGCACCGCCTCCCAGCACAGCGAACAGCGCGAGGGCGACAACGACGATCACGAGTCCCACAACGATGAGGCGTTTTTTGGCTGCTTTGTTCATATGAAAAAGCCCTTCCTCTCCACGTAGAACAGATACATGCATTCAAAACAGCATGGTACCTGCCAGCCATGGGAAGGAAAGGCTTGAAAGACTTTGTTGTGAAAATGCAACTTTTAGAAAGGTGAGCTACCAGGGCAAAAAGGCCGCCCCTGAATCGCGCGCCCCTAGCGCGCGGAGATGGAAGGAATTGCGGCGCGCAGGGCCCAGGCCACCAGCACGGCGGCGACGCACTTGAGCACGTCAGGCAGGATAAAGGGAACGACGCAGACGCCTAGCACATAACCGAGCTCAACCGAAGTGCCTGCCAGGGCGCTCACGGCGATGAAGTGCGCCGTGCCGATGGCGTAGCACACGACCACGGTGGCAACGCAGGCGACGACGTCGGAGGCGATGCGGCGCGGCTTGCCAGCGCTGGCAGGATCGCCCAGCACCAGACGGCGCAGAAGGGCACCCAAAAACGCGGAGACAACGAAGCCGTAGAGGTAGCCACCCGTGACGCCGCAGAGCTTGGCGAAGCCGCCGGCGGCCCCAGAGAAGACCGGCAGGCCCACAAGGCCCAGGAGAATGTAGCCAGCAAGGGCGATAAAAGCCTGGCGCGGCGTGAAGATGAGCGAGGCAAGCACCACGACGAGCAGCTGCAAGGTGAACGGGACGGGACCGATGGCCACGGTGACCTGCGCTGCCACCGCGATAAGGGCAATGATGACGCCGCACTGGGCGATGTCGAGCGTGGAAATGCCGGGCTTGGATGCGGCGACCGTCTGATTCATGCGGATGCTCCCTCTTCTCATATGGTCTGTACCTCGACGACGCGTCGAGCGTAGGCGGGAGTCTACTACTCGGGGCGCAGCGAGACCATTTCGGACGTGTAAACAACCTCGGCCCCATCGTCGCGCCTGACAGTGGCGCGCCCCCAGCAGTCTAGACCGGCAAAGTACCCCGTGCAGACAAGGTCGCCCTCGGGAGAAAGTGCGCGCACGCGATGACCCAGCAAGGGGCAGCGGTCGAAGTACTCGTTGAGGATGGGGGCAAGCGGGCCCGCCTGGGCCCTCCCCTGTCGGCATGCCAGGTCCCAGGCGTCTACGCGCGCCACGATGCGACGGCGCAAAAGCTCGGCGATGTCCTCGAAGGCGGGAAGCCCCGAGGGATCGTTGACAAGCTCCTCTAGGCACGTGCGCGCTAGGGCCTCAGGGCTTTGGGTGGCGGGACACTCGCCGGAAGCCTGCTTGCAAGGGCCGGCGCCTGCCGAGGCGGGCGCCACGTTGACGCCGACGCCGCATACGGCGAAGGTGCCCATGGCCGACGAGCCCGCCTCAACGAGGATACCGGCAAGCTTCGAGGGGCCCGCGATGATGTCGTTGGGCCACTTGAGCGCCGCCTGGGCAATACCGAGGTCGTCGCGCAGGCAGTCGAGCACGCCCAGGGCGCACACGGCGGGCAGGCCGGTGAAGAAATGCATGGGCACGCTGGGCCTCAAAACGCACGACAGATAAAGGCTGCCGCGCGGAGACTCCCACACGTGGCCACGCCTGCCGCGACCCGCCGTCTGCACATGAGCAGCGACGGCAAAACCGTGCAAAGCGCCGGCGCGCGCAGCCTCACGGGCGTCGTCATTGGTGGAGGTAGTCACGTCTACAACCTTGAGCAGGTCGTTTGCCTCAATTTGCGACAAGGTGCTCATGGGAGCCGCCTTTCAGGATAAAGCTTGAGTCGAAGGTACGGGTTATCTCGAATCTAGGCAAGGTTGCCCAGAATACGCTCGATGTGGCCCACGCGCTGCTCGGACGGCACACACGCAATGCCCTCACGGGCGCAAAACGCTTCGGCGTCGTCCACAAGGTCGCCGAGGGGCACGAGCACAAAGTCACGCTCGCCAATACGGGGGTGCGGACAGGTAAGGCGTGGGCCCGTATGGCGCTCGCCTTCCATCCAAAGCAGGTCGACGTCGAGGCAGCGGGGGCCGTTCTTCACCGTGCGTACGCGACCCGCAGCGTCCTCGATGCCGAGCAGTGCCTCAACGAGGGCACGGGGGTGCAAACGAGTGGAGACCTCGACCACGGCGTTGGCAAAGAGGTCCTGGTCGCCCAAGTAGGCGGGCTCGGTCTCGTAAACCCTGCTTGCGGCGACCACGCTGGTCTGAGGCAGGGCGTCGAGAGCGGCGAGGGCGGCCTTGAGCGAGGCCAGACGGTCGCCCATGTTGCCACCCAGGGCAATGAAGGCGCGGCGGGCGGGGGCAATGCCCGTGCACGCCTCCAGGCAACGCAGGGCCTGAGCGCTCGTACGCACGTCGTGGACACGTACGATGCGGGCACCCGCCAAGGCTGCCGCACACACCACGCCCGCCGTTGCCACATCGCGGGCGGCCGCGGGATTGGACCCGGAGACAGCACCGACAAAGCGCTTGCGCGAAGGAGCGCACAGATAGGGATACCCCAGCCGCGTCATGGCCGAGGTGGCCGCCTGCACGGCAAGGTCCTCATCGGCGTTCGTGCCAAAACCAGGGCCTGGGTCAATGCAGATGGAAGAAGGGTCGACGCCGGCCTGCTCAAGTACGTGCGCCTGATGCAGCAGGTACGCCTCGACCTCGCGGACGAAGCCCTCGGGGTCCTTGCCCGCATCGGCTCGCGCCTGACCTGCCAGGTAGCCCTTGCAGGCGTGCATGGCCACGACGCCACAGCCGTAATGCGCGGCGACGCGCACCATCTCGGGGTCTTCGAAGCCCGAGACGTCGTTGAGAATATGCGCGCCAGCTTCAAGCGCGGCGCGGGCAACAACCGGGTGGCGCGTGTCCACCGAGACAAGCACGCCGCGCTCGGCAAGCGCCCTCACCACGGGAGCGACACGAGCAATCTCCTCGTCCTCGCCCACCGGGGTAAAACCGGGACGCGTGGACTCCCCGCCCACGTCGATGAGGTCGGCGCCGTCGTCGAGCAACTTGTCGGCCCAGGCAAGCGCCTCGGACAGGGAGTCATGTGCGCCACCATCGCTGAAAGAGTCAGGCGTCACATTGAGCACGCCCATGATGCGGGTGCGCCCCAGATCAAGCGTGCGACTGCCGCAACGCCATGCTCGTGCCAGATCAGCCATGTCTCGGCCCTCTAATCGAGAAGGGCGAGCGCGCGAGCCGCAAGGGCGGCGTCGTCGGCAAAGACACCACGCGTCGCCAGGGTCACCGTGTGCGAGCCGGGCTTGGAGACGCCGCGCATCGTCATGCACATGTGCTCGGCGCTCATCTTGACGATGACACCCTGAGGGGCAAGGTTGTCCATCACCGCGTCAGCCACCTGCGAGGTAAGACGCTCCTGAAGCTGCAGGCGGCGAGCGAAGAGCTCCACCGTGCGGGCAAGCTTGCTGATACCGCAGACACGACCCTGCGCGCTGGGCAGGTAAGCGACGTGGGCCACGCCGTAGAACGGCAGCAGGTGGTGCTCGCACATGGAGAAGAACTCAATGTCGCGCACGATAACGATCTCGTGGTGGTCTGCCTCAAACGTCGTGGTGAAGAGTTGGGCCGCGTCCTGCCCCATGCCGCCAAGAAGCTCCGTGCAAGCACGCGCCACACGGGCGGGCGTGTCGAGCAGGCCTTCCCGCGCGGGGTCCTCCCCCATTCCCTCAAGAATCAGGCGGACACCCTGCTCGATCTTGTTCGAATCCATCAAGTGACGACCTCCCAGACGGGCCATGCAGCCGGCGCGTTTGACGCTTTCCAGCAATTGTCAGCAGAAATGTGCGCCCAATTGTAGCAGTCATGGCCGAGGTCCCCGCCCCGCCAAGGGCTGCTATCATGGCCTGCGCACACCCAAGGTGTCCACGCGACAGCGCAGGGCACGACGAGGAAGGAACGCCCGGGCAATGGAGACACAGAACAAGCCGCTGCGTTTTGTGAGCTGGAACGTGAACGGCCTGCGCGCCGTGATGAAAAAGGGCTTCGCTGAGCTTTTCGACAGCTTCGACGCCGACGTGGTAGCCCTGCAGGAGACGAAGCTTCAAGAGTCTGACCAGGAGAAACTCGGTTTCAAGCCCGAGGGCTACCACCAGGTGTGGAACTACGCCGAAAAGAAAGGCTACTCGGGCACGGCCGTGTTCAGCCGTGAAGAGCCTCGCAGCGTGCGCAGGGGATTCGCCGACGACCCCGACAACGAGGGACGCATCTGCGCCCTTGAGTTCGACCGGTATTGGTTCGTGGACGTGTACACGCCCAACGCCCAGGAGGGACTGGCACGCATCGACTACCGCATGGCATGGGACAGGCGCTACCGCGAGTTCCTTAAAGAGCTCGAGGCCACCAAACCTGTAATCACCTGCGGCGACTTCAACGTTGCGCACAATGAGATTGACCTGAAGAACCCCGGTCCCAACAGAGGCAAGGCCGGCTTCTCCGACCAGGAGCGCACAGCGTTCACCGAGCTGCTCGATGCTGGCTTCGTCGACACCTTCCGCATGCTCCACCCCGACCTCACCGGGGCCTATAGCTGGTGGAGCTACCGCTTCAAGGCCCGCGAGAAGAACGCTGGCTGGCGCATCGACTACTTCCTTGTGAGCGAAGCTCTGGCAGGCAGGGTGGCCGACGCCTCCATCCTCAGCAATGTCTACGGCTCAGACCACTGCCCGGTGAGCCTGGACCTCATGCTGTAGGGCCTTAATCGCCAAGCACGAATGCCTGCAACATATATACAAAGAGGGGCCGACCCTGCCTTGCAATACGCGCGGCTCGGGCGGCCCCTCTTATGCGTTTGGCATTCCCCTAGGGAGACAATGAACAAGTCCCCCAAACGGCCCCAGCAGGCGCGCGGGGTCC
>JAHZHK010000073.1:12944-13817 GCA_019420325.1 Coriobacteriaceae bacterium | reverse complement strand
CGGCGACGCCCCACAGGGGCCCCTGCATCTGCGACCGGAGGTCCGAGACGGCGGCTGAGGTCCTCGCCGCGAGCTCGCTTGCGCCTGCGAAGTCGAGCTCCTTGAACGCGGCGAGCGTCATGTCGAGCAAGTCGGACACGTCGCCGGCCTTGGCCTTGAGCCCCTCGACGATGTCGGCCGCCATGGCGGGGGTGGCGGCGCCCGCGGCGGCGACCGCCGCCAGGCAGACTCCGCCCGCGACGAAGGCGCGGCGCGTGTGGCTGCGCGGCTTCTCGCCCGCATGCCGGCCGAAGCTCTCCTCGCCTATCGGATCGCAAGGCCCGCATCCATCCGAGCAAACCTGCTCGGCATCCTGCCTGAAATGAGCCGCCATTAAGAACCTCCCACACCAATCGCTCGCATACCAGTCTATTTTGGCAAACCCGCCAAACATCCCCGCAAATCCACCAGAGCCACAGCCAGGACATACAGAAGCATCTCATGCAACATCTCTGGGGCTTCAGCCGCAGCAGTCGGCAAAAATGACAGAGCACGAGTACCGACCTCTCACTACAAGATATCGGCGCAATGACGACCGTTGACGATTTGAAACTGAACATCACACGCCCGCCAGCATGCTCTCTGCGGGCCCCTCCCCCTCGGGGGCAGACCGCCTCCTCCCGGCCACGTGCCAGCACGCACCCTCGGCAAGGGATGCTGCTCAAGGAAGAGGAGGAACAAGGAGACGAAGGAGTCGGTGAGTAGGCGGAGAATTCCAGGCGTGAAACGTCTTGTGCTTGTCTCTGGTTGGATTCCCGGTGGGGCGGCACTGCGAAGGGAGTAGAGAGGGCAACGGAGCCACACAAAAACTAGGCGGAACCGCTTTCGCGACCC
>JAHZHK010000073.1:0-12934 GCA_019420325.1 Coriobacteriaceae bacterium | reverse complement strand
AAACCTACGGTTTTTTTATCTGCAACAATTATGGCTCATCGAAACCAACTGTCAATCAATTTCGCCAGAAAATCGAACGACGAGCGGACGGCGTCGTTGCTCGCCAGCAGGGACGAAACCTCGCCCATCGTTGCTTCGAGGGCTCCCATCTCCCGGATGGCCCTTTTTCTGCCGGAACCGGTGGGGACGATCCTTCCGTGCAGGTACATGAGCGTGGCTATCTGGCCGATGCGGGGGTTGCGCATCTTGGTGGTCCTAACGCGGTGCGACAGTCCCGCATCGGCAAGCGCCCGCATCACGGAGGCGTCCGCGCTGACCGTGGAGTCGGCCGCGGCGATGCCGTTCAGGATGGCCGAGGAGTGCGCGCAGGCGTTCCTCGCCGACTTCGCCTGGCGGAGCATGTAGTGCTCGTGCCTCATCTCCTCGTCGTGCCAGCGCTCGGCGCAGTACAGGTACAGGTCGGCGAAGCTCCCGAACGAGAAGAGCTCCATCAGTACCCAGACAGGCATGTCTCCGGGCTTCCCGTATTTCTTCACGAGGTCGGCGCAGAACACATCCTTCTGCATCATTGCGATCTCGCCCTCGCGTCTTCGGCGCTCGTTGTGGTTGAGGCCCGCCATGTAGTCCGCCGCGATCGAGTAGCCGTCCTCGCCTTCAAGCTCCGTCGCAGTACGGACGAGCTTCGTGCGCGCCGCGTGCTCGACGTCCAGCGGCAGCAGCGCGTAGCGCAGGTCGCGGTCGAGCGAGGCCAGCGCCTTCAAATGCCCGAAGTCAAGGTTGGCGTACTGCCCGTCGCGCTCGCCGCCGACACGTTTGTCGAAGAGAACGCGATACGCTGCCAGCTTGAAATAGTAGGTGCGATCGGAGAGGTAGGCGGCGGCATCTTCTTCGGAGCAGAGCTCGAACGCGACGCCCTTCGCCTTGAGGTGATCAATCTGCTCGTCGACCGTAAGCATGACCTTGCGCCGTCCGATGTCTCCGCTTTCCGTCACTTTGCTTCCTTTCGCTTCTGGCTGTTCGAAAGATTATACAAGCGTGTGACCGCTTCGGTGGCTGCGTTCTGATTGGGCGGCAGGGCATTTCGGTTCTGAGTTGGATTCGCCGTTTTATTGAAGACGCAGCCGGTCTCAGAGGCAATCTCGATAGCATCCGACCGTATCTGGGCGAGCCCATAAGCAGCAAGGTACCCCTCGCCCATACCGTCGAGGCGACCCACGCCAACGCGACCGACGTCTGCGTGGCCCACGCCCCCGTGAGGCCCGACGACGCGTTCGTCTACGCCTACTCGGGCTACGCCGGCGTCGAGGGCAGGCCCGAGGTCGCCGGCGTCGAGTGGGTCAGTGGCCCGAAGACCGTCCTCCGTCAGGGGCCTGTCCTGCGCCCTGTCCGCCGAGAGGGGCATCAAGTCGAGGAAGGATTTAGGGCTAATCGCTTAAACCGAAACGGTCCAGGATTTCCACCGCAGTCCCAAGTGTCGACTTCTATTTGACTACCCACAAGAGGGTTTGCCTTGAGGGATAGCCCAGGCGGCGCATCGCCCAGGTGACGGGCCCGCTGCACTCCTCGACCATCTCGATCGTCCTGCGCTTCTGCTCATCGGTGTAGCTTGGCATTCGCGAACTCCCAACCGGACCACATTCGGTCCAACTATTTGCCCGCACCCCCCAATCCAATCGCCTCTTCCTCGTCAAAAACAAGGAACTCATATTCTTCCGTTATCTGCTCGCCGTCAAATACGTTCCAAGTTTTGTTGACATCCTCGACCAGCGAATAGAAATGATGATAATAATCACCCTCTTTCACCCTGTCGAAAAAGAGTTGTCTGAGGCCGAGCACCCCCGCCTCCTCCTTTTCGTCCTCGCCGCACGTTTCCTCACGTATGCAAACATTTCCGCAATCGCCTACAAATACACTCCGCGCAGGAACTCAAGCACTTCTTCAAGCATCGTGCGCTTCTTGCGGTTCGTCTCGCGGGACATATAAACTTCGAAGTCCTCGAGAAAGGCCTCGGCATCCCCTCGAAGCTGACCCTCAAGCTGGAGCCTAGCATTCGAGGGCAACAGGCCGGCGAGGCCAGCAACATCAGAACGGTGCTTCCTCAACACCTTTTGAGATATCCGCACGCCCTCGTCGTGGAGCCTAAGGTTGTCCACATGTGCGCGCATCTTCAGAGGGATGATGTGCAGCGCGGAGAGCATCGACACCCCTTCGATGGAGATTGCATTTTCCCTGATGAACTCATAGTAGCCATCGTCCAAGATGATCGCGGACAAGCTCGAGACGGTGTCGTCGAACGGCAACGGGGCCACATGAAATCCCTCGTCCTCGAGCTCGAAGTCGGGATGCCGGGCGAACAGCTCAATCTCGCCTGGGAACGTCCCGGCGTTCGGACTTCCCGAGGAAAGCGTGAATCGGTAATAGGTGCATCCGCCCTCCCTGCGCTTCCCTGCCTCGTAGCCTCCCTCGCGTACAAAGTCCCATATCGCGCGGGCGAACGACGGGCCGGCATCGTCGACCAGCACCACCACGTCGAGGTCCTTTGTCAAGCGGAAGTCCGTCCCCGCCTCGTCGAACAGGATGCTGCACGCACCGCCGCCGATGAGCACGTACTCGCCCTCATGGCCGGCCATGGCCTCCCTGAACCTGTCGATACCGGCTACTCTCGGCATGCGACCTCCCTAAGTTGTTCGACGGCGTCGGCAAGACGAACGTCGCCCTCCCCGTCATCCTTCATCTCCACGTACAGCCCCAACGCGTCAAGGGACTCGAACCCCGTCGACGCGAGAGAGACCCCGTTGGACCCGTCGAGGACGTAGGTCCACTCCTCCACGACGACGTCTGGCTCCTCAAACCATTCCGCATCGCGCCAAGCCTCCCCCGCGGCCTCCGCAGCTGAGGCGATATCCCTCCAGTAAAGCGCAACTCTCACGAGCCCTGCGTCGTGGGCAAGGTCCGAGTAGAACGGCAGCGCGCCCTCCCCGGAGAGCTTCGCTCCAGCCCGGCCCAAAGCTTCCAGAGCGCCCCGTCCCTTCAAGAGCCTTCTGGCCCTTACCGGGGAGACGAAGAAAGGTTCAAATGTTTCGAGCATCCTGCGCCTCGACATCCCAGGGTTCCTGAGCACTCGCCGCTTCCACTCCGTCGACAGAGCGGAAGGGAGAATCGCCTCTATCTCCGCCAGGCACTTCGAGACCGTGGCGCGGCTAACCCCCATCGCCTCGGCAAGCTCTCCGGCAGATAGGCCGTCCCACCTGCCCGCGATGAGCCCCAGCACCGTTCGTTGGGCATGGGGAGACAGAGGCTTTGCCTGCCGCCCTTCGGACGTTGGGGAAACGGCCATTCCAAGGAACGGCAGGAAGACGTTGCCCGGGTCCTTGATGTACGCGATGCCCTCGGAGGCGAGGGCGCGCATCATCCCGGCGTCCAGATAGGGGAAGCAGATTGCCACGCGACGCACATCCACCTTGGCGACGGCCCGCACGAGGGCTCTCGAAGAGAGCACTGTCGGACGCTCTAGGGCAATGGCGACGAGGAACTCCTGTCCCACATCGCCGAGGCGAGCGGACCTCAGGTCGAATTCGTCAGCCTGGCGCCTAGGTATCTTTCCCACCACATCGTCTAATTCCAGAACAAGGGGCATAGAGAATAAGTATCTAGGAATGTCTTCCATCTGGTCCTCCAATCATTTTAATGTCATTTTACAATTTCCTATAATGACTGTAAAATGATATTCACGATGCATGCCAAGTCCGAAGGACAACCCAGTCCGTCAACGAGCGCCCAGAAGCCGCCAACTCTATTTGCAGAGCAGATTGCACAGTAGTTTGCAGAGTTATTGACATAGTTCTCATTAGAGAAAGCTCTTACAGATGGTTGCCTGACCATCCGCATCGACGACGACTTGAAGCGCGAGGCCTCTGAGGTAGCCGACTACTACGGCCTCGACCTCTCTTCCGTCACGCGCGCCTTCTACAAGCAGATGGTGAACACCCGTCGCATCCCGCTGACGTTCGCGCCCGAGGAGCCCAATGCCGAGAGCCTCGAGGCCATCCGCGAGGGCGACGCGTTCCTGGTGTCTGGCAAGGCGGGGCGCTTCGCCAGCGGCACCGACCTCATTGCGGCGGCGATGGCCTGATGGCCAGGCTGACCGTGGAGTTCTCGGCGGCCTTCGCGTGCGACCTCAAGAAGAAGGCTAGGCGGCGCAAATTCCATATTACAGGTTCGGGTGATTGGCCGGTGAGTCGGGCTGCCACTGGCGGATTATGGGAAACGGTCATGATTGCTTGCCCTAACCGTTCGTCCTGTAGGACCAGCTGCCCCGAGAACTTCGGAGTAGCTACGAAAAACTTCGGAGTAGCTAATGGCTTCCGTCCGGAAGGCGATAGAACTGCCGCGGATTGCGGGCGCTTGTGCCGACCCATTCGAGCAAGCCGCACTCGGCGAGTCTCTTTAGGGCTGCCGAGGAAGCACGCTTGGTTATCTTCGCTTCCTCGGCGAGCGCCGCCGTTGATACTGATCCGTTGGCAGCAGCTAGCTCCATGGCCCTGCGCTCGTTTTTCCTCAAGCCATCGAGCATGGTTCTCCATGCGGCATCGGCCGTAGCGCCCCTTGTTCCAGTTTCGGAATCGTGACTGCTTCCTGTGACGGTTATTTGCGCCCCGGGGCGCTCGAAAGCGACGACGGTGCTGTTGTCCGCCTGCTCGAAGCGGAACCTTACGCCCGCGGCCTCGCAAGCTTCCTTGATGCGCGGAATGCCCGTGCCGTACTGCTCGATGACGCCGGCGCGGAACAGGGCGCGCGCGATTGCGGGATTTCGCAGGCAGAACTCGCTCGCGGTGCCGTCGAGGTGCTCTTGCGGCGAGTCGCCCTCGGGGAATAGGCCGGGGCTCACGATCTGGACGGTGTCCATGTACACGTTCACCTCGACCGCTGTCCCGGCCTCGTAGTCGCGGTGGCACAGCGCGTTGGCAACCGCCTCGCGGATGGCCTCGGCCGGGATCTCGGGGATCTCCTTGCGGTACATGCCCGTCTCGCCGATGACGAACTCGCGTCTGATGTTGGACGTCACGAAGTACTCGGCGAAGTCGAGCAGCTTGAGCATGGTGCCGCACTCGCGGCGCAAATCGAGGATCTTGGCCTTGGTGTTGCCGCCGAGAAGCCCCAGCTTCATCCTGGGATAGGTGTCGGAGCCCTCGCAGAACAGCTCCACCTCCGCGTTCTTGAGGCTCCCGTCTGCCGCGATGAGGTCGAACCTTGCCAAGGCGTCCTCCACGCTAGTGAAGCCGCTGCCCATACGTCCGGCCCTGCCGCCGCGCTCGACGAAGTCGCGGACCGCCTGCTCGTCGGCGCCCGTGACGGGCCTGCCGGATGGCAGGGAGTCCCAAGGGCTGCGTGCCCGCTCGCGTTCGATGACCATGGCGCTCAGCCCCGAGGCCGAGAGCGCCTGTTTGAGGTCCCCACGCGGACGAAGTAGCGGCCGTCGGCGGAGTAGGGGGCGTCGGCGCCGGAGAAGACCAATCTGATGTAGCGCAGCCCTCCCTCGGCCTCGAGGCGCTCGACTGCCGGGAACACCGCAGGCTCGATTTTGTCCGATGCCCAAGACGCCACCTGGCGAAGTGTCGCGTCGGAGACATCCTGGCCTATGACGGTGCCGTCGTCTTTGACGCCGAAGTAGAGCTCGCCGTGGCCGTGCTTGTTCAGCATGGCGCTGATGGCTTGCAGGGCCTCCTTGTGCTCGCCGGTCGACTTCTTGAACTCGACGGTCTCGCTTTCGCTGCCCAGGTTCATCCTCGCTGCCTTTCTTTCTGCTCCCTGCCGCGTTGGATTATACCGTGCTCATTGCCTGCGCTTTCTTCCAGCGGTGCCTTGCCGGTTTTTTCGCAACGTGTGCGACTTGCCCCATTTTCGTTTCGACAAAAAGGATGGGCACCGTGGGCCCGCGTCCCGCATCGCCCGGCGAGGCTGCAGCCTGCGCACCGCACCAGGCTCGGTGACCGTTGGTGAGGCCGGGTATGACCCGCCGCTGGGGCAGGCGTACCGAAACCGTGACGCGATTTCTTTTGACGAGTGGGCCGGTCTGGACCACCCTTATATCAAGACGTCCGAATCTGCAGGTTTTTAACATCTCCCGGGGGGCGCTAGTCTTTAGACATTGGAGACGTGGCCGACAGGTAAGCTTCGACTACCCGCGCATTCTCTTTTAAGGATCTGTAAAGCGCAGCTTTCCAAGAATTCCTATCAGCATGCTTAAGCCCGTCTGCTTCGAGTTTGATGGCATCCTCGAGAGCAGAGAGGCCTTGGCCAGACAAAACCCTCCAGCAATATATTTTCCCGGCTATCTCTTGTGCCGCATGGGCCGCATAGAGAGCACCGAGCCTGAACACGTTGAAGTAAGATTCCATGCGATGAATTAATTCCATGTCCCAGTTTTCTGAACAGGAGACGTAATAGACAGGAGTCAACTCCTCATCAAGCTTGACATGAAGCCAATCACCGTTTGGGACGATGTCAAGGTAAAGATGAACAATCGGCGCCGAGTTATTACCCTTCCTTGTATTGCAATCGCGGCATGCAGGAATCAGATTTGCTGGCGTCACAGACAATGTGGGGAATTTGCTCTTTGGGAGATAGTGATCAAGCGTCTCAGCCATGGAAATGCCGCATATCGGGCATATCCCGAGAGGCGCCTGCCTGATGATTTGGTCGTAGTACCTACGGCCGGGACCTTTTGCAAACTTCTCCGTGTACAACGCAGAAAGAATTCCAATATCGTCATCCGGAACAGCCGAAAACGAGAAAGCGCCCGAAGGGCAGGTAACGACAGATCCGTAGACCTCCGAATCATTTTCCACGCAACCCTTGTATTGCTTAAGCTTGCGGCGTTTACCCTCATCGTGGTATCCGTTAGCGCATTCCTCAAAGATACGCTCAGGGGTTATGTCGGGAAGCGGGAGCGGCAAGTTAATCATTGTTTTCGCCTCTATGTTTTATCGCGAAAAGCGCTCTTGCCAGGATAAGGGCCTCGTCGCCGAGTTGGCAATCGAACGTCTCTTCGACATCATCAAAGTCGTCTGACTCCTCGACTGCGTCTTCGATCATTTTATGGAACCCCGACTTGGTGACTTCAAGGCCAAACACCTCGCTAATCAACGTTCCCGCATTTGCGCCAAAGGTCTGAATCGCAGGACGCTCGGCTATCTGTCGCTCTCCAACCCGCCTTAGCTTCCAAACGCAATCCTTGGGTATTTCTTGGAGTACGACAGGCGAATGCGTCGAGATTATTGCAACGCCGTTTCTGTCGATGAGCAGATATGAAAGTGCCCTGATTAGCGCCGAGAGCAAAGGAGGATGAAGGTGGTTTTCCGGCTCATCGACAACAATGAGGCTTTTCTCTGCAACATGGGCAACGCAGCAGGTGACAATCAGCAAGACCACTTTGTGCCCAGAGCTCAAAGCTGAAAAAACGTCCTCGGGCGAGACTCCGCTTTGGTCTAAGGACATCAAGGAACTCAACTCTAGCCTCGCGAATACAGGGTCGCTTTTCAGAAACTCGATGGAGTCATTCCATAGCTCCCTTTTATGAGGATTCGCCTTGCAGAGCTTTAATGATTCAACGAATAGAGAGGATGTGGAGGATTCCAAATCCTCTCCGCCTCCTTCCAGCCCTATGAACGTATACGGAATCTCAAGCCGCGCCTGGCAGGACCTCACTAATCCGTTGATTTCTGAAAAGTTATCGAATGGGCTGAATGCCACGACGACCACGTTCGCAAACCGCCCTGCTTTAGTGTCCCTCCCCTTGTATGTAAACGATCCACGCGACTTATCCAAACCGTAAACGGTTGCTACGATATCCTTGACGAGAGTCGTTTTACCAGTTCCGTTTGTCCCGATGATTGCTTGGATGTTGGTCGGTGGAGTCGAGGATGGGACGACCTCAAACGACAGCTCTATTTTTTCAAGCTCGTCCTCGTCCTGATTCGCCACGTACGTAAAATTGTATTTCGTCAGAGGAACGCCACCTGTAGCGACCCTATGGAACTGCTCGCTGATAGAGGAAGGGCTGATATCCCTTAACAACGAGGTCCGCATCGCGCATTCTTTTTTATGCTTGTCCAGAAGATTGAGATTGAAAGCTACGTCATTAAGCGCGGTGAGCACCTCTTCGCGAGTTTCGTCTTTGAGAGATCGGAGCCTGTCGTAGTAGTCAACGTTCTGGCCCAGTGAATAGTACCCGTCTTCAAGAGCAAGAAATTCATGAGGAATCATTCCGAATGTCGAACCCGGTTCCATGCCCGCGAAAGCGATCTTCACCCAACCCATTTCAATCCTGTTGCCATCGGAATCGCAATATATGAGGTCGAAGGCCGTCTTGTAGGAAAAGTCATCCCACATGTCGCGCCTTAGATACATTTGCCCCTTGGTGAAGTTGACGCTTTCTCCTTTGTCGCAAACCGTGAACTTCATCGAACTCTCCTTCTATCCTCAGCTACCAAAATCGTGCTCTAGACGATATGACCCGAACCCAACGTAACCGCGGGCGGTCCTGGAAAAGGGGCCTCCCTCGGCCTACGGTGTCTCTCACCACAAGAAACGACGACGGGAGGCCCCCATGTCCGGGTATTGTACTGTTTTCGGGATCGGCTCGCACGCCCGCACCACCACCGTGTGCGCCGTGGACGCCTCGACGGGCGAGGTGAGCGCGAGGACCTTCCGCGGGAACCCCTACGGCGAGATGGCCGAGCGGGTGGCGGGGTTCCCGCAGCCTTCCTACGGGGTCTACGAGGCCGGCTGCACCGGCTTCGTCCCGGCCAGGAAGCTCTCGGCCGAGGGGCGCAGGGTCGTGCCCATAGCCACAAGCCACATCCCCACCAGCCCCGACGACCGCTCGCGAAAGACCGACCGGCGCGACGCCGAGCGCCTGGCGCGGCTGGCCCTTTCAGGGCAGGCCGTCGAGGTCGGGGGGACGCCCGCGGCCTCGGCGCGCTGGCACGTCGCCCGCCGCAAGAAGTCCGTCCCGGAGGCGGAGCGCGCCCCCGAGAGCATCCTCGCCAGCGCCCGCTCCCGCGTCGAGCACGCCTTCCACGCCCTCAAGGACCTCGTGGGCCTGCGCAGGACCAGGTACAGGGGCCTGGCGAAGGTGACGAACCAGCTCTACGCCGCGTTCGCCGTCGCGAACTGCCTGCTCGCCTCGCGCCGCCCGCCCCTGCAGGGGCCGCCGGCCTGCGCGCAGGACCGCGTGCGCCTGCGCTCCGAGCTCGTGGGGGTGCTCAGGGCGGCGGCCGCCGCCGCGTAGGGGGCGCGGGGGCGCCCCCTGGCCGCCCGATGTGGGCGGGACACAACGAAAATCCCCCGACGGCCCCTCCCGGGCCGGTTTTTCGGCGCCGACGCGGGAGGGGTTGCTGCCGGGGGCTACTTGTTCATTGCTTTCCTAGCGTCTCTCTATGGCGATAAAGGATCGTTCGGAATAGTTGATTGAAGTCGACGTTATATCACTTCTCAAAACTTCACCGGCACCGACTACCGCACCATCCATGACTGTAACCCCGGGAAGGACTTTAACGCCTGCACCAAGCCAGCAATCCTCCCCTATCGTGACTTTCTTTATGCTCATAGGCTGTCGACGCATAGGCTCGCCCAAATGCATACCATGGTTACAATCAATCAAATAGCATTGTCCCGCAATCAAAGAGTTATCCCCGATTACAACACTCGATGCCGCACAGATTACGGTGCCATCGCCAATCGAAACATTATTGCCTATTTCAACATTTCCACCGCCAAAAATATGAACATTGGGATACAGAATAACACCTGACCCAAACGTCACATTCGCGGCTTCAATGATCACACCATGAAAAGCCTTATAAGGGCCCGCCCCTCCACGGTAAATCCGATCAACAACCCACGTAGTCGAGCTGTAAAATTACGAATTTTGCTGCTTATTTGTCTCCACACAACCATTTAAACACCTCCAGGACGCAAAATGATCGAACGCATTTGAAGACGGTTGCCGTCAGATGGGAAGAGATGAATGTAATAAACTACCTCCGGCATAGCCGGAGGTTTTTTCTTGCATAGACCTTTGCGGGCACATAGTGCTCGAGCCTGCCGGTTGCAGCTGAAGCCGCGATGGCCACCGGCAGTCTACCGGCGCGCCCCTAAAGGGGCGCGCTCGCACCTCTCCCTACTCGAACCTGCTGCCGTCCTCCTGCTCGGCGACGTAGCGCCTGATGGCCTCCTCGTTCAGGCCGACGGTGCTCACGCAGCGGCCCCTGGCCCAAAACGTCTTGTCCCTCCCGACGACCTTTCCCCACTCCGGGTGGCGGTCCCGCAGCACCATGGCGCTCTTGCCCCTCGCGTACCCCATCACGTCGGACGCCGCCAGCTTCGGCGGTATCCTCACGCAGACGTGGACGTGGTCGCCGCGCACACTGCCCCCCCGCGACCTCGCACCCCTTCCTCTCGAAGAGTCCCCTGACCAGGGCGCCCACCTCGTGCCTGCTCTGCTGGCAGGGCACCTTGCGCCTGTACTTGGGTATCCAGACTATGTGGTACGTGCAGTCCCACCTGATGTGCGATAAGCTTGCCTCGTTCATCGGCTTCCTTCCCTTCCCACCTCGATCCGGCCATCGCGGCAGGACAATTATGGGACGGAAGCCTTTTCTCTATCACCCAAGCCCAGCCGGGTGGAACCGCCCACCCACCACAGGCATAGCCTGTGGGTTTCTTTCCGCTACTAAAAGGCGCGAGATGACGCTTGCTACAGACTCTTCCTCCACACCATCTTGTCCACCACGCCGGTGTAGCTCTGGATGATCTTCACGACCTTTGTGCTCACGCACTCGTCGGCGTAGTCGGGCACGGGGGCCTGGGGCAGCGAGCCCTCGGCGTCGAGGGCCACCGCCGTTTGCACGGCCTGCAGGAGGCCGCGCTCGGAGATGCCGGCCAGGGTGAAGCACGCCTTGTCGAGGGCCTCGGGGCGCTCGGTCGAGGTGCGGATGCACACCGCCGGGAAGGGGCGCCCCACGCTCGCGAAGAAGCTCGACTCCTCGGGCAGGGTGCCGGAGTCCGACACCACGGCGAAGGCGTTCATCTGCAGGCAGTTGTAGTCGTGGAATCCCATGGGCTCGTGCATGCGCACGCGCGGGTCGAGCGCGAAGCCCGCGGCCTCAAGGCGCTTGCGCGAGCGGGGGTGGCAGCTGTAGAGGATCGGCATGTCGTACCTCTCGGCCAGGGCGTTGATGGCCGTGAACAGGCTCTCGAAGTTCGCCTCGGTGTCGATGTTCTCCTCGCGGTGCGCCGAGAGGAGCATGTAGCCCTTGGGCTCCAGGCCCAGCTCCCCCAGGACGTTGCTCGCCTCGATCTTCGCCAGGTTGGCGCGCAGGACCTCGGCCATGGGGCTGCCCGTCACGTAGGTGCGCTCGGGGGCGCAGCCCGTGTCCTTGAGGTAGCGGCGGGCGTGCTCGGAGTAGGCCAGGTTCACGTCGGAGATCACGTCGACGATGCGGCGGTTGGTCTCCTCGGGCAGGCACTCGTCCTTGCAGCGGTTGCCGGCCTCCATGTGGAAGATGGGTATGTGAAGCCTCTTGGCCGCGATGGCCGAGAGGCACGAGTTCGTGTCGCCCAGGATGAGCAGAGCGTCGGGCTTCACCTGCGCCATGAGCTTGTAGGAGGCGGCAATGATGTTGCCCACCGTCTCGCCCAGGTCGGCGCCCACGGCGTCCAGGTACACGTCGGGGTCGGCGAGCTCCAGGTCGCGGAAGAAGATGCCGTTCAAGGTGTAGTCGTAGTTCTGCCCGGTGTGCGCCAGCAGGCAGTCGAAGTGCCTGCGGCACTTCTTGATGACCTCCGAGAGCCTGATGACCTCGGGGCGCGTGCCCACGATGATGAGCAGCTTCAGGCGGCCATCATCGGCAAACTTAATGTCAGAGTAATCGTTACGCAGGGACATCGAGCGCTCCTTTATTCCTTGCACCACATCTCGCGCGGTGTTCGCTGTTTCTTTGTAGGGAATGTCGCCACAAGCAAACGACCAGCTCAGACTTATTGCCCCTGGCGCGCATACTTCGCCTCGGTGGCCGCCTTAGCGGGCCGCCACCAGGCCTCATTGGCCATGTACCAATCGATAGTCTGCTTCAGCCCTTCGGCAAAATCAGTGTGCTTGGGGGTCCATCCCAATTCGCGGCGCAATTTCGAGCTATCGATGGCATAACGACGGTCATGACCAGGGCGATCTCGCACCCAGTCGAAATCGTCTGCCTCCTTGCCCATGGCAACTAGGATTGCGCGCAGCACGTCAATGTTGCTACGCTCGCCGTCAGCACCAATGAGATAAGTCTCACCGTAACGACCCTTAGTCAAAATCTCCCACACGGCAGAGGAATGGTCCTCGGTGTGAATCCAATCACGGACATTGCGTCCATCACCATAGAGCTTAGGGCGCACGCCATCGATGATGTTGGTGATCTGCCGGGGGATGAACTTCTCCACATGCTGGTAGGGACCATAGTTGTTCGAACAGTTGGAAATAGTGGTCCTGAGTCCGTAGGTACGCGTCCATGCACGCACAAGCATGTCAGAAGATGCCTTGGTGGAAGAGTACGGCGAGGAGGGGTGGTACGGCGTCTCCTCGGTGAACTTCGCCGGGTCGTCCAGAGCCAGATCGCCATAGACCTCATCGGTGCTCACGTGGTGGTAACGGATACCGTACTTGCGCACTGCCTCCAAGAGGCGGAAGGTTCCCTCGACGTTGGTACGCAAGAAAGGCTCGGGGTCGGCGATGGAGTTGTCGTTGTGGCTCTCTGCAGCATAGTGCACGATAGCGTCATGACCAGGCACGAGTTCGTCCAGCAGCTCGGCGTCGCATATGTCGCCCACCACGAGCTCCACGCGGTCGCCGGGCAGCCTCGCGATATTCTCCGGGTTGCCAGCGTAG
>JAHZHK010000072.1:290-14147 GCA_019420325.1 Coriobacteriaceae bacterium | reverse complement strand
AAATTGGGCCCGGTCGCTTTCTGCCTCTTGACAATGTCCTGCTCATATTAAAAAATGGGCGGCCCGCGCACGGCGGACCGCCCAAAAGAAAGCCTCACTTACTTTGCAAAGCAAGCCTTGCTGAAATCGCCCCTAACGAGCCTGGATGCGCGCGAAACGGCGCTTGCCGGCCTGCAGCACGCGGCCCGCGAGGTCGGAGCCGGGCACGTTGTAGCTCTTGGCGGGCAGCGCCTCGCCGTCGACCTTCACACCGCCGCCGTCGATGAGCCTGCGGCCCTCGCCGGCGCTGGCGGCAAAGCCGATTTCCTGGAGAAGGCCGGGCAGGTAGACCTCACCGGACAGGTCGCAGGAGAACTCCTCCACATCTTCGGGCACCTCGTGGTTCCTGTGCACGCGGTTGAAAGCCTCCTCGGCCTTCTCGCCGTCACCGGGGGTGTGGTAGTTGTCGATGATAATGCGGGCAAGCCTGCGCTTGAGGGCGTTGGGGTCGCCGGTACCGGCGGCCAGCTCGGCCTCGATGGCGTCGATCTCGTGCACGTCGACGCGCGTGGCGAGACGGTAGTAACGCACGATGAGGTTGTCAGGGATGGACATGATCTTGCCGAACATGTCGTCAGGCGTGTCGGTGAGGCCCACGTAGTTGCCGTAGGACTTGCTCATCTTGCGCACGCCGTCGGTGCCCTCGAGCAGCGGCATGCACAGGGCCACCTGGGGCTCCATGCCCATCTTCTCCATGAGCTCGCGGCCGGCGAGCAGGTTGAAGAGCTGGTCGCGACCGCCCATCTCCACGTCGGCGTTGATCATGACCGAGTCGTAGGCCTGCATCACGGGATAGAGGAACTCGTGCAGGGCGATGGGGGTGTGGCTCGTGTAGCGCTTCGTGAAGTCGTCGCGCTCAAGAATGCGGGCAACGGTGAACTTGCTGGCAATCTCGAGCAGCTTGCCCAGGTCCATAGTCAAGATCCAGTCGCCGTTGTGGACGATTTTGGTCTTGGCCGGGTCGAGGACCTTCATGGCCTGTTCGACGTAGGTCTGGGCGTTGGACTCGATCTGTTCATGGGAGAGCTGCGGGCGCGTGGAGTTCTTGCCCGAAGGGTCGCCGATGAAGGCGGTGCCGTTGCCGATAATGAGGGTAACGTTGTGGCCCAGGTCCTGGAACTGGCGCATCTTCTGCAGGGGCACGGCATGGCCCAGGTGCAGGTCGGGGCTGGTGGGGTCGACGCCGAGCTTGATGTTGAGCGGGCGACCCTGCTCGAGCTTCTTCTTGAGACCCTCGACCGGCACGATCGTGTCGGTGCCCGAGGTGATGATGCGAAGCTGCTCTTCGACTGAGACGTTCAACAAACTCATCCTTTCAGACGCGCCACTCTGACGCGGGTCGGGGCGGTCCCCAGCTGACCGATAAATATAGAAGTATAGGCCTTGTATAGCACTTTGGGCAAAAAAGCCCGCCCCAGCGCAAATTAAGCGGCGATTAGGGCCGAATTTTCACTCAGGCTTCTAGTCAGGCGATGAAGAAACGCCCCCATGGGACCCTTGAGGCTTTAGGGACACAAAGGTTTGAGTGATAATACAAGGTTACATGTGCACGTCGAAAGGACACCCCGCATGACCGCACGCAACCGCACCACGCGCAAGGCTGCCAAACCACGCGTCGGCAAATACATAGCCATCGTCGCCCTGATGCTTGTCATCGCAGGCGTCGCCACTTCGGTATCGGCCACCTACTCGCTGGCGATGTCGTGGCTCAAGGACCTGCCCGACTACTCGGACTCCGACGCCTACCTGCTCGCCGAGCCCACGAAGGTGCTCGACGCCGACGGCAACGTCATCGCGCAGTTCTATATGGAGAACCGCACCCCCATCACCAAGGACCAGTGCTCCCAGTACGTGCTGTGGGCAACGGTGGACACTGAGGACGAGCGCTTCTACGAGCACAACGGCGTCGACATCAAGGGTATCCTGCGCGCCGTCGTGGCCCAGCTGTCCGGCGGCTCGGAGGGCGCCTCCACCATCACCCAGCAGCTCGTGCGCAACACGGTGCTCTCCGACGAGCAGTTTGAGCAGACGCTGTCACGCAAGGTGCGCGAGGCCTACATCGCTACGCAGCTCGAGCAGATGTACTCCAAAGACGACATCCTCATGATGTACCTCAACTCCATCTACTATGGAGCAGGCTGCTACGGCATCGAGGCCGCGGCGCAGACGTACTTCGGCAAGTCCTGCGCGGACCTCACCATCGCCGAGGCGGCCACGCTGGCGGGCCTGCCTCAGTCGCCCTCCTACTACAACCCGCTCGCAAACCCCGAAAGTGCCATCGAGCGCCGCAACGTCGTGCTTGCCCATCTGCTCGACAAGGGCCACATCACCCAGCAGGAATACGACGATGCCGTCGCGAGCGACCTCGTGCTCAATTACACGCCCCCGGAGAAGTCGGGCGCCTACGCCTACCCGTACTTCGTGGACTACGTGAAGTCGACGCTCTCCACGCAGTTCTCCACCGACGTCATCTTCAAGGGCGGCCTCACCGTCAAGACCACCATCTCGCCCAAGTACCAGACAGCAGCCGAAAACGCCGTGTGGAGCGTGCTGCAGTACGCAGACGACGAGCTTGAGAGCGCCTTGGTGTGCATCGACCCCAACACCGGCTACATCCTCGCCATGGTGGGCGGCCGCGACTACAACGTCGACCAGTTCAACCTCGCCACGATGGCGCGACGCCAACCCGGCTCGTCGTTCAAGGTCTTCACGCTGACCGCCGCCATCCAGGCCGGTATGAACCCCACGGTGCTGGCGAACGGCAACAGCGGCATCATGGTGGGCGACTGGCCGGTGAACAACTACCAGTTCCAGAGCTATGGCAACATCAGCCTGCGCCAGGCCACCTACCTCTCCTGCAACTCGGTATATGCCCAGGTCATCAACGAGATTGGCGTGCAAAGCGTCATCGACACTGCCTACGCCATGGGCATCACGACCGACCTGTCCGACCACGCCTACAACTCGCTCACCCTGGGTACCGCCGGCTGCAGCGTGCTTGAGATGGCCTCCGCCTACGGCACCCTGGCCACCGGCGGCGTGCACTACGACACCACCTGCATCACCGAGGTGCTCGACCGTAACGGCAACTCGCTCTACAAGTATGAGCCCGTGGGCACCCAGGCCGTCTCGCCCGAGGTGGCGGGAGCCGTGACCGACATCCTCGAGGGCGTCGTGTCCTTCGGCACCGGCACCGAGGCCCAGCCCTACGTGAACCAACCCGTGGCCGGCAAGACGGGCACCACCGACGACACGCGCGACCTGTGGTTCGTGGGCTATACCCCGCAGATCTCCGTGGCCGTGTGGGTGGGCTACCGCACGGAGACCGAGATCTGGTACCAGGGGTCCCTGGGCTCCACGCACACCCTGCCGAGCCCCATCTTCTCCCACTTCGTGACCGAGGCGCTCCAAGACGAGCCGCGCGCAGAGTTCCCCGCAGCCGGCAGCCCCGTCTACCGCGACAACTACTCTTGGAGCTTCTCGCAGGGCACCTGGGTCGAGCCCACTGAAGAGGAGACCACCGAAGAAGACGAAACCACCGACGAGAACGGCAACCCCACCGGTGACGGCACCACCAGCGGCGATGGCACAAGTGGCGACGGTACCAGCGGCGATGGCTCAGACGGCGGCAATGGGGGCAGTAACTCCGGCGACGGCGACGTCTCCTACGACGACGTGTAAGGAGCGGGCGCACGCTCAGAGTCTCTCGACTTGCAGCAGATTTGACGCAAAGGGTCCGGCCGTTTGGTCGGACCCTTTTTCTTGCCGAAAGACAGGCGGGACAGCATCGTGTTCTTCCTGGCATTGCGCCCTCGAGCTCCAGCACATAGAGAGCATCTCGTCACCGCATAGGTCCTGGACTCTCTCTTGCACGGGGCCCGCCCTACCCAACGCGGGCCTGCCTCGCCCTCGCACGTCCTCATATAGCGAGATTCCAGGGAACTCCCGGCCCGGCAATCGCCCGCCCACCAGATGATTCGGGTGGTTTGACGGGCGGTGCGTACAGGCCGTCCCCTGCCTTCAAACGCAAAAGGGCCGCCCACTTAGTGGACGGCCCTTCGGGCAACGCATATGTAGAATCGGGCTACGACGCTCTCCTGCCCTACTTTCCCCAAGCCTGATCAGCGGCGAGCGCCTCCTTGGCCTGGGCAATCTGGACGCGGACGGGCTCATGGCCGGTGCCGCCCGCAGTGGTGCGGCGCTCAACGACCTTGTCGATGTCGGTGGCCTCGAAGGCACCTTCGTCGAACAGCTCGCTGAACTGCTTGAGCTCATCGAGCGTGAGGTCCTGCAGGCGCTTGCCGGCCTTCTCACAGGACAGCACCATGTGGCCGATGACCGAGTGCGCCTCGCGGAAGGGCATGCCCTTGCCCACGAGGTAGTCGGCCAGGTCGGTGGCGGCCATGAAGCCACCCAGGCCACCGGCGCGCATGTTGTCGCGCATCACGCGCATGGTGCGGATCATGCCGGCGCACACGTGCAGCGCGTCGGCCACCGTGTCGACGGCGTCGAAAACGGGCTCCTTGTCCTCCTGCATGTCCTTGTTGTAGGCCAGCGGGATGCCCTTCATCGTGGTGAGCAGGCTCACCAGGTCGCCGTAGACGCGACCCGTCTTGCCGCGCGTGAGCTCGGCGAAGTCGGGGTTCTTCTTCTGCGGCATGATGGAGGAACCCGTGGAGTAGGTGTCGTCCATCGTGATGAAGCGGAACTCGTCGCTCGACCAGTACACGAGTTCCTCGCACAGGCGCGACAGGTGCATCTGCGCAACCGAGCAGGCGTAGAGCAAGTCGAGGAAGAAGTCGCGGTCGCTCACCGAGTCCATGGAGTTCTTCGTGATGTCGGCAAAGCCCAGCTCGTCGGCCACCATGGAGCGGTCAAGCGGGTAGGTGGTGCCGGCAAGCGCGGCGCTGCCCAGGGGGCACACATCGGCGGCGTCGTAGGCGTCGCGCAGGCGCTTGGCGTCGCGGGTGAACATCCAGTAATAGGCCAGCATATGGTGGCTAAAGAGCACCGGCTGCGCCTTCTGCATGTGGGTGTAGCCCGGCATCACGACGCCGAACTCGCCCTCAGCACGCTCAAGCAGCGCCTCGCGCAGCTCGCACACCTTGGCATGCAGCTCGCGGCACAGACGGCGCGCGATAAGACGGTCGTCGAGGGCCACCTGGTCGTTGCGGGAGCGACCCGTGTGCAGGCGACCGCCTGCCGCACCGATGCGCTGCGTGAGCGACTTCTCCACCGACATGTGGATGTCCTCGTCGTTGATGTCGAAGTCAAAGTTGCCGGCAGCAATGTCGGCGCCCACCTCGTCGAGGCCGGCACGGATGGCATCCGCGTCTTCCTGCGAGATGACGCCGACATGGGCAAGCATCTTGGCATGCGCCTTGGAACCCTGGATGTCCTCGGCCCACATGCGCTTGTCGAAGGGGAGCGACGCGCCATAGCGCTGGAGGAACTCAGCGGGCTGGGCCTCGAAACGGCCGCCCCACAGAGCCTTGTTGGGGGATGCGTTTTCCATTCCTCTAAGCCTCCTCGGTTGGGGCGAACGTCTCGGGATGCATGTCGCAGCGGCGCTTGTAGGCAGCGAGCAACCAGGTGAGCGCAATGAGGCTGGCGGGCACGACGATAAAGTCGGCCAGCAAAAACGTCATGGCGAGCATTAGATGGTGCCTTCGTTGCCGGTGTCCTTGCGATGCTTGGCCCAAACCTTGCTCGGCAGGCCCCACTGCTCGATGAAGCCGGCGGCCGAGTCGCGGTTGAAGGTGTCGCCCTCGTCGTAGGTTGCGAGGTTGTAGTCGTACAGCGAGTACTCGGAGCGACGGCCCACCACGGTGCAGGTGCCCTTGATGAAGCGCAGCTTGACCTCGCCGGTCACCAGCGTCTGCGTGGAGGCAAAGAAGGCGTCGAGAGCCTTCTTGAGGGGCGAGAACCACAGGCCGTAGTACACGAGCTCGGCCCACTTGTGCTCCAGGCCCAACTTGTAGTGGAGCAGCTCGCGCTCGAGGCACAGGTCCTCAAGGGCCTTGTGGGCGCAGATGAGGGCCAGGCCGCCGGGAACCTCGTAGCACTCGCGGCTCTTGATGCCCACAAGACGGTTCTCAATCTGGTCGAGGCGACCGTAGCCGTTGCGGCCGGCGATGGCGTCGAGCTTGACGATGACATCCTGGACGCTCATCTTCTCGCCATCGAGCGAGCAGGGCTTGCCGCCCTCGAAGCCCACGATGACGTCCTCAGGGGTGTCGGGGCAGTCGGCGAGGTCGGCCGTGGTCTCCCAGATGTCCGCGGGAGGCTCGTTCCAGGGATCCTCGAGCACGCCGCACTCGATGGCGCGGCCCCAGAGGTTGTCGTCGATGGAGTAGGGCTTGCCGTTCTTGGCGGCCACCGGGATGCCATGGGCCTCGGCGAAGGCGATTTCCTGCGGACGGGTGTGGAGGTCCCACACGCGCACGGGGGCGATGACCTTGAGGTCGGGGTCGAGCGCCTGAACGCTGACCTCGAAACGCACCTGGTCGTTGCCCTTGCCGGTGCAGCCGTGGGCGATGTAGGTCGCACCGTACTTGTGGGCGACCTCAACGAGCTTGGCGGAAATCAGCGGGCGAGAGAGGGCCGACAGCAGCGGGTACTTGTTCTCGTACAGGCCGTTGGCGGCGATGGCCTTGCAGCACATGTCCTCGCAGAACTCGTCGCGCACGTCCATGACGATGGACTCGATGGCGCCGCAGTTCAGGGCCTTCTGGCGGGCGAACTCGAGGTCAGCGCAGTCCTGTCCCACATCGACAAGCAGGGTGATGACATCGAGGTCGCGCTCGTTGATGAGCCACTGGATGCAAACAGAGGTATCGAGACCTCCCGAGTATGCAAGTACGCACTTCTCACGTGCCATGGTAGAGCTCCCTTCCACATGCTCCGGCTATGTCGGGGCGACGATAGACAACTTTTGTTTCGAGCAGGAAACCAACGCTAGGGGCGCACGCCTCGCAGGCGGTTGACCATCTTCTCGAAGGACACTGCGGCCTCCTCGGAGCGCGCGACGACGAGGATGGTGTCGTCGCCGGCAACCGACCCCAGGACATCCTGCAAATCGGCTGCGTCAAGCGCAGCAGCAACGCCTTGGGCCGTTCCCGTGGACGCCTTGACAACCACGAGGTTGCCGGCGTGCTCCACCGAGGTGACCAGGTCGCACACCATGCGCTGAAGGCGCAGGTCCTCGGCGAGAACGTAGACGCCCTCGGGCAGCTTGCACAAGCCCATCTCGGCGATGTCGCGGGAGACGGTGGCCTGCGTGCAGTTGAAACCGCACGCGCTCAACCGCTCGACGATGTCGCGCTGGGTCTGGGTGGACTCGGTGCGCACTATCTCGCGGATGGCGGCCTGCCTTTCCTCACGACCCCTCATGCATGCCACCTCCCAGCGACGGCCTCGGCTGCCTCCAGGGCTGCAGCAGGTGCGGGGACGCCCATGAACAGTGACATGACGGCCTTCTGGGCATGCAGGCGGTTGCCCGCCTCGTCGTAGATGACCGAGTAGGGGGCGCGCATCACCTCGTCGGTGACTTCCTCGCCGCGGTGCGCGGGCAGGCAGTGCATGAAGAGGGCACCCTCGGCGGCATGGGCCATGAGCTCGGCGTTGACCTGGTAGCCCTGGAAGGCCGCGACGCGCATGTCATGCTCGGCCTCGTCACCCATGGAGGTCCAGGTGTCGGTGAGCACCACGTCGGCGCCTTCGACAGCTGCAACGGGATCACGCATGAGCTCGAGCGTAGCGCCCGTGCCGTACTTGTCCGCGGCAGCCTGGCACTGCGCAAAGACCTCGGGGTCGACCTCGTAGCCCTCAGGAGAGGCGATGCGCACGTGCATGCCGCACAGGGCTCCGCCCTCGAGGTAGGTGTTGGCCATGTTGTTGCCGTCGCCCACATAGGTGAGCTTGAGGCCCTCGAGCTGCTTGCCGTGTTCCACGATGGTGAGGAAGTCGGCCAGGATCTGGCAGGGATGGTAGGCATCGGTCAGCGCGTTGATGACCGGCACATCGGCGCAAGCAGCGACCTCTTCGATCTTGGACTGGGCAAACGTGCGCAGCACGATGCAGTCGTAGAAGTTCTGAAGCACCTTTACGGTGTCCTCAACCGTCTCGCCGCGCGAGAAGGCAGAGTGGTCGTCGGCCATAACGCCGGGGTGGGCGCCCAGACGATAAGCGCCGATCTCGAACGAGTTGCGCGTGCGCAGCGACGGCTTCTCCATGATGATGGCGATAGCCTGGCCAGCAAGCGGCGCCTCGTGGATGCCAGCGGCCCAATCAGCCTTCTGGCACTCGGCGGTCTTGAGGATAAGGGTGACCTCGGCGGGAGTGAGGTCAAGCAGGCGAAGCAGGTCCCTGCCGGCAAGCGTTTGGTCCATGGTTCCCCCTAACTGAGTAAACGGCGCCCGCAAACCATACTCGGGGCGTCGTACGGCGAATGCTGTTCGTTGTCGAACGTGAGAATAATACGCATATAACACAGGACGATGTTTGAATTCGGCCCTTTCATGCAAATTCAATATTGAGATTGGAGGATTTATTCATAAAAACGAAATAGAGTTCTGCAGCCGCGCACAATGGAAAGCACTGGGAGCACATCGCGAAAGCATCAGGGGCACATCATGGCCCGACCGTTACATATTACAATAGTTGCCGACCGAACCGCCGCCAATCGGGCCACACAGAAACGACCTGCCATGTCTCAACACAATGTCCTGGAATACCTTGAGCGAGCCGCCCTCACACGCGCGGACGTGTGCGCGGTAAGCGACGAGCACGCTCGGCTCACCTACCGCGAACTCCTCGACGAGGCGCGTTCGCGCGGCTGCGCCCTGGCCGCTCTCGGTGCGGGCGCGCAACCCGTCATGGTGTTCATGGAGAAGAGCGCCCGCACGCTCGCGACGCTTCTGGGCACCCTATACGCAGGCGGCTTCTACGTGCCCGTCGACCCTGCCGCGCCTGACATGCGCCTGGCCAGCATGTATGCCACACTCGGCAACCCCCTTGTCGTTGTGGGCGACACGACCCGCGAGCGCGCCCGTGCGGCGCTTCCGGACGCACGGCTCGTCGAGGCAGACAGCCTGACCGCGCAGGTCGACACCGCCTTGCTTGAGCGCATTCGCGCCCACGTGCTCGACTGCGACCCTGCCTATGTCCTGTTCACCTCGGGTTCCACCGGGGCGCCCAAGGGCGTGGCGGTAAGCCATCGAGCCATCATCGACTTCATCGACACCTTTACCGCGACGTTTGGGTTTACCTGCGACGACGTTTTTGCAAACCAAGCACCGTTTGACTTCGATGTCTCGGTCAAGGACATCTACAGCGCGCTTGCTACCGGCGGCGAGCTGGCCATTGTGCCCCGCAGGCTCTTCTCCCAACCCGCAGCGCTCGTCGAATACGTGGACGCCTGCCACGCGACCGTCATGACCTGGGCGGTGGCTGCGTTGTGCCTGGTGAGCAGCCTGCACGCTCTTGACGGACAGGGCCTGCCCCATGTGCGTCGCGTCCTTTTCAGCGGCGAGGTGATGCCTCTCAAGCACTTGGCCATCTGGATGGAGCACCTGCCCCAAGCCCAGTTCGTGAACCTCTACGGCCCCACCGAGATCACCTGCAACTGCACCTACCACGAGGTTGAACGCGGGCGCACCTACGACAAGAGCCTGCCCTTGGGCCGCCCCTTCGCCAACCGACAGGTGATGTTGCTCGACGGTGACGACCGTCTTGTCACACAGCCCGGCATCCAGGGCGAGATCTGCGTGTGCGGCGCCTCGGTGGCACTGGGCTATTACGCCGCCCGCGAGCAGACCGAGCGCACCTTCGTGCGCAACCCCCTGCAGCAGGCGTTTCCCCAGGTCATGTACCGTACGGGCGACATGGGCACCTATGACGGCAACGGCGACCTCTTTTTCTGCGGGCGCAAGGACAACCAGATCAAGCACATGGGCCACCGCATCGAGCTCGAGGAGATCGAGGCGGCGTTCGAGCGCTGCGGGGGCGTGACCCGCTGCCGGTGCTCGTTCGACCCCGAGAAGAGCCGCATCCACGCCTTCTACGAGGGGGATGTCGACTCGAGCGAGCTTCTGGCCCGCATTCATGAGGAGCTCCCCATTTTCATGCACCCGGCAAGCCTCGAGCATGTGGACGAGATGCCCCTCACCAAGAACGGCAAGGTCGACCGCCGCGCCATGCTCGACGCCTACCTCGCCGAGCAGCAGCGTCTCAAGGAGCTGCGCCGTCAGGCCCGCGCCCAGAGAAAGAAGGAAGTCAATGCGTAACGATGAGCTCTTGGGATATGCCCGCACCTTCGGCACGCCCCTCTATGTGTTCGACGGCCGTGTTCTGGAAAGACGTCTTGAGCGCCTGCGCTCGGCTTTGCCCACAAACGTGGAGCTCTGCTACGCCGTGAAGGCCAACACGTTCATCGTTCCCCTGCTCGCAGGCTCGGTCGAACGCCTCGAGGCTTGCTCGACCGGCGAGGCACGCATCTGCCTGGAGGCCGGGGCCCAACCAGATGCGCTCGTGGTGTCGGGCGTGAACAAAGACGCCCGCTTCATGGACGAGCTCATTGGGTCGGGCATGCCCATTGGGCGCTACACGGTCGAATCGCGTCTGCAGTTCGACATGCTGCTTGAGTGCGCCCGTCGGCACGACGTACGCATCCCGGTCCTGCTGCGTCTCACGAGCTCGAACCAGTTCGGCCTGGACCAGGCAGAGCTCGTGGACATCGTGACGACCCACGGAAGCGACCCGAACCTGGACATCTGGGGCGTGCAGTACTTCTCGGGCACGCAGAAGACCTCGACCAAAAGGCTCGCGCGCGAGCTTCGCCAGGTGCGCAAGGTGATGGACAGGCTCGAGCAGGAGTGCGGGTTCACATGCCGCGAGCTCGAATTCGGCCCAGGCTTTCCCGTGCAGTACTTCGAGGAAGACGCCTTCGACGAGGACGCGTTCCTGGCAGAGTTCGCCTCCCAGCTCGAGGACTTCGCCTTCGACGGTCCCATCATCCTCGAGTTGGGGCGCAGCATCGCAGCCTCGTGCGGCACGTTCCTCACCGGTGTGGCCGACGCCAAGGTGAACGACGGGCAGCGCTACGCCATCGTGGACGGCGGCATGAACCATCTCGTCTACTTTGGCCAGTCGCTCGCCATGCGCGACCCCAAGTGCGCCCTGCTCGACTACGAGGGGCGCACGGTACACCCCGTGGAGCCTTGGAACGTGTGCGGGTCGCTCTGTTCGGTCAACGACATCCTAGCCAAGCAGCTCCCCTTCCCGGGTCTGGAGATCGGCGACGTCCTGGCCTTCGAGAACACCGGCGCCTACTGCATGACCGAGGGCATATCGCTCTTCCTGAGCCGTGAGCTGCCGCGCGTGTGCCTGGTGGGAGCGGACGGCCAGACCAGGCTCGTGCGCGACGCCCTACCCACCTACCCCCTCAACTCCCCGGTCGCTTAGGCGCACGGACACGCGGCGAGCGGCGTGTTTTGTCGGTAAAACCGCATACCTGAAGAGCCATCGCCTGGCCGTATATGTTTCTAGCTGGTAAAGTATGCCCGTCCCAACCCACATGGGCCCACGACTCAAAGAAAGGTGCACCATGGACGAGATCATTGAAATCCTAGAATCCCTCAAACCCGGCGTAGACTACGAAACCGCCGACAACCTCGTAGACAGCCGCGTCCTGGACTCTCTGACGATTCTGGCACTCGTGCCCGAGCTCGAAGACGCCTTCGACGTGACCATTCCCGCCGTGGAGATCGTGCCCGCCAACTTCAACTCCGTCCAGGCCATTGACGCCCTCGTCACGCGCCTGGTCGAAGAAGACGCATAACCGCTGGGCTGGGCCGCACCTTGGACTTCTCCCTTCACTCGTACTTCTCGATTCTGTATATCGTCGCCTTCCTGCCCATCGTTCTCGTCGCCTACCAGGTGGTAGCGCAGCGACTGCGGTGGGCGGTCTTGTTGGTGGCGAGCTATGCCTTCTTCTGGGCCATCTCCAGCAAACTCATCGTCTTCATCCTAATCTCGACGGTGAGCGTGTACCTGGCCGGACGCAAGATGGGCGCGCTCTTCACCGAGCGCGACACCTTCATCGCCCAAGACAAGACGCGCAAGAAGGAGCTCAAGAAGCTCTATCAGAAGAAGGCGCGCCTCGTGTGCGGCCTGGGGGTCGGCTTCAACCTGCTGCTGCTTGCCTGCCTTAAGTACCTGGTCTTCTTCGGCGAAGTGGCGGGGTCGCTTCTTGCGCTCTTCGGCCTGAACGTGCCCGTGGCGGTGCCTTACATCGGCGTGCCCATCGGCATCTCGTTCTACACGCTCATGGCGGCGTCATACCTCTTCGACGTCTACCGCGGCACCATCGCGCCCGACACCAACCTGGGCAGGATCGCGCTCTTCCTGAGCTTCTTCCCCCAGATCATGGAAGGCCCCATCTGCCGCTACGGGCAAACAGCCGAGCAGCTCTGGGCCGGTACGCCCATCAACAAGGACAACCTCTACCGGGGCAGCGTGCGCATCCTTTGGGGCTTCGCGAAGAAGATGATCGTTGCCGACCGCCTCAACCTGGTGGTCAAGCCCATCTTCGCTGACTACACGTCCTACGACGGCGGCGTGGTTGCAGCGGCGGCCGTGCTCTATACCCTGCAGCTGTACTGCGACTTCTCGGGCTGCATGGACGTCGCCCTGGGCACCGCGCGTATCTTCGGCGTCACCTTGCCCGAAAACTTCCGCCACCCCTTCTTCTCCCGCACCGCCTCGGAGTTCTGGCAGCGCTGGCACATCACGCTCGGCTCGTGGCTGCGCGACTACATCTTCTACCCCCTGTCGCTCAGCGCCCCCATGAAGTCGCTCACCAAGGCGGCCCGCCATCGCATCGGCAACCGCTACGGCCCGCTTCTGGCAGGCTCGGTCACGCTCTTCTGTGTGTGGTTCGCCAACGGCCTGTGGCACGGCGCGGGCTCGCAGTACATCTTCTTCGGCCTGTATTACTTCGCGATCATCCTTTTGGGCGGCCTGGTAGAGCCCCTCGCCCAGTCGGCATGCGCCAAACTCCACATCAACCGCGAAGGCACGGTCTGGCGCACCTTCCAGTGGCTGCGCACCCTCGTCGTCGTCTTCGTGGGCGAGCTCTTCTTCCGCGCCGAGGGCATGGATGCAGGCCTCTACATGTTCGGCCAGCTCGTGGGCAACTTCACGCTTGAATCGTTCACGAACGGCGCCTTCATGGCCATCGGCCTCACCTTCCCCTCGGTCACCACCGAGGTCGTGGGCCTGTGCCTGCAGGACTATGCCGCCGTGGCGGCGATGGTCGTCGTCATGACGATCGTGGCCGTCATTGAAGAGCGCGGCTGCTGCATCACGGAGCGCCTCACGCACAAGAACCTCGCCGTGCGCTGGACTGTGCTGTACGCACTCATCATCGCCATCGTCATCTTCGGCTCGTACGGTGTGGGAACCGCGCCGCTCGACCCGATCTACGCCCAGTTCTAACGAGGTACCATGACCGAATCCACCGCACCCAAGCCCTCCAAGCCCGCCCGCTTCTTCAAATACCTGGGCTTGTCGATTCTGTTTTGCGCCATCCTGTGGGGGATGCTTGTCGGCCTGGGCCACATCCTGCAACCCAAGGGCAACTCCAAAGACGATGGCCTCATCGAGTCACGCGCTTATGGCTTCCTCGCCGAACCCGACGACTCCCTCGACGCGGTGTTTTTGGGCGACAGCCTTGCCTCGACGGGGTTCTCCCCCATGCGCATCTGGGGCGATGCAGGCGTCGCGAGCTTCGTGTGCTCGGTCAACGGCGAACAGGTG
>JAHZHK010000072.1:0-269 GCA_019420325.1 Coriobacteriaceae bacterium | reverse complement strand
CCTGGAAACCGAGATGCTCTACAACCCCTTCTCCGTGGGAAAGGTCTTCAAGCAGTTCATAAAAGACCAGTTCACCGTTGCCAAATATCACCATCGCTGGAAGGAGCTCACGCTTGAGGACTTCACCGGACAGGTGAAGTACGACAAGGTGAGCAACCTGAAGGGCTGCACCCCCAAGGCGCTGTGCGAGCCTGCCGACACCTCGTCGTACATGCTTCCCAGCGACGAGGTTGAGCTTCCCGGCAAGCTCAACCTGGTGTTCCTGCGCG
>JAHZHK010000071.1:420-14163 GCA_019420325.1 Coriobacteriaceae bacterium | reverse complement strand
GACAACTCCGAGACCCCGGGCATCGGCACCAGGGCCATCGAGCGGCTCCCCGAGGCCATCGTCGAGGCTGGCGGCACCGAGGGCGTCGACGCCGTGGCCGGCGCCACCGTCACCTCCAAAGGCATCCTCACGGCCGTCGAGGACTGCCTCGAGCAGGCCGCGTCTTAGGCATATGTCCTCGTCATTTGAGCCCAGGCGGCTTTAGCCCCCTGTCCGCCTGGGCCCGCGATTCGACCAACGTGCAGCCTCAACGAGCGTGCGCCTCTTAAAACCTCCTGCGCGACTGGCGGCGAAAGCACCGCTCGCATATGCCGAAGCGGTGGCCCCAGGGAAGGGGTCGTCCGCACGACGAGCAGCGGCGTCCCTCGTAGCTCTGCCGTGCAAGGAACGATGAGATGTCCTCCGAGACCTCGTCGCGCAGAAGGGCGACGTCGTCGACGCTTACGAGCGACGCAGTGGGGTGCCCATCTCCGGGGCCCAACAGATAAGCGCCGACCAGGTCGAGCTTGTCATAAACCGTCTGCATGGACTCGAGGTCGTCCTTGTCCCAGCCCTTGTCGAAGTCGGGTAGCGGGTCCTTTGCCACATGGGCGCGCAGTATTGCCTCCCACAGGTCGAGCGCACACGCGTTGCTCGACTTGAAAGGCAGCGTCGCGAAGGCATACACCGTCCGCGCGTCGGTCGTGATCTTCTCTGCCCTCTCTGCGAGCATGGCCTCTTCCGAGTAGTCAGCGCAGCGGAAGGGCGCCGGCGCCTTCGCGTTTGACCAGGCGTCAAAGAGCGCGGAGACGGGCGCGTCGATGTCCAGCAGAGTTCGGGGAAACGCGAGCGTCGCGCTGCGGACGGGGCGCACCTTCGCAGCCAGGGCATTCGCCACAAACTCGGGGTCTATGGCAGACGCCGCCTCGCCGGCCTCGGTGTAGCCATAGCGCCCTGCTCGCCCGGCGATCTGCTTGACCTCGCCGGGAGTCAGCATCACGCGCTCACGACCGTTGAACTTGTCATGCTGCAGGAACACCACGCGCTTCACCGGCAGGTTGAGTCCCATGCCGATGGCGTCGGTTGCCACCACCACTTCGGCGTCGCCTTCGCGGAAGCGCCGCGCCTCGGCCTGGCGCACGGCATGGGGAAGCGCCCCGTACACCACGCAGCAGGTGCGGCCCGCGTTGTGGAGCTCCGCCGCCGCGGCGTGGACGTCGCGTTTTGAGAAGGCGATGCAGGCGTCGCCCGGCTGCACGTCTTCGGGGAAGCGCACAAGCTGGGGGAGGGGCATCAGCGGGTTCAGGCGCTCATGGCGCTGCACGCGGTAGGTGTCTCCAAAGCGCTCGCGGCATCCGTCCAAGACGCGCCGTACGATGTCGAGGCCCTCCGGCGCGCAGCATATGTGTAGCTCATCGGCATCGACACCGATAAGTGCGCGGCTCCAGGCCCCGCCGCGGTTGGGGTCGCCCAGCATTTGCGCCTCGTCGATCACGGCCACGTCCCAGCTGCCCTGGGGGTCGAACATCTCGACGGTGGAAGCAACGTGCCGGGCCCCTTCTACAAGGCGGCGCTCTTCTCCGGTCACGAGCGAGCAGGGGCAGCCGCGTTCGTTCGACGTGTCGGCCACCTCTGCGGCAAGAAGGCGCAGCGGCCCAAGGTAGAGGGCGCACTTGGCGTCTCTAAACGCCGTGAGCGCATCATGGGTCTTGCCGGCGTTCGTGGGGCCAACGTGAATGATAATCTTGCGGGGATGCAGGCGACGCGAGGGATATCCCAGGTAGGGATCGGCTTTGGCGGATACCGCTGCCTCGGCGTACGCGCGCCTCAAGGCCGCCTGAAGCGCTCGCTCGCCCTCTCTGCCTGCAGCCAGGTCTGCGCCCAACGCGCGCAGCTTCGGATTGGCAGACGTGCACAGCGCATCAATATAGGTGTCCGTATCAAAAGAGCGGCACAACGCGGCCTCGAAGGAGGGCATCTGATATGCGAGAAGCTGGTTCGTCACGTAGTCGTGAACATCGGAGCCGATGATTGACGACCCAAGCCGATTAAGCTCGCGGTCGGCCTTCAACAGGTCGCGATACGCGCGCTCCGAAAGGTCCTGTTCCTGGTTTTTCTTTTGGGTCTTGGCACCCAGCGTGCGGGCCAGGGACCGACGCCAGGCGCCGTTGTCACCCATGACGTGCATGGCGACTTCAAGGTTGGTTTCGGACATCTTCAAGAAGCCATGCTTGCCATATGCGCAAAGCTGGAACTCGTCGTCGGCGGCCTTGTGGGCAAGCTCGCCTGCAAGTCGGTCGCAATATGCCTGCTCGCCGCCGAGTAAGGCAAACATGTCGTAGCCCGGCGGATACTGCTCGACGAGGCTCTTGTGCAGGAGAAGCTTTGTGCGCGCCTGGCGTGCGTCGCGCACGGAGCGAAGCAGGTCGTCGGTCCTGGCACCGGTGCGCTGGGCCATTTCGTTGCGATAGGCTTGCAGGATTCCCGCCGGAACGCCGCCGTCACTTGTTGCTTGCTGCCAAGACGAGAGTGTCTCCACAAGGAGGGTTTTGTAGGCGTCGGACGTTTTGAGGTCGCGCAGCCAGTGCCGCTCGCAATCGTGTGTACGCTGGTAGTCCTTCTCGATTGTCGAGCGGGCCAGGCGCTGAGCCGTGCCGGATCGTTCGGCAAGCCAGGACGCGAGCACCGGGTCTTTGCCAGGATGGGCAAACCGACTCGCATACTCTTCGGATTCGTCCCTGCGCGTCCTGCGCCATGCGTAGCCTGAGAGTTCCTCGAAGGCGGGGCTTGCTTCCAGCACGGCTACGAATCGTGCCTCGAGCTCCAGATATTCACGCTCTTGAGGAGCGAGCCATAGGTCGAGGTCTGCAGACGGGAGCGCATCGTCGGCCGCTCCGTCCATGGAAGCGGCGGCGTTCCAAGCGTCCTCGACGATTCGCTCAAGCTCGTTGAGGCGCCACAGCTCGCGCGGATCGAAGGCCCCACGCCTGGAAGGCCTGCCAGGGGTCCTGTCGTCCTGCTTGGGGGTGGTGTTCTCGGCTTGTGTATCCTTCAATGCGGCCAGACTCCTTGTGGCGAAAACCTGCGTTTGCAAGATTGTATATGCCCAGCCGATGGACAAGCTTCTGAAAACATCCGGTCAAAAGTCTCGAAAACCATCGGTCAAAACCTCTGAAAACATCCAGTCGTGATAGTGACGCCCATTACGGCGCTGCGCGAGTAGGGTTGTTGCCCAACGCCAATGTGCGCTCTTCGTGGGCTTCTCGCTCCAGCGCGGTGGAGTGCTAAAGCAAATCGCTATGGCTTGTTGCATTTGCACCGGCTTTTGTCTAGAGTGATTCTGGTTTGCTTCGCCTTTGTTTCTTGGGAGGGAACGAGGCTTGCCGGGGAACGGTCGAATGGTCGGCCGAAGGGGACGAGGGGAATACTATATGTGCGGCAATGCTGATGAGCAGGCCGAATCGATGACGCATGCGGCTTGCGCTGCGGCACAGCCCGATGCGGTCGAAGGGGCCCAGGGCAACGCAGACGACGAGACCCGAGCCGTATTGCTCGGTTTCCTCAAGGGACGCGAGTATCTGTTCTCACTTTTCCATAAGCTTCTGGGCACCCTGCCCAGCACCGAGCTCTTCACGGCTGCGAGCAGCCAGGAGAGCCTGACCGTGGTCGACATGTTCGACGACGGTGCAAGTCCCGCCCCCGCTGAGCTGCGCGCGGCGCTTTCCCGCTGCGCCGACCTTGTCGCCCAGGGTGAGCAGGGCATGCAGCAGGCACATGACGAATACGAGCGACTTTTCTTCGCTCCCGACAATATGGTGGCCGCGCCGTGGGAGTCTGTGTACACCACGTGCGAGCGCGCCCTGTTCCAGGAGTCCACGCTTGCCGTGCGCTCTTGGTATGAGAGGTATCTCTACATCCCGGCTGGCTACCCGCGCATCCCGGATGACCACATTGCCCTCATGATGCATTTTCTCGAGCTGACGGCCGCGCGGGCCGTTGCCCATCTGGAAGATGGGCAGCCGCGCGAGCTCGCGAAGGTGCTTGAGGACCAGGCGGCATTCGAGCGCGAGCACCTGCTCAACTGGGTTTTCTCGTATGCACAGGACATGGCTTCGTCGAAGACGCACGAAGTGTATCCGCAGCTTGCGCAGGCTGTGGCCGATTTCGTGCAGCTCGACGCGGCAGTGCTCGACGAGATGTTGGAGATTGTCGCTTCCGTCGCGGCATAGAGCATTGCACGTTGGTTTTGTAAGACAAGGGGATAGGAGGACAGTTTTATGGCATTGGTACAAGATGCACTGAAATCCGGGCTCAGCAGGCGCAAGTTCCTGGCTGGCTCTGTTGCGGCCGTGGGAGCGGCAAGCCTGGGTCTGTCTGCAGTGAGCGGTTCGGCCGACAACAACCTGCGCATGGCCTTGGCCGACGAGATGAAGGCCGATGAGGAGGGTGAGTGGCATTCCGCCGCTTGCTGGCACAACTGCGGCGGCAAGTGCCTCGTCAGGGTCTGCACGAAGGACGGCGTGATCGTTCGCCAGGGGACCGACGACATCAACACCGACGACGAGATCAACCGTCAGCAGAGGGCCTGCCTGCGCGGCTGGTCGCAGCAGTACCAGGCTCGCGGCCTCGACCGTCTGAAGTACCCCATGAAGCGCAAGAACTGGAGCCCCGAGGACCCGCACGCCGAGCTGCGCGGTATCGACGAGTGGGAGCGCATCTCTTGGGACGAGGCTGCCCAGTACATCCATGACGAGGTCGAGCGCATCAATGGCGAGTTTGGCGACAACTCCATCCTCGCCCTTGGCGGCGGCATGACCGGCCTGCTCAACAAGCTCAACATTAACTACCTCTCCTCGTGGACGACCTCCTCGTGGGGCAGCTGGTTCGCTCCTGGCGTGCTCGGCTGGGGCGACGGTTGCAACGACTACACGGTCAACAACGACCGTCTCGACATGCTGAACTGCGACTACGTGGTCGCCTTCGGCTACAACCCCGCTTGGGCAGCCCTGGGCAACGCCACGAACTTCGCCAAGTCCTGGAAGGACGCCGGCGTCAAGTTCATCATCTTCGACCCGATCTACACCGACACGACGTCCATCCTCGACGCCCAGTGGGTGCCGATTCGCCCCGCCACCGACATGGCGGCCATGATGGCCATGGCCTACGTCATGCTCGAGGAGGACAGCGAGTCCAGCCCGCTCATCGACTGGGACTTCCTGGATCGCTGCTGCGTGGGCCAGGACGCCGACCACATGCCTGCCGACGCCACGACCGACGAGAATTTCTTCGACTACCTGCGCGGCGAGTACGACGGCGTGCCCAAGACCCCCGAGTGGGCCAGCGAGATTTGCGGCGTCGACCCCGAGACCTTGCGTGAGGTCGCCCGTATCCTGGGCAAGGACAACAACGTCGCCATCCTGTCAAGCTGGGCAAGCGCTCGTACCTACAACACCGAGCAGCTTCCTCAGACCGCCATCTGCCTGGGCGCCATGGGCGGTCACATCGGCAAGAGCGGCAACTGCGTTGGCCCGACCGCTTGGAACCACACGAACAACTTTGGTCCGCGCCTTGTCAAGGCCGGCAGCGCCGGCAGCGCCGGCGGCACGAGCGGCACCGGCTCGTCCACTTCCGTGAGCGACACCCAGATGTGGGGCGCCGTGCTAGGCGAGCCCTTCAACCCCACCACGCTGTGGAAAACGCTCAATGGCTACGGCGTGTCTTGGAAGGATGTCATCGGCGAGTACGACCTCACTAAGCGTATCGAGAACATCACCGCCGACGTCAGGATGATCTGGACTGCCAACAGCGCCAAGCTCACCACCTGCGAGGGCGCCAAGAAGGGCATCGAGGCCTTCCGTTCCGTCGAGTTCGTCGTGGGCCAGGGCCACTTCCTCACCGCTTCCAACAAGTACGCCGACATCGTGCTCCCCATTACCACCAACTGGGAGCGCGAGGGCAGCTTCGTGTGGGACGGTTACATCAACCGCGACACCATGCTGATCAACCGCAAGGTCGTCGACCCCTACTTCGAGGCTCTCAGCGACACTGAGGCCTGCATCAAGATCGGCGAGAAGTTCGGCCTCACGCAGGACGACTTCTTCACCGTCAGCGAGACCCAGCGCCTCTTCAACGCCGTGGCCACCTGCTCGGTCGTCAAGGAGAACGGCGTCGATTGGGAGAACCTGTGCTCCATCGCGCAGGAGGACATCGACGAGTGGGGCGTTGAGGGCGAGCCGCAGGAGGGCCGCGTCCCGATCGCCAAGTTCATGGAGGACGGCGTGTACCGCGTCGACCGTCACGTGGGCGACAACTACGGCTACATCGACAAGCAGGCTTTCCGCGAGGATCCCGAGGCCAACCCCATCGCCACGAATTCCGGCAAGGTCGAGTTCTACTGCCAGACCTGGGCTGACTGCCTCAACTCCAACGGCTACTCCGATGAGCCTTACTCGCCCATCCCCAAGTACCGTGCCTGCGCTCAGGGCTTCGAGGAGACCTTCGTCGACGGCGACATCGCCGGCGAGAAGACTGAGTTCCCGCTGCAGTGCATCAACCCGCACTACCAGCGTCGTTCGCACTCCATCTTCGACAACATCCCCTGGCTGCGCGAGGCTTGCGCCAACCCGTTCTTCATGTCCAAGAAGGACGCCGATGAGCGCGGCATCGTCGACGGCGACACGGTGAAGATTTCCTCCAAGTACGGCGAGACCCTGCGTCCTGCCTACGTGACCGCCCGTATGATGCCCGGCGTTGTGGGCCTGCCTCACGGCGCATGGGTGCGCGTCGACGAGAACGACGCCGTTGACCACGGCGGCAGCGAGAACTACATCACCGGCAACGTTGCCACCGGTATGGGCGTTGACGGTTACAACACGCTGAACGTCCAGGTGGAGAAGTGGGACGGCGATCCGCTCCCCGCCGACAAGGACGTCCCGCAGACGATCCTGTTTGACTAGGTAAGGCGAAAGGGAGCTGAACATGGCACAGTACGGGTTCTATTTCGACCAAACGGCGTGCGCGGGGTGCCATACCTGCCAGATCGCCTGCAAGGACAGGAACCGCCTGGATGTGGGCTACCTCCTGCGCGAGGTCCACACCTTCGAGTGCGGCGAGTATCCCAACCCGGGTTACTATCACCTGGCCACGACCTGCAACCACTGCGACAACCCTGCCTGCGTGGATGCCTGCCCCACCGGCCGTACGGTGAAGGATGCCGAGACCGGTCTCGTTTACCACGACCCTGAGATCAACTGCGCGGGTGCTGGCTGCCAGCTTTGCGTCGAGGCCTGCCCCTACAACCACCCGGTCTACATCGAGGACCTGGAGAAGGTTGTGAAGTGTGACGGCTGCCGCGACCTGGTCGCCAAGGGCCAGCAGCCTGCCTGCGTGGCAAGCTGCATGATGCGTGCCCTGCACTTTGGCCCGATCGACGAGCTGCGCGCGCAGTACGGCGACGACCTCGTGAACGCCCTGCCTTGCTACCCCGACGGTGAGACCGGCCCGAACTTCCTCGTGAAGGCCCGCGCCTGCGCCCTCGAGGATGGCTTTGAGGAGAAGACCATCTAGGTCTGCTCTGACGCCTCAGCAAGGCCACGACATCCCCCGATGTCACGCACAAGCCCCCGTGTCCGCGCCTCTCACAGAGCCGCTGGGCACGGGGGCTTTTTGGTGGGCGAGGAGGGAACTGGCGAGCGGCCCGTGAGGACGTGCTGGGAGGCGGGCATGCGGGGCGAGGGTTACGGCGTCCAGCAGTGCCGCAATCAAGACACGTTGCCGTGCCTACATCGTATCTACCTGCAGGTCTGCCAGGTCGAAGAGGCTCGGGGTGGTGTAGCGCGCGTCGAGCTCGCGCAGCACGCGGCCGTCCGGGCGCTCCTCCACCACTCCCAGCCCGATGGCCACGAGTGCATGGGGAAGCTCGCCTGCGAGCAGGGCAATGTCGCTGGGGGCAAGCTCGAGTTCGTCCGATTGCCCGACGGCCGCCGTGTTGCTTGCGCTGTCGGCTCGTCCGAACGCTGCCGTGTTGGCTGCGATGTCAGCCTGGCCGGGACGCGCCAGACTGCCTGTGGAGTCGGGCCACCTACTGCCAGCAAGAATGCGCCGCGCTGCTGCGGCATCGGCTCCAAAGAGGTGCGCGCAGGCAAGGAAGTGACCGCGCTGCGCGTACTCGCGCGGAGGGAAGGCCTGCTTGAAAGGCGCGTTCTGCTGGTATATCTGGCCGGTGAGCTTGTTCTCCAGCGAGCAGTAGTGCACGCCCATGCGCAGCTCGCGCTCAATGGCAAACGACAGGAGCCGGATGCAGGCCTCCTCGCTTCCTTCGATGGGCAGGCCGCCCGCATACCAGTAGTCGTAAGGCACGCGGTACGGTTCGTGCTTGATGCGGTAGCCGCGTCGCGCGAATGCGGCCGCATTGTTGAAGGGGAAGCACAGTTCAAGCAGGTTAATGCCGGTCGCGCCGCGTTTGTCCAGCTCAATGAGCAAATCCTGCATGAGCCCCAGCTCATCGGGCATGACGGGCATCTCCACCATGGTGGCGTCGAACACGCCTACGCAACTTTCCAGCATGTCGAGCGTGCGCTGTCTCAGGGTGGCTGACTCCTGCGTCTTGATGCTGAAACGCACCTCGTTGAGGCCCGCCTCACGCAGCTCGCGCGCTGTCTGCGCGTCCATGCCCTCGCCGCAGGTGTACAGGCGCGTGTACGCGTTGGGGTACAGCTCGCGCGCACGCTCAAGGAACGTGAAAAGCTCGCGCTTGTGCAGAAGTGGCTCGCCACCTGTAACGGCTAGGTGCTGCAGTCGAACACCATGGGCATGTTCGGCTTCGAGGTCAGCGGCTATGTTGCGCACGTGCGTCTGGTAATAGGCGTAGTTCTCCTGGTTGGGGTTGAAGCAGAAGAAGCACTTCTTGGGGCACTGGGTGGAGGTGAGGAACGTCTGCGTGCCCACAGCCTTGCGGCAGGCCAGGCACGCAGGCGAAATCCAGTTGAGCCACAGGCTGCTGCGGGCATTCTCCACGTGCAGCCCCGCCTGCGCCATCTGGTCCACCTCGGCCGAGAAGGGGCTGAGACCTGCTTGCTCCTCGGGGGCTACATCCAGGCCAAACTGTCCCACCGCCTCGAGGAAGTCGGCGCGGATCTCGCGGTAGGTCTGCGCATAGCTGCGCGCATTTTGAGGCACGCCGTACGCGCCGGTCTTACCGTGCGATGCGCGCAGGGCTTCGTCGATTGTGCCGAACAGCATGCAATCCTCCAAAAACAGTGCTATACCCGCCATGATGCATCATGGGTTGCCTGGCTTGCAGCTAGGCTCCCGCATGGTCAAACAGTGCGAGGCCCCCGACGTCACCTGACAGCGCCGGGGGCCTCGCTCGATTTCTGGGGTGCCGCTACCCCTCGAACGTCTCGGCGACGAGCTTGAGGTAATCGACGATGGGCAGGTGCTGAGGACAGGCACGCTCGCAGGCGCGACACTCGATGCAGTCGCTTGCCTTGCCGTGGTCGTTGTTCCAGCCGCGGTAGATCATGCCCTGCGTGGAGAAGTCGCGGCTACGCGTGCGCTTCTCGGCGTTGTACAGCGAGAAGTACTCGGGAATGGCGATGTTCTTGGGGCAGTGCTGCACGCAGTAGCGGCACGACGTGCAGGGGACGGCGATGTTCTGGCGCACGAGGTCGCCCACATGGTGCAGCATATTCATCTCGTCGTCGGTCAGCGGCTTGAAGTCGGCCATGTAGGAGATGTTGTCGCGCAATTGCTCGAGGTTGGACATGCCGGAGAGCACCATCTCCACGCCTGGCAGGCTGGCGGCAAATCGCACGGCCCAAGAGGCCAGGGAGGCGTTTGCGTCGGCGGCTCGAAGGATGTCCACGGCCTCGGCGGGCAGGTCGGCCGCAAGTGCGCCGCCCTTGATGGGCTCCATCACGAAGACGGGCTTACCGTGCTTGCGGCACACCTCGTAGTTTTTGCGAGCCTGGATGCCCCCGTCTTCCCAGTCGAGGTAGTTGATCTGCAGCTGCACGAATTCGGCGTCGGGCCAGCGGTCGAGCAGTTCGTCGAGGTACTCGGCGTTGTAGTGGTACGAGAAGCCCAGGCACTTAATCTTGCCGGCGTCGCGCTGCTTGCGCAGGAAGTTCCACGAGTCGGCGCGATCGGTGTTGATGGTGTTCTGGCCGCCGAGGGCATGCAGCAGGTAGTAGTCGAAGTACTCCACGCCGCACTTCTCAAACTGCTCCTCGAAGATGCGCTCCTGGTCGCCATCCTGTTTGATGAGGGCGCTGGGCAGCTTGTCGGCCAGCACGTAGGCGTCGCGGTCGTAGCGCTCCACGAGAGCCTTGCGCATGGCTCCCTCGCTGGCGCGCTTGTGGTAGAAATACAGGTTGTCGAAGTAAGTGAAACCGGCGGCGAGATACTCGTCCACCATCTGGCTTACGAGCGGTACATCAATCGAAGTGGGGTCTGCCGGGTTGGTCAGCGGCAGACGCATGCAGCCAAAGCCGAGCTTCTTCATGTCGGTCATACGGGTCCTCTCCCATGTATCCAAATAACCACGCCTGCCATTGTAGCGAGGCAGAAGGCCCATGCGCCCTGGAACACCAACGAGTTCTCGCGCAGTCTGGATGCCTAGATTAAGTGGTGCGGGAGCGAGAAGGTCAAGAAGGCGCTGAGGTGGAAGGCAATCAGGCGGCACAAGGGCAACTCGGCCATATTGCGCAGCACGACGTCCGAAAAAACGTCCGGGGCCCCCACGGGAACCCCGAGACTACTCCGAAACTTGCTTTGCTGCCAGCTTTCTTGCGCCGTACTTACCAGAGTTTCCCGATGTCTGTTTTGCAGGCTTACAGCTTGGGGGAGAAGTGGCGGCGCGGTCTCTTGGCTTTGTCTGTCTCAGCAGGTCCCCGAACCCACCCTCTCCACAGGCGTCAGCGCGACGGTAGTAAACATGCTCAATAGAAAGCTGCGCATGTGCATTGTGCTGGGCGTTTGTGTGTTGTGGCGCAGGCCCAGCCGCGCTGCCATGAGTGCGGCTCATTCTCAGCCGCGGGAGATGCGCTCGCCCGCCTGCGGATACCGACTGTTGGGACAGACAAATTCGCAGGCAGCCAATGGTCGCCGCCTGCAAGGCCGCTTATGTCATTGCGACGAAGCAGCCTTCGTATATCTATATAAGTTCAGTTGTCCAGTTGAGCTCTTGAATCCTGCCTTCCAGCTCACGCAGTTCCTTCGAAAGGGCGTCGACCTGCTTCTGGAGCGGGGCCACGGCCACGGAGGGCAGAATCTTGATTTCGGAGTGAGTGGCGCGCATCACCGTGGCGCTGGCGCTGTCCAGGAAATCGCGCAGGACCCCGACCTTGAGCCGCAGACAGTCGCGATGGGCGAGCAACTGGGTAAGAGTCTGCCCATCGGCCGTAGTCTGCGCGTTGGTCAGGTTGATGCGGGCGATAAGCTCGTCGAGCTGCACCGTTGTTTGGTCGAGCTGAGCCAAGAGCTCCTGGGGATTCTCGGCCGGCTCTTCGCCTTGCTGGACTTTCGCATTGGCTGCCAATCGCGAGCGAAGCTGCTCGATGCGCTGTTGTGCGGCCGCTCGATCGGCCAGGGCTTGGGCAAGTTTCATAGGCTGCAAACCTCCTGTTAGCTGGCTATCTCAGGGGCATTGTACCCTGCTGATGACAGCCTGCGCTTATGTGCGTGCGTTTCGTTGTCTTGCTTCCTGGACGAGTGCGTACGTTTCGTTCCTGCTTCCTGGGCAAGGGGGATGGGCGTCTTTTGTTGCTGCCCTAGACTGAAACGCGCGCCATACCCATCAGGCGGCTGTTCGTGTGCAAGGCCCCTGACGTGTATGATGATCGCTGCGCATGGGGGCCGTGAGTCCGCTGCGTCAACGTGTTCGCTGGGAGAGACGACAGGGGAGGTGCGGCCATGCTTGGAAAGACTCATGTGAGCGCGGGTATGGCGGCCTCGCTGTTGGTGCTGCAGCCTGTGTCGATCGCGCCGCTAGCGTGCGCTTTGCTTGGCGGGGCTCTCGGTGGATGGATCAGCGACATAGATGTGCGAGGGGCCAAGCTCGTACGAGGGGCAATCGTAAGCGTGTGCGTAGCGGCGCTTGCATTTGCGAATCGCTTTCTAGCGGAGGTGCTCCCCAGGGCCGCGGCCCTTCGGGCAATTGCCCCCGAGATGGGGCCTGCTTCTGTCGTGGGCGCAGCTCTTTTTGCCGGCGTTACGTTGTTCGGCTCCTTCACGGCCCACCGTACATTCACGCACTCAATTGTGGGCTGCGCGCTGTGGTATGTGGCGGTCTGCTTGCTTTGGCCGCAGATTGCGCCTGCATTTGGCATCGGTTTGTGCAGCCATCTTATCCTTGACCTGCTCAACAAAGCTCCCAAGGGATCAATGCAGCTGTTCTTTCCCCTCAAGACGCGCGTGTGCCTCGACGTATGCCGTGCTGACGGCTTTGCAAACGCGCTCATCTGGAGCGCTTCCGTTATTGTGTGCGTCGTGTACGTGGGATGGCTGGTTTTCTCGCGTTTTTAATCTGGCGCTGGCAGGCGAGCTATCCGGAAAGGTGCCGGAGCTCACCACGGGGCGATCATGGGAGAGGTGGCCCGACCGGCTGTTCCGAGAGTCGTCTGGAACCCCGTGCGTAGGGAGTCTTGTGAGTCCACTGAAAAGCGCTGTTTGTGTTTAGGCGCACCAAGCCTTGACCCCCATTTCACCCGCCGTGAAGGCTCGCTGAAAAATAACTCCTGTGTTCAGGCGCACACTGGCAGGCACTTGGAATCGAGGAGGGCACGGATCATCGAAAGCTGTCGCCTGTGCTCAGATGCGCCGCAGTCGAAGGAACGTGGTTGAACTCAGGTTCAGGCCGTGTGCCACTGAACATTTGCCGTGTATGTTCAGGTGCCAGCCAGGGTGTTCAGGGCGGTCGATTTTTTCTAATGCTCCAAAATTTTAAGCCAACTACCAGGTACTATATACAGTTGTGAATGTGTTGTCACGCAAATGTGTTCGCATTCTGCCTGAACATGGCAGCGTTGATGTTCACCTCGCCGGGCGCGAATATGAGTGTCGTTCAAGGGGCGGCCAAAGCCGATCGGCCCCCTTGGTTCAGACACCCCACCTCAACCTTACGTTAGGAGATCCTTCCTATGAGCCCGCTTCTTCTGGCCGCTACGCTGACCATCACCCTTGCCTTCTTCGCCTACACCTTCGGCGTTTTTTCTGAGCGCCGCGCCGGTACTCTCAAGAAGGGCCACCTCGCCCTCTTTTGGTTGGGTCTGGCTTTCGATACCACCGGTACGACCATCATGTCTGTCATCGCTAGCGGTGGCGACGGTTCCATGTCGCCCCTGCATGCCATTACCGGCGTTGTGGCCATCGCCCTCATGCTCTTCCACGCCCTGTGGGCTACCCGTGTGGTTCTGCGCGGCGATGAAGCGGCTCGCGAGAGCTTCCACCGCCTGAGCATCTGTGTGTGGCTCTTCTGGCTCGTGCCCTACGTGGTTGGCCTGCTCATGGGTATCTCGGCCCTGCACTTCAGTGATTTTGCCGCCTGCTTCACGGCAATCGCCGGCGTTCTTGCCGTGGGCATCGTGCTGTGCATCAAGGCCAACACCGCCCGTCGCCAGGCTGCAGCAAAGTAAGACAAATAAGAACCGGCATCCGCTTTTTAAAGCCCGCATCTCAAGGTTACCTTGGGGCGCGGGCTTTTCTGTGCCGGCGAGGAGAGATCGCTCGGGCAAGAAACAGCAGGCAAACCAGCCCGTCGTATTG
>JAHZHK010000071.1:0-410 GCA_019420325.1 Coriobacteriaceae bacterium | reverse complement strand
GGTACGGCGAAATATTGCGCGCCATCGCGTTTGGCAATCGACGCGTGCGGCACCTTGTGTGGCCAGCCCGTCGGCCAGATCCGAGCTCCTGATATATGCAAAGAGGCTCGGCAAGCTTGCATGGGCTCAGAGGTGAGGATGAGCTGCGAGGGCCCCTATACATAAGAAAGCTCCGTCTGTCGCGTGGCCTGTTTCTCTGGGAAGTAAGGCGAGGCGCCTGTGTATGCGGGGGGAGCCGAATCCGGCGACGTGGGCGACATGAGACTGCGGGTCTTGGCATGCAGGGAGAACTTGCCCGTTGGGCCGCGGCTATCGGCGGGGGCTCTCCCGCAGTGCAGAAACGAGCTTAAGTAACTATTATCCCCCAATTTGTGTACGTCTCATGTACTGACGCCCCCGCCCTTGCCCCC
>JAHZHK010000070.1:11366-14449 GCA_019420325.1 Coriobacteriaceae bacterium | reverse complement strand
GCGCACTTGACTGGGGGTCAAGGGGTCGTGGGTTCAAATCCCGCTTGCCCGACCATGTTTACTTAGAGCCTGGGACTTCTTGAAGTCCCAGGCTTTTTTAGTTCTTGGCACCACCCTCATCCACAGTCAATGTGGGAAGCCTGTAGACCGCGTATGACACTACCGTAAGGTTGGTATACGGATGTGTACACCAACGCAGGTAGAATACTATTTTATTCCACGTTGACTTCGTAGGGCGGCATTGTTCCCGCCCAAAGGGACAGGGTGCTTTCGTATAATGCATCCCAAGAATTTTTACCAGGCATAAGCAGGGGAGAACAGCATGTCAAAAGATCGCACACGGGGTTTGGGCCTTGTCGACCCAACGGCAGAACCCGGTACACCCGACAATCCCCTACATACGCTGGCAACGATTCCTAACCTCATCACGTTGTGCCGTCTTGTGCTCACTGCCTGTTTCCTGGTGCTCTATCCTCAGGAGCAGTATCACACCCTTGCTGTGGTGCTCTTCATCATTGCGGCCTGCACCGACTGGATCGACGGCAAGCTCGCACGTCGCCTCAAGCAGGTGAGCCTCTTCGGTAAACGCTTCGACCCGGTGATGGACCGCGTCCTCATCTTCAGCGGCGTCATCGCCCTGCTCGTTACCTCCCGCATCCCCGCCTGGACCGTTTGCTACCTGGTGACGCGTGACGCGCTGCTGTTTGTGGGCGGAGCCGTTCTCATGAAGACGCATGGCCGCATTCCCGACGTGTGCTACACCGGCAAGGCCTGTACGTTCATTCTCATGGCAGGCTTCTCCGTGCTGCTCTTCGACCTTTTCCCGATGCCCGGTCTCAACCTCTTCGAGTGCTCTTTCCTTCCCGGCTTTGGAGCCGCCACGACGAGCATAGGAATCTGGCTTGTCTATGTCGGTTGCATTCTTTCCGTCGCGGCCGCCCTCATCTATGTCGTGAGGGGCGTGCGTATCCTGAGGAGCGATCCTGATGCTGAACAGTCCAACGATGCAGCCTAGCCCACGCATCGCAATGCCTCTCTCACGCCGAGATTTCCTGGGCTTAGGCGCACTTGTGTGCCTTACCGCTGCCGGTGTTTTCCATGCCGCCCCCGCCCATGCCGACGCCAACCGTTGGTCCGCCTTCGGCGACGACTATCCCGCCTTGCAGTTCGCCAGCGAGGCTGCCGTGGCTGATGAGGATGGAAACGTTCTTTTCTCGCTCAACGGCGACGTCTCCATGGCCATGGCCTCGACGACGAAAATCATGACGGCCGTCGTCGCGCTGGAAAGCGGCGTTTCGCTCGACACCGTCTATACCGTTTCCGACATCGTCAAGACCGTGTACGGCCAGCTTGTCGGCTATGACCCCGGCGACCAGACAACGCTCAACGAGCTGCTTCACGGCCTGCTTGTCTACTCGGGCAACGACGCGGCGGTGTGCATTGCCGAATGCGTGGGCGGCTCGGTCGCCAACTTCGTCGAGATGATGAACGGCAAGGCCGCAGAACTTGGTCTTGCGGGCACCCACTACGTCAACCCCCACGGCCTCGACGAGGACGGGCACCATTCCACCCCGCTCGACCTCATCACGCTTGCGCGCCACGCTGTGCAGATCCCCCTTTTCAGCTCCATCGTGGGCTCGGTCTACACGACGGTTCAGGTGGGGGGCGAGTCCAAGACGCTGGAGTCGACCGATGCCCTGGGCAACTCGTACCCCGGCATGCGCGGCATCAAGACAGGCTTCACCTACAACGCAGGCAACTGCTTCGTGGGCCGCGCGACCTTAGGCTCCAAGACCCTGTTCATCAGCGTCTTGGGATGCGAGGAGAGCGAGGGACGCTGGTCAGACGCCCGCACGCTGCTTGATTGGGCTTTCGATCACTATCCTGAGCTGCAGGGAGTCGGTGCAACGAACGTCACCCTGTATGCCCCTTTTGCCGAAAACGCAAGCTGGTCGGTCGGCTACGGTGCAAACGGCCTTGTGCTATTTCGCGACAACGCCTCGCGCTCCGTCTCGGTAAGCGAAAGCGACGCCGGCATGATTGAACCCGGCGAAGTCACCTCCACCATCTCCTGGCAGGACAGTGCCGGCTCCACGGGTGCCGTTCGCACAGAGAAGGGCGAAGCGGTTCTTTTTGAGTCACATGCCTTTGGCCCGCTTGTATCGCAGCTGTTCTATTAAACTGTTAGTCATACGACGAACCCACGACACACGAGGGGTTACTATGAACGAAAACATGAACAACCTGACGGGCACCATGGGCCAGACCCAGTCGTTCAACCTCATGCCCGACATCACCCTTCCCAACATTGACATGAGCTCCCAGGATTCAGGCCTGGCCGAGCTCACCATTGTGCGCGGTCCTTCCACCGGCGAGCGCTTCATCCTCGACATCCCCGAGGTCACTATCGGTCGTGACCCAAACTGCGAGGTCTTCCTCAACGACCGCACCGTGTCGCGCCGCCATGCCCACTTGAGCATTCAGGGCGGCCGCGCCATCATCGAGGACCTCGGCTCGCTCAACGGCACTTGGGTCGACGCCGCCATCGTTTCTTCAAGCGAACTCTTCAATGGTTCGACGATTCAGATCGGCACCTTCAAGATGATCTTCAACATGCACTAAGCAGCCTTCGAGTCCCAGTGGGAGAGCACACGCGATGACGGATGAACCCAAGTACACTATCGGCAAGGTCGTCAAACAGCTCCAGATCAACCATTCCGACATCACGGTGTCGAAGGTGCGTTTCCTGGAGAGCGAGGGCCTTGTTACGCCGCAGCGCACCAAGAGCGGCTACCGCATGTACTCGGACCATGACATTGCGCGCCTCGAGGCCATCCTCCAGATGCAGAAGACGCAGTTCTATCCCTTGGCTGTCATCAAGGAAAAGCTCGACGCGTCTCCCGATGCATACCTGAGCATCCTTGATGGCGGCACTGATGCGGAAGAGACTGCAGAGGAACCCGCCGAGTCCAAAGACGACGCGTTTGCCCAGGCATATCACCCCATCGACGAGATGGCGGCACAAGCCGAGGTTCCCGCTGCGTTCGTGGGCGAACTCATTGAAGCCGGTTTCCTCGATACCA
>JAHZHK010000070.1:0-11356 GCA_019420325.1 Coriobacteriaceae bacterium | reverse complement strand
AGGCCGACACCATGGGCCGTCCTTCTGTATCTGGCCGCGACCTCGGACTCGTGAAGGCCGCCTTTGAGCTGGGCGGCTGCGGCTTTGACACGCGAACCCTCAAGAGCCACATTCAGCGTGCCAACCGCGACGTGACGTTCTACAAGCAGGGTCTGGCCATCACCGCTCGCAAGGATGCCGACGCTCAGCCCGACAAGACCCTCGCACATCTCATCGAGCTCAACAACGCCATCTACTCCACGCTTGTACAGCGCATGGCCGAGCTGTAATGCGCATATCGGGCACATAAACTTAAAGCAACCAGGTAAAAGGGGCGGTCATCCGCCCCTTTTTTCGGCATCGGCAGCCGTATGCAGACAAACCGCGAATCCTTCTGCCCAAACGGGCAAACCCCAAAGCTGAACACTTTTAAGTATTCTTGGGGTTTATGCCTACATTGCCAACCCTTGTCGATGTGCCGCCCGCGCTTGGTAAAATAGCCCTTCAGCGATTGAAGGGATTTGTGCTCCATGAGTCTGAACGGCATCACAAGACGAACCTTTGCCACATCGGCTTTCTCGATGTTGGCCATCCTCGGCACCGGTGCCCTGCTGGGTACCCCGGCATACGCCGACTACTCTGCCTCCGCCGAGACCGAGGCGGCGCTTTCCGATGCGCAGACGCGCTATGAAAACGCCCTTGCGCAGATTAATTATCTCAACGACCAGTACTTCGACGCCGAGGCGCAGTACAACTACATTCTTGACCAAATCAACGATACCCAGGCCCAAATCGACCAGCTCCAGGCCGATATCGAGGCCAAGCAGGCCGAGCTGTCGCAGGCGCAGGACATCCTGTACGACCGCGTGGCAGCAAGCTACCGCGCAGGCAACGTCGCACTCATCGACGTACTCCTGCAGGCGACCGACTTCGACGACTTTGTGAGCCGCCTGTACTACGCCAACAAGACTTCCGACGCCGACGCCGAGGCCATCCAGGCCGTCAAGGACATCAAAGCGTCCCTTGAGGCCGAGCAGCAGGCGCTCTACGAGCATCAGGCTCAGCTCGAGGACCTTCGAGCCCAGCAGGAAGCCGCTCTCGACGAGCTCTCGGTACGCCTTGCCGCCGCGCAGGACTACGCCGCGTCTCTTGATTCCGAGGTCCAGGCACTCATCGCCCAGCGCGACGCCGAGATTGCCGCAGCCGCCGAGGCCGCGCGCATCGCAGCCGAGCAAGAGGCCGAGCGCCAGCGCCAGGAGCAGGCCGCACAGGGCGGGTCAAGCTCGGGCGACTCGGGTTCCAGTTCGGATTCCGGCGATTCGGGTTCGGGCGACTCGGGCTCTGGCGGGTCAGACGCGGGCGGATCGAGCTCTGGTGGCACCGGCGTCCACGACTCCAGTGTGGTGAGCGCCGCCTACAGCCTCATCGGCACGCCCTATGGCACGCTTGACTGCTCAGGCCTTACGAGCGCCGCGTACGGAGCCTGCGGCTACTCGCTCTACCACCAGTCGGGCGTGCAGTACAGTATCGTCGCAGGCAAAGGCAACCTCGTGGGAGCCGACGACCTTGTGGCGGGCGACCTCGTTTTCTATGCCCGAGGCGGTTCCATCTATCATGTGGGCCTCTACATCGGCGACGGCTATATCATCGATTCCATTCCCTCGGGAGGCGTGCAGGTCAGGACCCTGTACTTCTGCGACGGCTTCTGCGGTGGCGGCAGCCCGCTCTAAGCCTCTCATCAGACGGTCTATTCAGCGAACAAAGACCAGTAAGGAAATATCATGGTCATGAATGATTCAGAAGCACGACAGCTCACCAGGCGCGACTTCGGCAAGGTTGCCGTCGTAGCAGGCGCTGCATGCCTCATGGGCGGTGTCCTTGCGCCCCGCGGTGCTCATGCTGCTACCGATGCGACCCTTGCGGCGCTTTCCGGCGCCCAGGCCGAGTATGAGGCGGCCATGGCCGAACTGCAAAACATTACCGAGCAGCTTGAGATTGCCCAGTACAACCTGGCTGAATGCCAGGCCAACCTGCAGCAGACCAACGACCAGATCGCCGAGCTCGAGGTGACCATCGCCCAGAAGCAGTCCGAGCTGCTCGAGGCTCAGGATATCCTTGCTGACCGCCTTGGGGCAAGCTACAGGGCCGGCACGTCCAACCTGCTCGAGGTTCTGCTCGACTCCGCTGACTTCGAGGATTTCGTAAGCCGCCTGTATTACGCCAACAAAGTCAACGACGCCGACGCCGAGGCCATCAACAACGTCAAGACACTCAAGGCAGAGCTTGAGGCGCAGGAGGCCGAGCTGCAGCAGCAGCGTGCCACGCAGGAGCAGCTGCTTGCCGACCAGCAGGACTACACCGACCAGCTTGCCAGCACCGAGAGCTATTACAGCAGCTACACGGCCAGCCTGAGCTCAGAGGTCACTGCACTTATTGCCCAGGCCCAGCAGGAGACCATAGCCGAGCAGCGCGCTGCGGCCGAGCGCGCAGCCCAAGAGGCCGCAGGCTCCAACGGCGGCACTTCCTCGGGCAACACCGGCACCTCGAACGGAAATACGGGCACCACGACCGACAACGGTGGAAACGGCGGCACCACAGACAATGGCTCCACCGATAACGGCTCCAGCACGCCCGACAACAGCGGTTCCACTGACAGCAGCGGTGGCTCCTCTGGCGGAGACTGGGGTGGCGACTCCGACAACAGCGGCGGTTCTTCCGGCGGCGATTGGGGAGGCTCCACCGGTGGCTCGGGCAACCATATCTACTCGGTGGCCAGCATCGCTTGGAACTACTGCGGCGTGCCCTACGTGTGGGGTGGCACCGATCCCTCCGGCTTTGACTGCTCGGGTCTCACGCAGTACTGCTACGCCCAGGCCGGCTACTCCATCGGCCGCGACACCTACTCCCAGGCAGCTGACATCTCTGCCTGCGGTCAGATGGTCTACTCCATGAGCCAGCTCGAGGCCGGCGACCTCATTTTCCCGCACTCCGGTCACGTGGGAATCTACCAAGGTGGCGGTTGTCTCATCGACGCGCCGTACGAAGGCCAGGTCGTTCAGTACCGTTCATGCTGGTTCAGCGATTGTTTCGGCGGTTGCCCGGTCTAAGAGGCGTACCATAGTCAGGTTAATGTAACAGGCAAGCGCAGCAGGGGAGGTCGATATGAAAACCAACGGCACGCATGCACGAAAGCTCATTGCGCTCGGCGCGCTCACGCTTGCGCTCAGCGTCCCTGTTGCCCTGGCCGACACGGTCGACGATCCTGCAGACGATACCGGTGCCCAGCAGACCGACACGGTTGAAGACACTGCCGAAGACACCGGCGAGCAGGACACATCGGAACAAGAAGCTCAGGCTGCGACCGCCACACCGACTTCCACCAACGAGCTCATCGCTGCCCAGCAGCAGTTTGACGAAGCCCAGGCAAAACTGCAGGAAATCGGTGCGCAGCTCGAGCAGACACAAGGTCTCATCCACTCCACGCAGGCCGACCTCAAGCGCATCGGCTCTCAAATTGACCAGACCAAGGCCGACATCGCACAGACCACAAGCGACCTTGCGACCGCTCAGGCCGCATTGGCCGCGTACCTGCAGATTACCTATAAATCAGGCGTCCTGAGCTTTCTCGACGTCATTCTGGCCTCTTCGGACTTCAACGACTTCGTGACGCGCACGTACTACGCAAGCGCCGTGCAGAACTCCCAGGTCGAGAAGGACCTCAAGGTCAGGCCCGAGGAGCTTCAACAGGAACTCACCGAGCAACAGGCCACCGAGACCAACCTGCTCAACCAGCTTCAGGAGCAAGAGGCTCAGCTTGCTCAGCAAAAGCAAGAGTCCGATGACTATGTGGCACAGCTCTCCTTGCAGGTGCAGCAGCTTTTCTCCGCACAGCAGGAGCAGCTCACGGCGGCGGCATCGGCCCGCGCCCTCGCTGCGGGCGCGGCAGACGCAGGCGAGGCCGTAGGCGTGTACAACGTGGGCATCTCCCAGGGTTCCGTCACGGAAAATGCCTACGCGTGCCTGGGTATGCCCTACGTGTGGGGTGGCGACGACTCGAACTATGCCACGTATCTCGGGTACGACTGCTCCGGCTTCGCGCAGCATTGCTACGCCCTTGAGGGATACTCTATCGGCCGCACCACCTGGGACCAGATTGACGACATCCAGGCAGCCGGCGACTGGAAGACCTCAATCGATGAGCTTGAACCGGGCGACTTGGTATTCCCCAGCGACGGCCACGTGGGAATCTACATCGGCAACGGCCAGATGATCGATGCGCCCTCGCCAGGCCTTTTCATCCGATTCGACACTATCACCGACTTCATCGGCGGAGGCTCGCCGATATAAGTTCCAAAGACCCAGGGATTGAGAGGACACGATGAAACAGCTGCTCAGCGGCAATGAGGCTATAGCCAGGGGAGCATGGGAAGCCGGCTGTGACGCCGGTTTCGGTTATCCGGGCACCCCTTCGACCGAGACGCTCGAGACGTTCGCCAAGCTCGACGACGTCTATGCGGAGTGGGCCATCAACGAGAAGGTCGCCCTTGAGAACGCCCTGGGCTTTTCCATGGCAGGGCACCGCGCGCTCGTAACGATGAAGCACGTCGGCGTCAACGTTGCTGCCGACCCGCTCATGTCGCTTGCCTACTCGGGCGTGCGCGGTGGCCTGGTGCTGCTCGCAGCTGACGACCCCGGCATGTTCTCCTCTCAGAACGAGCAGGACAGCCGCAACTACGCCGCATTTGCCCGCGTTCCCATGTTCGAGCCTGCCGACTCTGCCGAGGCTCTCGAGATGACCAAAGAGGCCTTCAGGCTCTCCGAGGAGTTCTCCACCATCTGCATGGTACGCTCCACCGTGCGCATCTCGCACACGCGCACGCCCGTCGAGGTGGGGGAACGCCAGACTTGCGAGCCCATCGCCTTTGAGACAAGCATCAAAGACTGGGTCATGATGCCGGCAAATGCCCGTCCCAAGCGCCTGGTGGCCGACGAGCGCGTGGCAAAGCTCACCGAATACGTCGAGACGAGCCCGCTCAACAAGATCGAGCTGCGTGACACCACCATTGGTTTCATCTGTTCCGGCGCTGCCTACCAGCACGTTCGTGAGGCCGTGCCCGAGGCGTCGACCCTCAAGCTCGGTATTTCCTACCCGCTGCCCGCACGCAAAATCGTCGAGTTCTTTGGCGCGGTGGACAATGTATATGTGGTTGAGGAGGCCTGCGATTACTACGAGAAGGCCATCCGCGCCATGGGTCACGTGCCTGCCGAGTGGGCAAGCCCGCTGCCCTGCGCCTTCGAGCTCTCGCCTGCCATCATTCGCCGTGCCCTGGGCCTTGAGGTTTCCTGCAACGATGAGGCCTGCACGCTCGCCGCTGGGGCAAACCTGCCCGGCCGTCCTCCGGCACTGTGCGCCGGCTGCCCTCACCGTGTGCCGTTCTTCGAGCTCAAGCGCATGCGCGCCATCGTTTTGGGCGACATCGGCTGCTACACGCTCGGCGCCTTGCCGCCGCTTGCCACGCTCGAGTCGGCCATCGACATGGGTGCCTCGGTGTCCATGGGCCACGGCTTCGAGGTCGCCCGCGCCCTGGAGAAGGAGCGTGGCTGCGAGCAGGTAGCCGGGGGAGCACGCCCTGTCTTCTCGGTCATCGGTGACTCCACGTTTGCCCACTCGGGCCTGTCGGGCGTCATCTCGGCCGTGTACAACGCTGGCTGCGGCAATGTCGTGATTCTCGATAACCGCACCACCGCCATGACGGGCGGCCAGGGCAACCCCGTGAGCGGCATCACGCTGCAGGGGAGGCCCTCGCGCGAGCTCGACCTGCCGAGCGTCCTTAAGGCATGCGGCGTTGACGAGGTCATCCAGGCCAACGCCCTCGACGTGAAGGAAGTCCGCGCCGCTCTCAAGCTTGCCACCTCCCACACCGACATGCTCTCCGTCGTCATCTGCCAGTCGCCCTGCGTCGTGGAGTACAAGGTCCGCGGCACCAAGCGCATGGTGAACGAGGACGCCTGCAGGGGCTGCGGCGCCTGCGTGCGCATCGGTTGCCCCGCCATTAGCCGTGATGCCGCCGGTCGCGCCGTGATTGACGCAAAGCAGTGCAACGGCTGCTCGCAGTGCGAACAATATTGCGCCTTCGGTGCAATCTCGACCGAGGAGTAGGACCTTATGACGAACAACGCATCGCTCTATCCCGATTTTCCCGCGAAGCCCATCACGGTCGTGCTGTGCGGCGTGGGTGGCCAGGGTGCCATCACCGCAGCTCATCTGCTTGCTGGCGCCGCCATGTTCTCCGGCTACGACGTGAAGGTCTCCGAGATCCACGGCATGGCCCAGCGCGGTGGCTCCGTCTCCACGACGGTGCGCTTCGGCGAGAACGTCTCCACGATGGTGTGCGACCCAGGCTGTGCCGACCTGCTTATCTCGTTCGAGACGATGGAGGCCCTGCGTAACCTCGAGTTTCTCAAGCCTGGCGGCCACGTCATCGTCAACGACACGCAGATTATCCCCATGCCCGTACTGAGCGGTCTGGCCACAATGCCTGGAAATATCGATGGCACGCTTAAGGCTTACGGCACCGACGACGTGACGCTTTTCGATGCCGAGGAGCTCGCTGAAGAAGCCGGTAACCGCAAGTGCTCCAACGTGGCGCTTCTGGGTTGTGCAGCCTCGTATCTGCCCATCGAGGAAGAAGCTTGGCACAAAGCCATCGAGAACCGCGTTCCCCCCAAAACTCTCGAGGCCAACCTGAAGGCCTTCGCACTGGCTCAGGAGAAGTAGGCGCAAGCCAGTCTGCTTCGCATGCAACGTTTTGTCGTAAAACCACAGTGCCCCGTTCCTCGATGAATCCGAAGAACGGGGCACTGTTTTATAGCTCAACTCCATCAGGCGTCGAACCATATACCTGCCTTAAATACAAAGGCATGCTCTGAAAGCACTGAGGGCAATCAACTCTTAAGGCATGCTTAAGACCTGAAGACATGCCCATGAAGGTATGAATGCCTGCTCATATGATCATTTATTTAGATTTACATAAGACATATTATGGGGGAGTTATACAAGCTTAGAAATCCTTGATGTTTTGGATTTGAGTAAGCTCGTTGTAGAAGCTCTCGATGTCTTGGAAGTCCTTGTATACGGAAGCAAAGCGCACGTATGCAACCGTGTCGAGCTTGAGAAGGCGCTTGAGCACCATGTCACCCAAATCGTTGGATGCGACCACCGTGGTCATGTTGTTGCGCAACTCGCTCACGATATCGCTCACAAGGTTGTCGAGAACCTCATTGGAAATCGAGCGTTTGATAGTTGCCTTGGTAAGGCTGGCGCGCAGCTTGGTGCGATCAAACGGCTCAAGCGTGCCGTCGCGCTTGGCAACCTGGATGGGAGTTTCCTCACGGCGCTCATAGGTTGTGAAACGCTCGCCACATGCGGGGTTCAGGCACTCGCGGCGGCGACGTATGGCAAAACCCGACTCATACGAACGTGAGTCAATGACCTTCGAGTCTTCAAAGCCGCATTTTGGGCAACGCATCCGTGTGTCTCCCCTCGCTTTTCGCACACGCTAAGCATAGCCCATCGCACGGCTTCGCATCACCTCAGAAAGCCGGAACTTCGATAATTTGACCCGGCACGATAAGGCTTGACGAAAGGCCGTTGTGGTCAACGATCCAATGCACGCTCTCAGCCACGGAGAGTCCCTGTCCGCAGTATTCGGCACCAATAGACCACAGCGTGTCGCCAGCCTGCACGCACACAAACTGATCGGACTGCTCGACATGCGACGTCTGACCTTGGGCAACAAACGGCATCGTCAGAGCAACGCCGAGCACAATGATGCAGAAGAACGCAATGCAAATCATGGAATCGCGCCCTTGGACGCACCTGTACGACTCTTCCCTCGTCATGGCAAACCTCTTTCCTCGCGGTCGATGTGGGACATTATCCAGACCGTGGGGACAGAAATTGAAAGCCTTGAAATCGAATGGATGTTCGTGTTATGGTGCAAATCAAACACATGTTCGATTTGGAGGAACACGTAATGCAGGTTCAGCGACTTAGCAAGCGACAGCAACAGATTTACGATTTCATATGCTCAGAAGTGGCGTCCAAGGGCTATCCACCAAGCGTGCGAGAGATTGCCGATGCCGTGGGCTTGCGAAGCCCGTCCACCGTGCATGTGCACCTACAGGTTTTGGAGGACCGAGGCTATATCAAGCGCAACCTGTCGAAGTCCCGGGCGCTGGAGGTCGTGCACACTCAGGACGCCGAAGCATTCGGCGACGTCAAGGAAACGCCTGCAAGCGACACCAACATGGTGAGGCTGCCCCTGCTGGGGCGTGTGGCTGCGGGGGAGCCCATCCTGGCCGTGAGCAACGTTGAGGAGTACATGACGCTCCCCCGCTGCCTTGTGGGCGACGAAGCGTCGTTTATCCTCAAGGTCAAAGGCGATTCGATGATCGGTGCCGGCATATTCAACGGCGACTTCGTCGTGGTCAAACAGCAGCCTGATGCCGTAAGCGGCGAGATTGTTGTCGCACAGCTCGAAGACGAGGCCACCGTCAAGACCTTCTATCGCGAGCGCGACACCGTGCGTCTGCAGCCCGAAAACCCCACGATGCAGCCCATTTACACTCGAAACCCGCGCATCCTCGGTCGCGTGGTGGCCCTCATCCGCACCATGTAAGGCGCAGTCCTACTCCACGGCCTCGTCGTCCACCGCAAAGGCGCGAGCCCGGTTGGCGACGCTTGCAGGCAGCACAGCCTCGAGCAGGGTACCTTCGGGCACATACTCCTCGTGCAAAATATGGCCGTACTTGTGGCAATCAGACAGCAGCGAGCCTTGGCCGTACGGAATGAGGACCTTCAGGTGCTCGTCGCGCAAGGCGGCTTGCTTGGCAAGGTTGGCAACGAGGTCCTCAATCCCCTCGCCTGTAACCGCTGAGACAAAGATGGCCTCAGGATAGCTTTCGCGAAGTTCAGCGGCACGCTCAGGCTCAAGCAGGTCGCACTTGTTGAAGACCAGCAGACGGTCGATGCCGGCGGCCTTGATCTGCTTGAGAACCTCTTCAACGGCTGCAAGTTGCTCAACAAGATGCGGGTCATTGCCGTCCACCACATGCAGGATAAGGTGAGCATCGGCTACTTCGGCAAGCGTCGACTTAAACGACTCCACGAGGGTGTGCGGCAGCTTGCGTACAAAGCCAACCGTGTCGGTAATGGTGGTCGTCTTGCCGCCTGGCAGCACAAAGACCCTCGTCGTGGGGTCAAGCGTGGCGAAGAGCTGGTCTTGCACATACACGCCGGCGTCAGTCAAGCGGTTGAGCAGCGTCGACTTGCCGGCGTTGGTGTAACCCGCCAAGGCAACGCGGAAGACATCGGAAGAGGTGCGCTCTTTGCGTTGCACGTCGCGGTTGGAGGCGATGTTGGCAAGCTCACGACGCAGCACGGAGATGCGGTCGCGAATAAGACGACGGTCAACCTCGAGTTGGCTTTCGCCTTGGCCAAAGCGCGAACCGATGCCGCCGCGCGTCCTGTCCTTGGCAAGGTGGGCCCACATACCGCGAAGACGCGGGTACAGGTACTGCAGCTGAGCCATCTGCACCTGCAGCTTGCCCTCATGGGTCTTGGCATGCAGGCCGAAGATGTCGAGGATGAGCGCCGTACGGTCAATGACCTTGTACTTCATTCCCAGGATACGCTCGATGTTTGCCTGCTGAGAAGGTGACAGCTCGGCGTCGAAGATGATGACGTCGGCATTGCAGCTCTGTGCGAGGTCGCGCAGCTCAAGCACCTTGCCTGAGCCAAGGTAGGTCTTTGCATACGGATGGTCGAGCTTTTGGGTCAGCTCCCCCACCGTCTGGGCGCCCGCCGTCTCGGCCAGACGCGAGAGTTCCTCAAGCGAAGCCTCGAGGTCCCAGGCAGACTGAGGGGTATCGATACCCACGAGAATGCAGCGCTCCTGCGCACGCGCCGTGTCAAAGGGTCCGTTATATGGCATAGCAATCACTCCTTACAGAGCCTGCTGGACACCAGGTTCGCTGAAAAGGCCGACAACGCGGTCTACGAGTTCATCCTCCCCCATCTGGCTCGCATCGAACCAGTGGATGCGCTTGTCTGCGTTAAACCACGTATATTGACGCTTGGCATAACGGCGCGAAGAGCGCTTGATGTCCTCGACGGCCTCTTCCATGGAGGTCTCGCCGCGAAGAGCTGCAATAATCTCCTTGTACCCGATAGCTTGATTCGAGGTGAGCGTGTCGGCAAGGCCGGCGTCCATAAGGCCGCGTACCTCATCGACAAGGCCGAGCTCCATCATCTTGTCCACGCGACGGTTGATACGCTCGTAGAGCATCTCACGAGGCATCGTAAGGCCCACATGAAGCGTGGGGTAGCGGTCGACGCGCTCGTGAAGGGTAGCGTGCTCCTGGGCATACGAGCTCCCCTGCTCAAGCAGTTCAAATGCGCGCACAACACGGCGCACGTTATTCGGATGGATGAGCGCGGCGCTGCACGGGTCCTTGGACTGCAGCAACTCGTGGAACGCGTCGTTTCCCATCTGCGCGGCAAGAGCCTCGTAGCGCTCGCGCACAGGGTTTTCCACCTGCTCGCCCTCGGGAAAGCCCATGTCCTCAAGTGCAGCACGCACGTACAGACCGGTGCCGCCGCAAACAACGGGCAGCACGTCACGCGCAAGGAGCCCGTCGATGCAGGCATGGGAGTCTTGCGCGAAGACAGCCGCCGAGTAAGGCTGCCCGATATCCACAAGGTCGGTGCAGTGCAACGGCACGCGTCGCTCAAAAACGGGCGTCTTTGCCGTGCCGATGTCCATCCCGCGATAGACCTGCATGGAGTCGGCGGAAACAACCTCACCGCCCAGGCGCAGGCACAGGGCATCGGCAAGCGAGGACTTTCCGCTTGCCGTGGGACCGACGACCGATATGACCTGATAGGCGCTCATGATACGCAAGCTCTCAGCCTAGAGCGTCTCGCCCACGAGCTGACCGCGCAGGTACCAGGTGCGGGCCTCGTCCACATGCACGTCGACAATCGTGCCGATGTAATCGTCGATGGTCTTGCCGGCAGGGATGGGAGCGTGCACGGTCTGGTTCTTGGGGCTGCGACCGGACAGCATCGACTCGTCGCGCTTGGAGACACCTTCGACCAGAACCGGCACGACCTGGTCGAGCTCGGCCTGGTTGGCCTTATATGCACAGTCCTGCACGACGTTCACAAGACGGTCGAAGCGGTCCTGGATGACCTCGCGCGGCGTGTCGTCCACCATCTCGGCCGCAGGCGTACCAGCGCGCTTGGAGTAGATGAACGTGAAGGTCTGGGAGTAGCCCACCTGCTCGACAAGGGACATGGTCTGCAGGAAGTCCT
>JAHZHK010000007.1:27200-47248 GCA_019420325.1 Coriobacteriaceae bacterium | reverse complement strand
GCACGCGGCCCGTCGACCACACGCGAACGTCGCCGTCTTTGTCGGAGAAGCACGTGATGGTGCGCAAGCCGTCGTCGGCGCCGGGGATGAGGTCCTGCACGATGAGCTCCTTGTCATAGGGGCTCGCCTGCAGGTCGCTGAAGAGCTTCGTAAGCTCCTCGGGACGCTCGATGGTGTAGATCTTCTTCTGGTTGGGGATGTTGGCGTAGTGGTAGCGCGCCGAGTTCGAAGGCTTGGCGATGAGCGCTTCACCGGGATCTTCGCCTTGGTGTCGGAGCAGTCATACACCCACGTCTTGGGGTACGGCACGCCAATCTCCTCGCAGATGGCGTAGAAGCGCTCCTTCTGCGTGATCTCGTCGAGCAGGGGGAAATCGATGTAGGGCACCACATACCACTGCTCGAGCTCGGCCTTGTGCTGCGAGAGGGTGCGCACATACCAGTCGGACGCGCAGGAGAGCACAAGGCCCACCTTGCCCTGGGCGGCAATCTTGGCGCCCTGCTCGCGCAGAGCCTGCATGAGGTTGTCGCCCTGGTCGATGTCGGGCACGATCACGTTGGAGCACAGGCGGCTCGTCGAGATCTGCTTGATCTCGAGGCCCGTGAGCACAATGGGCTCGATGCCGTAGGTCTCATGGAAGCAGCGCACCCAAGTGTAGGCAAGCAGGTCACCGCCGATAACGACGGGCTGCAGGTAGGACTTGAGGTCGGCTTCGCTTTTGATGGCATCGAGGTTCTGAGGCATGGGTGCGGCCTTTCGGTTTCGTTACATAATCTGGAATAGACCGAGCTTGAAAGCAGGGAAAGAAGCACGGGGCGACGCGAGCACCAGTGGCGTCCGCGTCGCCCCGACGTGTCTCGCTATTCGCCGATGACGTCGACGAGCTTGCCATCGAGGATGTTGTTCATGTTCTTGACGGCACAGAAGTTGCCACACATCGAGCAGGTGTCCTCGGCCTCAGGCGCGGCCTCAGCGCGGTAGCGGCGGGCCTTCTCGGGGTCGATGGCCAGGTCGAACATGGCCTCCCAGTCAAGCGCTTTGCGGGCGCGGGCCATCTTGTCGTCCCAGTCGCGCGCGCCCGGCAGGCCCTTGGCGATGTCGGCGGCATGCGCGGCGATCTTGAAGGCGACGATGCCCTCGCGCACGTCGTTGGCATCGGGCAGGCGCAGGTGCTCGGCGGGCGTCACATAGCACAGGAAGCTTGCGCCCTTGCTGGCGGCAAGCGTGCCGCCGATGGCGGCCGTGATGTGGTCGTAGCCGGGGGCAACGTCGGTCACAAGCGGGCCGAGCACGTAGTAGGGAGCCTTGTGGCAGATGGTCTGCTGCATCTTCATCTGGGCCTCCACCTGGTCGAGCGCCACGTGGCCCGGGCCCTCGATGATGACCTGCACGCCCTTGTCCCAGGCGCGCAGAGCCAGCTCGCCCAGGTTCACGAGCTCGTCGATCTGCACGGCATCGCCGGCGTCGGCCAAGCAGCCCGGGCGGCAGGAGTCGCCCAGCGAGATGGTGACGTCGTGGGCGCGGCAGATCTCGAGCACCTCGTCGAAGTGCTCGTAGAAGGGGTTCTCCTGGCCCGTCATCTCCATCCAGGCAAACATGAGGGCGCCGCCGCGCGACACGATATTCATCTCGCGGTGGTTCACCTTGAGGCGCTGCACGATGGCGCGGGTGAGGCCGCAGTGAAGCGTAACGAAATCAACGCCGTCCTCGGCATGCATGCGCACGACGTCGAGCCACTCCTGGGCCGTGATGTCCTTGAGGGCCTTGCCATAGTAAACGACGGCGTCGTAGATGGGCACCGTGCCGATGATGGCGGGGCACTCGGAGGTGAGCTTGCGGCGGAAGGCGCGCGTGTCACCGTAGGTGGACAGGTCCATGATGGACTCGGCGCCCAAGCGCACGGCGTCCGTGACCTTCTCCATCTCCATGTCCAGGTCGCTCCAGTCGCGGCTGGTGCCCAGGTTCACGTTGATCTTGGTGCGCAGGGCAAAGCCGATGCCAAAGGGCGTGAGGCACGTGTGGTGCACGTTGGCCGGAATGGCAACCTCGCCCTTAGCCACGAGCTCGCGCAGGTGATCGGGGTCCATGTGCTCCTCTTGGGCGACATGGGCCATCTGCGGGGTCACAATGCCCTGACGGGCGGCTTCAAGCTGAGTGGCATACGACGGCATAAAGGCCTCCTTCGGCGTGCGTGCGTTGGTCAAACACTGGATTATCTCACGCCTGCCCCACAGGATGCACCGGGCGAAAAGAAACCACGGAGCAGGATGACAGGTTGGGCGACTGCCAATCGCGATTCGCATGTCAACCAAATGTCAACCCATTCACCAAAACACCCTTGCCGAAGCCCCGTGAGCAACAGCCAAATTCTCTCGTACAACGGGCCTTTATGCATACGACTACGACCGCACCCTGCCAGCGCGAGGAGCCGCAGTTCGCATCGATAAGGCGCGCCAGCGCATATCCATCGCAGGTATCACTATGCACCATGCGTCAGATTCCAAAAAATAGAAGACCCAGTTCCTTCGTTGAACTGCCAGGTCCCACGAATGGCAGCATGAAACCGAACCGGTCCACAACCTTCCCGTGTTTCGTTCAAGGCACTTACAGCACTTCAACCAGTGGCATGTTGCTGCGCATCTTTAACGCCGCTCGATTTCTGAGCCCTGCGCCCGTACAATAGACTCAGTCATACCAAGTGGGAAAGGAGACCCGTATGGTCGACGAGGTCCTTTTCATGCAAATGCGCCTGTTCCGCATGTATAGGGAACAAACAGGGCTTTCCCCCCATACCTGTAATGAGCTCTTTAAAGAACAGGGCATCTGGGATTTCATCGCCAACTGCTACGACTACTTGCACCTCGAAAGCGATGAGGCGGCACTGGCAGACATCGAGGCAAAACTCTCGAACCAAGGAGCCGCCGCATGACACTCCGAGACGGAACCTTGCTATATCACGGCAGCTACACCGCAATAGACAAGATTGACCTGAGCAGATGCGCCACGGGGAAAGACTTTGGTAAGGGGTTCTACCTCACGGCGGACAAAGAGCAGGCCAAGCGTTTCATCCAGACGTCACTGCGCAAAGCGAAAAGCATTGGGGCAGCGCCTCAGAACCAAACGCACGGTTTTGTCTCAGCTTTTGTCTTCCATGCGCCCCCAACCCCTCTCGGCTTGTTCGAATTTAATGACGCAACGAAAGAATGGCTCTGGTTCATCTCGCTCAACAGGCGGGCACGCCTCGCAAAAGATCTCGTCCCCCTCATCGATAAACGCTTGCTTGATTCCGACGTCATCATCGGAAAAATCGCCAACGATACGACAAACCCCGTGATCACGACGTACCTAAACGGCCTCTACGGACCCATCGACCAGGAAGCGTCCGCCACAACGGCAATCAACATGCTTCTTCCGAACAGGCTGAAGTTGCAATATTGCTTCTTAACCGAGAAAGCCATTGCATGCCTGGAGCTCGAGGAGGTTGTTCGCTATGACAACTGAAATTATGCAGCAATGCGCCGATATGATTGCAACGGATGCGATTCAGGACCTTGCAGAACGGCTCGGAAAACCCCAAAGTGAGATTCGAGCTCTCGTCGTGGAATCACCGGCATATGCAGCGCTCTATGACTTTGAGACCGACATGTGGCAGGAAGGGCCGGACTACTTTGCGGCGCTCGTTATGGGAAGTAAGGACATCTAGACAGCCCCGAGCCGTGCGAGCTTTGACCCACCCATCATTGATGCACAAAAGATCCGGCAGCGCTCGAGAAAGTGAGCGCCGCCGGGCCTTAGTAGTTTTGTGGGCAAGCGCGGGGGCCGGAGTGCGCTCCCCTCACGCGTGACCTAGCCGCGTTTGAAGTACTCGACGATCTTGTCGCCCATGGCAGACGTGCCGAGCTTGTGGTCGGCCGCGGTGGAGGCGTCGGCGATGTCGCCGGTGCGCCAGCCGTCGTCGAGCACGTCCTTCACGGCCTTGGCCAGGCGGTCGGCGGCCTCGTCCATCTTGAAGCTGTAACGCAACATGAGCTCCACGGAGAGAATCTGGGCGATGGGGTTGGCGATGCCCCTGCCCGCGATGTCGGGCGCCGAGCCGTGGCTGGGCTCGTAGAGCGCGGTGCCGTCGCCCAGGCTCGCGCTGGCGAGCATGCCAAGCGAGCCCGTGAGCATGGAGGCCTCGTCGGAGAGGATGTCGCCGAAGGTGTTCTCGGTCACGAGGACGTCGAACTGGCCGGGATTGTACACAAGCTGCATGGCGCAGTTGTCCACAAGCATGTCAGAGGCCTCTACCTGCGGATACTCCGCAGCGATGCGATGGGCCGTCTCGCGCCACAGGCGGCTGGTCTCAAGGACGTTGGCCTTGTCGACGGAGGTGACGCGATGGCGCGGCCTGCGGCTGGCGGCGTCGAAGGCCCAGCGCACGACGCGCTCGATCTCATACTCATTGTAGTCCATGAGGTCGCGGCAGAAGGTGCCCTTCGCGCCGTTCATGCCCGCGCCCTCGACGTTCTCGGTGCGCTCGTGGGCGCCGAAGTAGATGCCGCCCGTGAGCTCGCGCACGATGAGGATATCCACCCCTTCGAGCTTCTCGGGACGAAGCGGACTCGCGTCGCGCAGGGCATCGTAGATGCGCACGGGACGCAGGTTGAGGTACAGGCCCAGGTTCTTGCGGATGGCAAGCAGGCCCTGTTCGGGGCGGGCCTCACCGGGGGCAGCGCCATCCCACTTGGGGCCGCCCACGGCCGCAAGCAGAACCGCGTCGGAAGCCTTGGCGGCCTCGAGCGTCTCGTCGGGCAGCGCGGTGGGCTTCACGCCGGCGGCGCGGGTGGCGTCGATGGCACAGCCGCCGATGAGATGCTCCTCACAGTCGAACGTGCAGCCATACTCCTGCCCGATGGCGTCGAGCACCTTCACAGCCTCGGCGACGATCTCGGGGCCGATGCCGTCGCCGGGCAGCAGGCAGATCTTGTACGTGGTGTCAGCCATGCTTTGAATACTCCTTGAGACGAAGGGCCGACGGGCCCAAAAGCCCGCCGGCTGTAGCGAAAAGGCAAGAAACCGCTGGCAGATAGAATGCGTTACGCTTTTTTCTCGGCCAGGATGCGCCTAGTGCGATTCACCAGACCACCCTCGGCCACAATCTGCGCGATGAAGGGCGGGAACGGCTCCACCTGGAAGGACTCGCCGGTGGTGAGGTCGGTGATGACGCCCTTGTCGGCGTCGACGGCCACCTCGTCGCCCGCCTTGATGGCGTCGACGGCAGCGGGGCACTCCATGATGGGCAGGCCGATGTTGATCGAGTTGCGGTAGAAGATGCGCGCGAAGCTCTTGGCAATGACGCATGCCACACCTGCGGCCTTGATGCACACGGGGGCGTGCTCGCGGCTGGAACCGCACCCGAAGTTCTCCTCGGCCACAAGGATGTCACCGGGCTTCACCTTATTGACGAAGTCCACGTCGAGGTCCTCGAGGCAATGCTTGGCGAGCTCAGCGGGGTCGGAAGTGTTGAGGTAGCGCGCGGGAATGATGACGTCGGTGTCGATGTCGCGCCCGTAGCGGTGGGCGGTACCTTGAAACTGCATGTGTTCTCCCCCTTAGTCGAGGTCGGAAGGCTGGGCGATGTGGCCGGCCACGGCGCTTGCGGCGGCAACGGCGGGGCTGGCCAGGTAGACCTCGGAGGTCGGGTCGCCCATGCGGCCGACGAAGTTGCGGTTCGTGGTGGCGATGGCGCGCTCCCCTGCCGCAAGGATGCCCATGTAACCGCCCAGGCACGGGCCGCACGTAGGCGTGCTCACAACGCAGTTAGCGTCGATGAAGATGTCCATGAGGCCCTCGGCGATGCACTGCTTGTACACAGCCTGCGTGGCGGGAATCACGATGCAGCGCACAGTGGAGGCAATCTTGCGGCCGCGCAGCACCTCGGCGGCGGCGCGCATGTCCTCGATGCGGCCGTTGGTGCAGGAGCCGATGACCGCCTGGTCGATGGCGATGTGGGTGGACTCGCTCACAGGGTGCGTGTTGGAGGGCAGGTGCGGCCAGCTCACCGTGGGCTGGATGGTGGAGGCATCGATCTTGTAGACCTTCGCATACTCGGCGTCAGGGTCGGAGTGGTACTCGACATAGGGGCGCTCGCAGCGGTCCTTGAGCCAGGCGCGGGCCAGGTCGTCGACCTCGATGAGGCCAGCCTTGCCACCTGCCTCGATGGCCATGTTGGACATGGTGAGACGGCCCTCCATGCTCATAGAGCGAATGGCGCTGCCCGTGAACTCCATGGCCGAATACAGCGCACCGTCGACACCGATCATGCCGATGATGTGCAAGATGACGTCCTTGCCCGACACGCCCGGGGCAAGCTCGCCGTCAATCTCGAACTTGAGGGTGGGCGGCACCTTGAACCAGGCACGGCCGGTGGCCAGACCCACGCCGGCATCGGTGGAACCCACGCCCGTGGAGAAGGCGCTCAGGGCGCCATAGGTGCAGGTGTGCGAATCAGCGCCGATGATGAGGTCGCCGGGCACGACGACGCCCTTCTCGGGCAGCAGCGCGTGCTCGATGCCCATGCAGCCCACCTCGTAGTAGTGGGTGACGCCCTGGGCACGTGCAAAATCGCGCACGATCTTTGCCTGCTCGGCGCTCTTGATGTCCTTGTTGGGGGTGTAGTGGTCGGGCACCAGGCACACGCGGGTGGGATCGAAAACCTTCTCGGCCTCGAGGTCGTTAAAGACCTTGATGGCAATGGGGGCCGTGATGTCGTTGGCCAAGACGATGTCCAAGTCGCACTCGACAAGCTGGCCGGGGCGCACCTCGTCCAGGCCAGCGTGCGCCGCCAGAATCTTTTCTGCCATGGTCATGGGACGTGCCATGTGGGGATTCCTTCCTCTCTCAATACAAAAGACGGTGCGCCCGCAGAGACATTGCATCGGGCGGGCGCACCAGAACGGCTACTCAGCCTCGAGCGGGGTCTTCGTGACGCGCTCGGAAGCAAGCAGCCTGTTCAGGGCGTTGACATAGGCCTTGGTGGAAGACACGACGATGTCGTTGTCCGAGCCGCGGCCGATGAAGGTCTCGCCCGAGGGGTTCGTGATGTGGACGCACACCTCGCCCAGGGCGTCGATGCCCTTGGTCACCGCGGTCACCGAGAACTCGTTCAGGACGTTGGTGACGGCAATGATCTTGTCGACGGCCTTGAAGGCGGCGTCGACGGGGCCGGTGCCATAGGCACATTCAGTGGTCTGCGTGCCGTGCTCGTCGGTGATGGTAACCGTGGCAGTGGGAATGAGGCCCGAACCGCAGGAGACCTGCACGGCGTCGAGCGTGTAGATGGCGCTCACATCGCGGCGGTACTGGCAGACGATGGACTCCAGGTCCTCGTCGTAGACCTCCTTCTTGCGGTCGGCCACCTCCAGGAACGACTGGTAGACGCGCTCGAACTCCTCCTCACCGAACGTGTAGCCCAGCTCACCGAGACGATGGCGCAGGGCGGCGTGGCCCGAACGGGCAGACAGCAGAATCTGGCTACCGGAGGCGCCGACCTCCTCGGGGTTGATGATCTCGTAGGTGGTGCGGGCCTTGAGCACGCCGTCCTGGTGGATGCCGGAGGAGTGGGCGAAGGCGTTAGCACCGACAATGGCCTTGTTGGGCTGCACGTTGATGCCCGTGATGGAGCTCACGAGACGGCTGGCGCGCGTGAGCTCGCGGGTGTTGACGTCGGTGTGGGCGTCGAGCTCCTCACCGTGCATCTTGATGGCCATGACGACCTCTTCGAGCGCGGTGTTGCCGGCACGCTCGCCCAGGCCATTGATGGTGCACTCGACCTGCGAGGCGCCGTTGCGCACGGCGGCCAGGGCAAGAGCGGTGGCCATACCCAGGTCGTTGTGGGTATGGCAGGCCACGGTGACGTTCTCGATGCCACGGACGTTCTCCATGAGGCCATGGATGCGCGCACCGAAGTGCTCAGGCAGCGAATAGCCGGTGGTGTCGGGGATGTTGATGACCGTGGCGCCCGCCTCCACGACGGCCTGGACAATGCGCTCGAGGAACTTCTGCTCGGCACGACCGGCATCCTCACAGTAGAACTCGACGTCGTCGACGTACTTCTTGGCATAGCGCACCGCATGGACCGCGCGCTCGACGGCCTGGTCCTCGGTGATGCGCAGCTTGTCGTGCAGGTGCGAGGGGCTCACGCCCAAGCCGGTGTGGATACGGGGACGACGGGCGCACTTGAGGGCCTCGGCTGCCGAGTCGATGTCCTTCTCAACGGCGCGGGTAAGGCCGCACACCACGGCGTCGTCGCCGGCAAGCTTGCCAATCTCCTGAACGGAGATGAAGTCACCAGGGCTGGAAATGGGGAAACCTGCCTCGATGACGTCGACCTTCAGGCGCAGCAGCTCCTGTGCGACGAGCAGCTTCTCCTCGGTGTTCATGGAAGCGCCGGGCGACTGCTCACCGTCGCGCAGGGTGGTATCAAAAATTGCAATTTTGCGGGTCATGCTTTCCTCCAAACCGGGCTGCGCACATAGCAACGCAAGCTCATGAAATAGGTATGCATCAACCCCGCCGCATCACCCGGTGGCGCATTGCATGCACCAAGGCAGTGGGCTGAATTGACATATAACGTTGTGGGAGAAAAACAGGAAAGCCTGAGGGCTGCGTGGAAGGGGTGCGGGCCCCTATATCATGCGCGCCGAGGAAGCCTCGCCCCTGTGGGCGGCCCCTACTCTAGCGCGCGCAGGTAAGTCGCAGGCCAGTGTGGCCTAGAAGAAGCTGCATGAAGGCATTCTGATCGATGCGCACCTGGGCGCCCGCCATTTCCCTCTTCATCGCAGCCTGAAACGACATTGTCCTGCATCCTTTCGCAACAATCGCACACCCCTTTGGCGTGCGTGGGGCGCATCCTACGCCTTATACTGTGTAGAATCAACCGTCGACCGCGAAGTTAACTTAGTATAAATAAAAAGATTAAGACAGGAGCAGATATGGAAGAGCAGCTGAAGCAGAGCGCACCCGTCGCGACCCACAGGGGCGTACTTGCGGGACTAAGCGAGGACGAGCGCGCCCAGAAGATTGAAGAAGCGATCAGGTGCGAGTACGTCGAGGGTCTCGACGACGCAAAAGTGTCCTCGCTTGCCGATCAGGCCCAGGACGGCCCCGTCATCACCACGCTTGCCGAGCAGCTTGAGGCCTTCACGCGCGACAAGCTCGTAGAGATGGCCAAGGACTACGACCTCAAGGGATACTCCAAGCTCAAGAAGCCTGAGCTTGCCCAAGCCGTCGCCCAGGCCTGCGGTGAGCAGGACGAAGACGCCGCCTTCACGCTCGTCTTCGCCTCCCCTGCCGAGTTCGGCACCGCACGCAAGGTGACCGAAGCCGGCGGCACCCTCACGCTGAGCGATGAGGAGGTCTCCCAGAGCAACTTCATGGAAGCCATGCCACCTTATGTGTATGTCTTCAGGGGCAAAGGCGAGTTCACGATTCTGGTGCCCGAGGAGCTGCGCGCAAGCCTGCGGCGCCTGGACTGGGCGGCCGTCGAGGCTCGTCGCGCCGAGGTCGCACATGCCCAGCACACGGCCGAGGTCCTCACCGACTTCTGCGGCATCGTGAGCCTGCCCGACGCCTGGAAGCAGTATCGTGCCTGGTACGGCGAGGGTCTGGGCCAGGAAAGCTTTGAGCGCGACGTGCTGAGCGGCGTGAGCATGGGCGACCTCAACTACGGCGTGTGGTTCCTGGGCGACGAGTGCTACCTCGTGCACTACCAGCTCGACGAGGCCCAGGTGAGCCCGGAGGACGAGCACGGCGCCGAGGAACTCGAAGGCTTCAAGAAGTACCTGGTGGGCCTGCATGAGAAGCGCGAGATGCCGACCCTGCCCGGCGAGCTGCACGAGATCGAAGCCATTGATTACACGCTCGGCCAGCCCAGCGCCATTGCGCTGCGCAACTTCTTTGACGCGCATGTGCCCGACGACGAATCCGACCTGTACTACGCCGACCGCATCATGGAGAGCATCGCCGACCTCAACGGCAACCTCGTGAGCTTCGACGAGACGGTGCACGACCTCGACGAAGCCAACCTGGGCCTCACTGCAGAGGAGCGCGCCGAGATGCTGCCGTTGTTGCGCGCGATGCTCGAGGACCTGCCCTACTGGGAGAACAACGGCTGGTCGAACAACCAGGTCCGCGCAAACCAGGGTGCCCACGCGTTCTACGACGAGAACGGCGAACCGCTCAAGGTGGGCAGGAACGATCCGTGTCCCTGCGGCTCCGGCAAGAAATACAAGAAGTGCTGTGGCAAGTAAATGATGCAGAACCTGGCCTGCTGCGTTCTCGGGAGGCTCACGTACATCTAGTACGCATCGCCTCCCGACGCCTTGCAGGCCAGAACCTGCGTTTTGGTGGGCGGAACCTGATGCGCTGCGTTCTGCAGGGTCTCACGCGCGGTGGGCACCTTTGGTGTACATCCAGTACGCTGCGTCAAGCATGAAAAAAGGGCCCCGGGTGACCGGGGCCCTTTTTGGTTCGCGGGGTGCGCAGAGAGGTTACTCCTCGACGAAATCGAACTCGTCGGCGTACTGCTCCTTGAACATGTCGAACAGGGTGTTCAGCACTTCCTCGGAGTCGACGGAGACGTACTCCTCGTCGGGCTCGCCATCCTCGTCGAAGGTGTCGAGCTTGTGGACCTTGAGGATGACAACCTCGGCCTCTTCGTCCTCCTCGACGGGAAGAAGCACGACGTACTCCTCGCCCTCATAGTCGAGCGTGTCGATGTACTCGAACTCGACGGCCTCGCCCTCTGCCTCGAGGGTGATGATGTTGGAGTCGTCCTCGAGCTCGACGTCGTTGAGCTGCTCTTCGTCCATGTCGGTTCCTTTCTGTAGGGCCCGCCGCAGGCGCGGCAATAGCCATGGGGCACAGACGGTTGCATCATAGCGCAGCCGTGTACCCCATAGTGGCGGCAACTGCTAATCCGCGAGCTTTGCGCAGAGGAGCTGGTTGAAAAGCTTGGGGTTACCCTTGCCCTTGCTCGCTTTCATGCACTGACCCACAAGGTAGCCCACGACCTTGGTGTTGCCACCCTTGTATTGGGCGACCTGGTCGGGGCAGTTGGCGATGACCTCGTCCACCACAGGCTCGAGGGCCGAGGTGTCGCTTACCTGGCGCATACCGCGCTCGTCAACGATGTGCGCAGGGTCGTCGCCCGACTCGGCCATAAGCGCGAAGACCTCGCGGCCCTGGTTGGAGGAGATGGCGTCGCTGGAGAGAAGCTCGGCCAGGCTCTTGATCTGAGCAGGGGTGATGGACGTGCTGGCGATGCTATGGCCCTCGGCGTTGAGGTAGCCCATGAGCTCGTTAAGGATGACGTTGGCCACCGACTGGGAGAGCTTGCCCTGCGTGCCGGCAACGGCCTCGTCAAAGAAGGCCGCGAGCTTGGGGTCACCGGCAAGCTGCGCCGCATCGGCGCGCTTGAGGCCGTATGCCTCGACGTAGCGGTCGCGACGCTGGTCGGGCAGTTCGGGCAGGCGCGTGCGCACCTCTTCCACAAAGTCCTCGGACAGGTCGAACGGCACCATGTCGGGCTCGGGGAAGAGACGGTAGTCGTCGGCCGTCTCCTTCGTGCGCATGACGATGGTACGGCGGGCGTTCACATCCCAGTGACGGGTCTCCTGGTAGACGACGCCTCCCTCTTCGAGCACCTCGGCCTGACGACGAATCTCGTACTCGAGGGCGTCGTGCAGGTTCTTGAACGAGTTGAGGTTCTTCATCTCGCAGCGCGTGCCGAACTTCTCCGTGCCACGACGACGCAGCGAGATGTTGCCGTCGCAGCGCATGGAGCCCGACTCCATGGAGCAATCGGAGATGCCGATGGTGAGGAAGATCTGGCGCAGCTTCTCCATGAAGAGGCGCGCCTCCTCAGGGCTGCGCAGGTCAGGCTCGGTCACGAGCTCGATGAGCGGCGTACCGCAACGGTTGTAGTCGATGAGAGAGTGGTCTGCACCGCCGATGCGGCCCTCGGCGCCGCCGACGTGCACCATCTTGGCGGCGTCCTCCTCCATGTGGATGCGCGTGATGCCGATATGCGCGGTGTAGGAGCCGTCCTTGGCACGCTCGACCTCGCCGTCGTCAAGGCGTTCCTTGGCCCCGTTGGCTCCCACCTCGACGTCGAGCCAACCGCCCATGCAGAAGGCGACGGGGCCCTGCGTGGTCTGGAAGTTCTTGGCCATGTCGGGATAGAAATAGTTCTTACGGTAGAACATGGAGTGCTTCATGATCTGGCAGTTGGTGGACAGACCAGCCAGAACGATGGACTGAATGGCCGCACGGTTGGGCACGGGCAAAGCACCGGGCATGCCCAGGCACACAGGACACACGTTGGTGTTGGGCTCGTCGTCGTGCGAAAGGCGACAGCTGCAGAACATCTTGGTGTTGAGCGTGGTGAGCTCGGTGTGGATCTCGAGGCCGATAACCGGCTCCCAGTCCTTGAGAATGTCAGCGATGTCCCTCATTAGCGCTGTTCCCCCTTCGCGAAGTCCTTCGACACGGGCAACTCCGGATAAAAGCCCTGAAGCGTTGCCGCGATGCGCAGGAGCTGATCGTCGGCGAAGGCAGGACCGATGAGCTGGGCGCCCACGGGACGGCCTGTCTCGCGGCCAAGGCCCACAGGCACGTTCACGCCGCAGTTACCGGCGATGTTGAGCGGCACGGTGAACATGTCGGCCATATACATCTGCGTGGGGTTGGACAGCTCGCCGAACTTGAAGGCCGTGAAGGGCGCCGAGGGCATGAGCACGGCGTCGACCTTCTGGAAAGCGTTCTTGTAGTCCTGCGTGATAAGGGCGCGCACCTGCTGGGCGGGGTAATAGTACTTGTCGTACACACCCGAGGAGAGCAGGTAGGCACCGAGCATGATGCGGCGCTTGACCTCCGGGCCGAAGCCCTCGGCACGCGAGCGGGAGCTCATGTCGGCAAGGTCGCGCGGATCTGCGCACTGGTGTCCGTAGCGCACGCCGTCGAAACGCGCAAGGTTGGAGAAAGCCTCGCAGGGCGCAAGCACGTAATAGGCGCTGATGGCAGCGGCGGCGTTGGGCAGCTCGACCTCGACGAGCTCGGCACCGGCACTGGCAAGGTTCGCAGCGGCGGATTCGATTGCCTCGCTCACCTCGGCCGAGACACCCTCAGCGTGCGTGAGCGAAGGAATGACGCCGATGCGCTTGCCGGCAACGCCATCGTGCAGGTGCGCGAGGAAGTCGGTGTTCCAGGGCTGCGAGGTGCAGTCGCGCAGGTCGCGACCGGCCAGGGCGTTCATGGAAAGGGCCACGTCCTCGACGGTGCGACCGAAGGGACCCACCTGGTCAAGCGAGGAGCCGAAGGCCACGACACCGTAACGGCTCACCATGCCGTAGGTGGGCTTCATGCCCACGACGCCACAGAAGGCGGCAGGCTGACGAATGGAGCCGCCCGTGTCCGAGCCCAGGGTGACGGTCGTCATGCCGGCAGCGACGGCAGCAGCCGAGCCGCCCGAGGAGCCGCCGGGCACGCAGCCCAGATCGCGCGGGTTGCAGGTAGGACCAAAGGCGCTCGACTCGGTGGAGGAGCCAAAGGCAAACTCGTCCATGTTGGTCTTGCCCACGGGGATGCAGCCGGCGTCGAGCATGCGCTGCACGGCCGTGGCCGTAAACGTGGACTGGTAGTTCTCCAACATGCGCGAGGCGCAGGTGCAGTGCGTGCCCACGAGATGCATGTTGTCCTTGAAGGCGCAGGGAACGCCCGCCATGGGGGGCAGCTGTTCGCCCGCGGCGCGCTTGGCGTCGATGGCGTCGGCCGCATGGAGGGCAAGCTCGCTGGAGACCTCGAGGAAGGCGTGCACGTCGCCCTCGCGAGAGGCCACGTTTGCAAGGGAGGCCTCTGCGACCTCGCGGGCGCTGAAGTCGCCCGCAGCCACGCCGGCAGCGATTTGCACGGCGCTCAGGGTATCGATGTCGAAAGCCATTACGCAGCACCCCCGTCTCCAAGAATCGAGGGAACGCGGAAGAAGCGGCCCTCGGTCTGCCCGGCGTTCTCAAGTGCAACCTCGAGCGGCAGGCCCTGAGCCGGCACGTCATCGCGCATCACGTTGGACAAATCGCCGATGGGATGGAACACCGGCTCGACGCCCTCCAAGTCATACGACCTGATGGTATCGAGCACGTTGGCCACGGCGTCGTTCATATAGTTGGTCATCTCGACGAGTTCCTCGTCGGTCAAGGCGATGCGCGCATAGTCGGCTATGCCGCGCACGTCTTTCTGGCTTAGTGTCATGAGCTTTCCTCGATTGTCGAAAAAGTCAGACGGGCAGGTATGGGCAGCATTTTAGTGGACTTATCGCACGGAGACGAGCAGGAACCGGCCCTGCCGCGAATGTTCACCAGGCGGTAACGTTGATGGGCGAGAATCGCGGACTTTCGCCACCCGCACATGAGCGTCCACCCTCCCCGTATACCAAAAAAGACCCGGCAGGCGCAGCTAAACTGCACCAGCCGGGTCTTGGTGGCTCTGGCATATGGAGCGCGGGCTACTTGGCCTCGCCGCCGAAAATCCTCTCTTCAGCGCGGGCAAGCTCCTCGGGAGTGTTGCAGTTGGCAAAGCACCCTGCGTTAGCAACTGCGCGCACCTCGTCCATAGAGAAGCGACACAGACGAAGTTCGGGGTCGAGCACGACCGACTTCATGGAAGCGCCGCCCTTGCGCGAGGCAGGAGACTCCTGTGCGGCCTTAATGTTGCGGCGAGCGCTTTCCAAGCAAGACAGGCGACGGTACACAGCATGGAAAGGCTCGAAGCCCTTCGAGTCCTCAGGCACCACGACGTCGAAGTCGCCTTCCACCGCCCGGGCTAGCTCGGCGGCGAAAAGCGGGCCGCTCACGTCCATCATGTCGCAGGCGCACACGGCAACGAAGTCGTTCTCGGCCGAGGCAAGCGCGGTGTAGAGCCCCGTCATGGACCCGCGCACGTCGAGCAGGTCGCATACCACGTGGATCTTGGGAGCCTGCGGCATCTCCTCAAGGAAGCTCAAGTCATCCTTGCCGTTGGTGGTGATGAGAATCTCATCGGCCACATCGTCCACACGCTCGACAAGCCTGCACAGAAGCGGCCTGCCGCCAAACGGAATCGTCGCCTTGGAGCGGCCCATGCGGCGGGACTCGCCGCCCGCTTGGATTGCAACGGTGAGCGCGGGCAGCGATTCCTTAGGCTTGAGCGGCATCGAAGCCCTCCTCAGTAGACTGCGCGTCATCGACCTGGGCGGCCTCGCCATCCTGGGCGGCGGAGTCATCCTCGACCGTCTCGGAGCCAAGCGTGGCGACGGTGCGCACCGTAGCACCCTCTTCCTGCGTGTAGGTGAACTCGATGTCGTCGCCCACACTGTACGTCACGATGGAGAGCAGGCCCGGCAGTGCGAAGTCGTACACGGCCTCGTCGCCCTTGAGCGTCACGTAGAAGTGCGAGTTGCCGTCGATGACAGCCTGCGCCATGGTGGCGATGGTGCCCTGGGCAGGCTCGCCGGGGGTGGCGACAGCCGCGGCAGACTGGGCCTGGTCAGCCGTGAGGACGCCGTTGGAGGCAAGCATCTTCACATATTCCTGTTGACAGGCGGCGACGGTGTCGCCCACGGCCACGTACTGGTAGCTCTCGATATTGACCATCGCGAACTTCTTGACAAGGCCCGCACCGTCCTTGAGCGCCATGAAGTAGGTAGGCTGGCCCTCGATGTTGAGCAGCAGCGGGAACGTGGCGGTGTAGCGCAGGTTCTGGACCTGGCCCTCGGCCGACTGCATGGCGCTCTGCTCGGTGGCGCCGGCCATGGAGAAGTACGTGGCCTCGCCCGTGCGCTGGTTGGCGAGAATGAAGCCGACGATGGAGTTGTCAGCCGTGACGGAACTCACGCCGGAGTACAGGTAGACGTCGTCGTTCTGGGCGATGTAGTTGTAGCCGAGGTTGCCGTCGGTGCCGGGAGTGGTCCTCACAACGCCCACCTGGCCGAGCACAGAGTTGAGCCAGCCGCCCGAATACAGGCCGCGCCAGTTAAACTGCTCAACGATCAGGTCGCTGGGATAAGCGCGGTCGACCCACTGGGGGCAGTCGGCAAGCTCATAGTCCTCGGTCTCGCCAGTGCAGGCGTTGACAAGAACGACGTGCGAGATGGTCGTTCCTTCAAAGAGACCCACGGTCTTCTTCTGCACGGGGAAGACCCACCAAGGGGTGCCGTCCTCATCGAGCTCGAAGGACTTCTCGTCAAACATGTAGGTAGGGTACTTGAGCTGCACGTAGCGGTCGATGTTGCGGGCAAGCGGCTCGCTCTCGCTATAGAGAATGGGCTGCTCGAGCTTGACGACCTGAGCCTCCTGGGTGGTCATATCCACCAGCACGTAAGCGGGAATACCCTGCGAGCGATTGATAAACCACTTGAAGAGGTCGGCGTACACCAGCGGGCTCACGCGCACGGGGTGGCCCTGGTAGTTGATCTGGCTGTAGATGTTGGAAATCTCGAACTGGCTCACGTACTCAGGGATGGAGCCCATGGCACGGTTGCCCAGCAGCACGGCGGAATCCTTGTCGATGACGGGAATGGAGGAGTAATCGGCTTCGGCGATGTCCTCGGCGAAGTTGCCGTCCTGCACGTCAAGCACACTGGCATAGCGAGCGGCGTTGCCCGGGATGATGGACCAGCCGGCGACGATGCCGATAAAGAAGATGGCAATGATTGCAGCGGGAATCGCCGTCAGGCGATGGAAGAGCTTGGCGCGGTCCTTGTGCTTTATGGCGGCCACAAGCAGGGCGACGATGGCAACGATTGCCACAAGGATGATCCAGAACCAGACTTCCTCGCGATGGATGTTGATAGAGGGGTGGAACCACCAGTAGCAGCCCGCAAGCGCAACGAGCGCGACAATGGCGAGAATGATGAGGGCACGCTTGCTCCACGAGGCGATGGCCTGGAGCGTATCGTTGAGCTCTTCCTTAAAGCTCTTGTGCGGGCCGAAGTCAGGCATGCCCTGATTGGGCGCGCCCTGACCTTCCTGGCCATCCGGGCCAGACTGACCGGCCTGGCCGTTGCCCCCCATAGGAATTCCGAACATGGCGCCAAAAATGCTGTTTGGGTCAAACGGTGACTGACTCATAGGCCTCCCCCAAGTCGACTGCTAAGTGGGCACTCACTATACCGCAACGCGGCGGCTTGCGGGGGGCAGGTTCTACCCCAAGAGGCCATATAGTCGGGGCAAAACCCAATGGCAAGACCTACAGGTAGCTCGGCCAGTCGCTCATGAGGGGGCCGCCACCATCGACAAGGTCCTCGAGCGTCTTGTCGTCCAAGAAGGAGTTAATTAGGTGGTCGAGCTCCTCCCACATGGTGAGCGTCTTGCACGAGTCGCGCTGCATACAGCGGCTGTTGCATTCTTCCAGACACGTCACGGGCTGGATGCGCCCCTCCACAAGACGGACAATCTCGCCCAGGGAGTAGTCGGCAGGCTCACGCGTAAGCTTGTAGCCGCCGCCTTTGCCGCGCTGGCCGGAGATGAAGCCTGCCTTGGAGAGCGCCGAGACGATGCTCTCCAGATATTTCTCAGAGATGCCCTGCCTGCGTGCGATATCTGCAAGGGGCACGAGCCCCGCGTCCTTGTTCTGCGCAAGATCGACCATTGCACGCAGCGCGTAGCGCCCCTTGGTAGAAATCAATGCTGCCATATGTCGTCCACCGCCTTCCCCTGTACGACTGGTTCGTGTGCTTGAAAGCACATTTTCCCGCACATCCTACTAAATTAGAGGGATTACCGCGACAGATGCGCGAAAAGAGCAGGCGCGTGGCGTGCGGAGTCTCTGACCGGCAATCCCCCCAACAAGACCGCACGCCACACGCTCGGCCCCTATGCCAGACGAACGATCTTTGCCATGAAGAAACCCTCGAACAGCTCGGTGGGGCACACGCACACGGCGCCCCCCAGGCTTGTGGGCAACAACGGCAGCTCGGGCGCGCCTTCAAAAGCGCGGATGGGACGCAGCTCGTACGAACCCGTCTTGCTTGCCTGAGACAGGGCCTGACGCACGACATCCTCGTTTTCCCCGGCCAGCACGCTGCACGTGGAGTAGACGAGGGTACCGCCAGGCTTGAGCAGGCCGAGCGCCTTCTTGAGCAGGGCCTTCTGGCTTGACTGCGACTTGCTCACAAGCTGCTGGGTGAAGCGGCGTTCCAGCTTGGGGTCGGCCACATCGAGCGTACCCGAACCCGAGCAGGGCGCATCGAGCAGAATCTGGTCAAACCGGAAGAAATCGTCGAGCCGACGTGCGTCAACCTGCATGACGTTGACGCATCCCGCACCTTGGCGGTCCAGGTTGAAGCGCAGCTTCTCGGCGCGAGGCATGTGCATCTCGCAGGCGGTGATGTGGGCACGCCCACCTGAAAGCGCCGCCATCTGCGTTGTCTTGCCACCGGGTGCGGCACACATGTCGAGCACGTCGAGACCCGGTTCGGGGCCCAAGGCAAGCGGCGGCAGCATGGAGGAAAGGCTCTGCAGGTAGAGCGCCCCCTGCTCGTAGAGAGGCAGCGCCCAGATGTCACGCAACTGCGTGTCGGAGACAAGCACGAAGGCGTCGGGATACCAGGCGACGCGCTCGTAGGCGATGCCCGCCTCGTCCAGGCAGGCCGCAACGTCTTCAGGCGTTGCCTTGAGGGCGTTGGCACGCAGCGTCGTGCGGCGTGCGCGGCAGCCTTCCACGATGCGCTTGGCAAGCTCAGGGCCGTACTGTTCACACAGAAGCGGCTCAAAAAACACGGGGAGGGGCATCTCTACTCCTTGAAACAGGGCGGGACTTCTTCGTCGGGCAGGTCGTTGAACAGGAACTTGTCCTCAAACTCGGGAGGCATCTTGCAGATATGGCGGTCAACGTCCTGACCGTCTGCCTCACCCACGTAATCGAGGAAGCGACAACCCGCGCACTCTTCCTCCTCGACAAAGGGCCAGAAGTTCTTGTCGAACTTGATGCCGTCCTTATAAATGGTCACCATGCGTCATCCTCCCCTGCTGCGGCAACCGTATGGCCAGCCGCAGACTTACTCCTGCGTCGAGGGCATCCCCTCGACTTGTATGTCGAGAATCATATCGAATGGGACGCGCTCCTTCACGACCCAAATCACACGCTCCACCTCGTCGATACGACTCACCATGCCCTTGCGCCGCACATAGGCGTCGCGGTCGTAATAGCAGATCTCGACCATCGTACCTTTTTTGACCCAGGCCATCTTGCGCGACAGGGTCTCGGCCTCGTCCTCAGTAAGCTCGTGGAAGGGCTGAGGGATGCGCTGACGCGCCTGAATGAGGTCGAAGTACCCGGTAAGCGCCGCAAACGGCATGAACTGACGAGCACGGTCGACATGGGCCTTGCCCAAACGCAGCACGCGCCCATCGCGCGCGACGTACGCCTGGCCCTGCCTGCCTTGCGATTCCCCATTAGCCACGATGGCCTCCCACAAGCCCGTTTCGCTCCTTGCCAGTGGCGCCCGGGCGAAAGTTCATACCCTTGAGCAAGGCGTTCTTGCCGAATTTCTCTTTCACTGCAAGCACGGCGCGCTGAAGGTCGTGTTCCTTCTTTTCCTGCTCGACGTCGGTGAAGAGGTCGACAGTGGCAAACTCCTCGCCAATCACCGGGCTTGCCGCCACGCTCATGCGACGAATCTGCACACCAGGATCAATCGTCTCAGACCACAACTCCTCGAACGCGGCCGCGAGCTTCTTGGCCGAGGACGTGTAACCGCCCAGCTTGCGGGAGCCTCCCGCACGCGGGATGGCCTTCCAATAGGCGCGGCCGTGCTCCCCTTGGAAGGCCGAGGAGGCCGCCATACGCGCCTCGCGAGGTATCTCATAGCCCACGACAAGTGAAATGCCACCCGCCACCAGGCGTTTATCAACAAGGTCAAGCACGAGAGCATCCACCATCTCGCGCATCACCGTGTGAGCACGGTCATGGTCGTAGGGGCACTGGAGCACTTGCCCCTGCTGCAGGGAGGAACCTTGAGGCACGTAGGCCTG
>JAHZHK010000007.1:21918-27190 GCA_019420325.1 Coriobacteriaceae bacterium | reverse complement strand
GCCGTGCGCATGGTCGATTAGATACTCGGCGTTGACCCCGAACTCGCGATAGAGCACCTCAGGATCGAGCCAGCACACGCCGAGTAGGTCATACACGCCGTATTTCTCAAGACGTGCCGCAATACCTGGGCCGATGTTCCAGATATCGGTGATAGGGCGGTGCGTCCAGATTTTCTCCTTGAACGACACCTCGTCGAGAATGCCGATGCCGTCAGGTGCATGTTTGGCCGTAATGTCGAGCGCGACCTTGGCGAGGAACAGGTTGGGGCCAATGCCGGCGGTGGCACAGATGTGTTTCTCGGTGCGCACGGCGTCTATGAGCATCTCCGCAAAGCCCTTCGCATCGACCCCAGAGAGAGAAAGATAGGGTGTGGCATCGATGAAGCACTCGTCGATGGAGTAGGGATAGATATCCTCAGGTGCGACATATCGCAGGTAGATGCTATAAATGTCGGCAGAAACCTTCATGTAGAGCCTCATGCGCGGAGGTGCCATGATGTAGTCGACCGACTTGGGAATCTCAAAGACGCGGCAGCGATTGCGGATGCCGAGCGCTTTCATGGCGGGTGTAATGGCCAGGCAGATGGTCTTCTCGGTGCGCTCGGGATCGGCAACGACGAGGTTGGTCGTGAACGGGTCGAGCCCACGAGCGGCACATTCGACGCTGGCATAGAACGTCTTGAGGTCAATACATATATAGATGTGCCCCGTCTCAACCGAACCTTCCATCTCACACCCCCATCCGTCGCCGCGTTTTGCGTGTTCACGCCATTATGGCCTAATCCGGTGACAAAAATTGCCTACACTGCTTCGGTCACATCGCCCTCAAGGCCTTCGCGGCCCGTACCATAGACAAGGTGGCCAGCTTCATGGACCCGATCTTCATCTTCCTCATCGTGTGCCCGCTTGTGTTCGTGGCAGGCTTCATAGACGCCATCGCCGGCGGCGGCGGCCTCATCTCGCTGCCTGCCTACCTCATCACAGGCCTTCCCGTACACACCTGCCTGGGCACGAACAAGCTGAGCAGCTGCATGGGCACGGCCGTGGCCACTCTACGCTATGCCCTGCAGGGCTTTGTCGAGGTCAAGCGCTGCGCCGTGTGCGTGGTTTTCGCCCTTGCTGGTTCGGCCCTGGGTGCGAACATCGCCCTCATGATCGACGACGCGGTGTTCCGCGTGATCATGCTCGTAGTGGTGCCCGTCACAGCCGCCTACATCATGTTCCACAAGGACTTCAAGGAGAAGGAGCCGATCGCCCCCGCCAAGTCGCTCGCGCTGTGCGCGGCCATCTCCGCCGTGGTGGGCGTCTATGACGGCGTGTACGGCCCGGGCACGGGAACCTTCCTCACGCTGCTCTTCATGGGAGTGGGCCACCTCAAGCTCACTCAGGCCACCGGCACCTGCAAGGTCGTGAACCTCGCTACCAACGTGGCAGCGCTCACCGTCTTCATCTCAAACGGCGTGGTGTGGCTGCCTCTGGGCCTCGTGGCCGGCTGTTTCAACATGCTGGGCGCCTACATCGGCACGCGTTGCTTCATCGGCAAGGGCGTGCGTATTGCCCGCCCCGTGATGCTCACGGTGCTCGTCATCTTCTTCGTGAAGCTCCTCCTCGAGGTCACCGGGGTCATTTCCTAACGCTAGTTGCCGGTTTGTTAATAATCCCTCTAAATCTATAGGTAAATAGGAATTCTCTCTTGACAGGGAGGGTGGCCAGGTGTCTAATACGACCAACCTACAAACGAAGTAGGTTTACCTGAAAAACACCAACGCGCCCCGCCCAAGAAGGAGAGACCCCCATGTCGAACATCTACACCAGCATCGATCAGACCATCGGCCACACCCCCCTGCTCGAGCTCACCAACATCGAGAAGAAGCTCGGCCTGAAGGCTCGCGTGCTTGTGAAGCTCGAGTATTTCAACCCGGGCGGCTCGGTGAAGGACCGCGTTGCCAAGGCCATGATTGACGCTGCCGAGGCCTCCGGCGAGCTGCAGCCCGGCGGCACCATCATCGAGCCCACCTCGGGCAACACCGGCATCGGCCTGGCGAGCATCGCGGCTGCGCGCGGATACCGCATCATCATCACGATGCCCGAGACCATGAGCGTCGAGCGCCGCAAGCTCATGCGCGGCTATGGTGCCGAGCTCGTGCTTACCGACGGCGCGGCCGGCATGAAGGGCGCCATCGCCAAGGCCGAGGAGCTCAAGGCCCAGATTCCCGGATCTGTTATCGCCGGCCAGTTCGTGAACCCGGCCAACCCCGCCGTGCACAAGGCCACGACCGGCCCCGAAATCTGGCAGGACACCGACGGCGAGGTCGACGTGTTCGTGGCCGGCGTGGGCACGGGCGGCACCGTGACGGGCGTGGGCACTTATCTCAAGGAGCAGAAGCCCGCTGTGAAGGTCGTGGCCGTGGAACCCGCAAGCTCGCCGGTGCTCTCGAAGGGCACCTCGGGCGCCCACAAGATCCAGGGCATCGGCGCAGGCTTCGTGCCCGAGGTCCTCGACACCACGGTCTATGACGAGATCATCCCCGTGGAAAACGAGGACGCCTTCACCACCGCACAGCTCGTAGGTCACTCTGAGGGCGTGCTCGTGGGCATCTCCTCGGGCGCTGCGACCTGGGCAGCCATCGAGCTGGCCAAGAGGCCCGAGAACGAGGGCAAGACAATCGTGGCCCTTCTCGCCGACACGGGCGAGCGCTACCTGTCCACGGCCCTGTTCCCGCAGGAATAGCGGGCGCGCGTGAAGGGGGCTGAACTCTCCTTCACGCGCTTATGCTCGTACCGAAGGCGGCGGAATCCCGGTGCGGAAGCGCTTCGCGCTGCGCCCCATTCCTTGCCTTCACTGCGCAGGCGCGCTACGGAGAATTCAGCCCCCGGACGACGTCTGCCTTGCATTTGCATTTGTATTGTTCTCAACCTGAAAGAACCTCCTTCCACCTGCATGGTTTGCCTCCCTCTCCCCTGCCGCCCTGTGGTGCGATTTTGCGCTGCGGGGCGGCTTGTGGTTTGCGGACAGGCTTGGGCGCTACAATGCGGGGCTATTGACGACACGACGGAAAGGGCTGGCATGATCTATCTCGACAATGCTGCTACCACCTACGTGCACCCGGCGGTGCTTGAGGCGATGCTGCCGTATCTGAGCGACGTGTGCGCCAACCCCGGCGCCCAACACAAAGCCGGCCGCGCCGCACGCTACGCCGTAGACGAGGCGCGCGAAGATGTGGCAGGCGAGCTTGGCTGCAAGCCCAGCGAGGTCGTGTTCACCTCGGGAGGCAGCGAAGCCGACAACCAGGCACTGCGCACCGCTGCCGCGTGGGGTCAAGCACACGGCCGCACGCGCATCGTGTCGTCGCAGATAGAACACCCCGCCATTCTCAACACGCTCTCCGAGCTCATGATCGAGGGCTTCAGCGTGACGTTGCTTGCGCCCAACAGCGAGGGCGTCGTATCGGCGGAAGACATCGCCCAGGCCATGGGACCCGATGTGTGCGCCGTGAGCCTCATGGCCGTGAACAACGAGGTGGGAACCGTGCAACCCTTCCAGGAAGCGGCACGGCTGGCTCATGAGGCGGGCGCGCTCTTCCATACCGACGCCGTGCAGGGCGCAGGGCATGTCGCCATCGACATCGAGGCCATGGGCATCGACATGCTGAGCGTCTCAGCCCACAAGTTCCACGGCCCCAAGGGCGTAGGTCTGTTCGCATGCCGCAATCAGGCCTTCGGCGAGCCACTTGCGCCTGTGAGTCTCATTCTGGGCGGTGGGCAGGAGCGCGGCCGTCGCGCGGGTACCGAGAACGTCCCCGGCATCGTGGGTCTTGCGGCCGCACTCAAGGAGGCAAACCGTGATTTGCCTCGCTACCAGGAGGAAGTTGGCGCCCTGCGCGACATGCTGCAGCGCGAGCTGAGCAGCATCGAGGGCGCACATGTCCTTGGCGAGCACGCCCCGCGCATTGCGGGCACGCTCGGCATGTGCTTCGAGGGCGTGGACCGCCAGGCTCTCGTGGCCGCGCTCGACCGCAAGGGTGTGTGCGCAGCGGGAGGCTCGGCATGCGAGTCGGGTGCGACGCATCCCTCCCCCGTACTCACCGCCATGGGCATCGCCCCCGAGCTTGCGCGCGGCCAGCTGCGCATGTCGCTCAGCATAGACACGACCGCCGAAGAAATCGCCGCGGCAGCACAGACGATCAAAGACACGGTCGCGCACCTGCGCGCCCTGGCATAGGGAGACCACATGGCAAGCGTGCTTGTCGCCATGAGCGGCGGCGTGGACTCGAGCGTGACCGCGTACCTGCTCACCCAGCAGGGCCACGACTGCGTGGGGGCCACCATGCGCCTGTGGAACGACCCAGCCGCCGCAGCGAAGCAGGGGAAGACCTGCTGCAGCGTCGACGACGTCGAAGACGCCCGCAGCGTGTGCCGCAGGCTCGGCATCCCCCACTACGCCTTCGACATGACCGAGGAGTTCGAGGAGCGCGTCGTGGGGCGCTTTGCGCGCGCCTACGAGAGCGGCCTCACGCCCAACCCCTGCATCGATTGCAACCGCTTCATGAAGTTCGACCTGCTTCTGCACCGCGCCCGCGAGCTGGGCTGCGACTACATCGCCACGGGACATTACGTGCAGGTGGGCCGCGATGAGACAGGCCGCTGCACGCTCAGCAAGGCCGCCGACCCCGCAAAAGACCAGAGCTATGTGCTTTACGCGCTCACGCAAGACCAGCTTGCGCACACGATGTTCCCCTTGGGCGGGCTCACGAAGCCGGAAGTTCGCGTCATCGCCGAGGAGCAAGGCTTTCGCAACGCCCACAAGGCCGAAAGTCAGGACATCTGCTTTGTGCCCGACGGCGACTACCTGGCGTTTCTTGAGCGCAGACGGGGATGTCCCTACGAGGAGGGCGCCATTCTCACCTGCGACGGCACACGCGTGGGCACGCACAAGGGCGCGGCCGGCTACACGATCGGCCAGCGCAAAGGCCTGGGCGTGGCGCTGCGCGAGCCCATGTACGTCTGCGCCAAGGACATGGCCACCAACACCGTGACGCTGGGCCCCCAGGAGACGCTCATGGCTTCCAGCTGCACCGCTACCGATTGGAACTGGGTCTGGGCGCAGCGCACATCCCAAGACGAGCCCTTGGTCTGCGCCGTGAAGACGCATTACCGCCAGCGCGAACAGCCCGCCCGTCTCACGGCGCTGCCCGACGGGCGCGTGCGCGTAGACTTCGACGAGCCCCAGCGCGCCATGACGCCCGGCCAGGCAGCCGTTGCCTATGTGGGC
>JAHZHK010000007.1:0-21908 GCA_019420325.1 Coriobacteriaceae bacterium | reverse complement strand
AGGTCGTGGGCGGAGGGACTATCGCGAGCGCGGGCGAGTAGGGAGATGAAAGAGACAGGCGGGCATCAACAGGAAACGGCCACATTGGAGCATAGAGGCGCCGTGAACATCCCTCGGCTCGGCCGGCCCCTGGGGTTGAGTTCTCATCAAGGCAGCGCCGCAACGTTGGGGCGGGAAAAGTCCGAGGGACAGCCTCAGCCCAACCGGCGCACAGAACACAATGCCGCCGAGACTCCCCCTCTCCCCCAAACGCTTGCCCGCGAAATATTCGGCGACAGCTTCGCACTGGCCGATATGCACTGCCACCTGGACTTTTCGTCCGACATGGCCGCCTTGGCCCAGCTCGCCCAGGTACATAGCGTGGCAGCGTTCTCCAACACCGTCACACCTGAGGGTTACCTTGCGGCGAGCAAGGCACTTGCAAGCTTCCCCAACGTGCGCACAGGCATAGGCCTGCACCCCTGGTGGGTGGCCGACGGACGCTGCGGCGCCGAGCAGGTCGAACTTGCCTGCGAGCTCATCCAGGAGACGCGCTTTGTGGGCGAGGTGGGTCTGGACTTCGCACCCCGCCGCGAGGGCACCTTCGAGACGCAGCTCGACGCCTTCGAACGCGTTATTGACGCATGCTGCGCCCAAGGCGGCAAGGTGATCTCCATCCATGCCGTGCGCTCAGCCACCGCCGTGCTCGACGTGCTCGAGCGCCACCAGGCCACACGCAGCAACGCCTGCATCCTGCACTGGTTCTCAGGCTCCTCCCAGGAGCTCACCCGTGCCCGCGAGCTAGGATGTCACTTCTCGGTAAACCCCGCCATGCTCGCCACCAAGCGCGGCCGCGCCTATGTGCAACAGATTCCCCCCGCCCGGCTTCTCCTGGAAACCGACCTGCCCGATGAGGAAACGGACGCTGCCCAAGCAGGACCCGCATGGATCGCCCAGCTAAAACATGCAGCCCAAATGCTCGGTGAAATACTGAGCTGAGCGGCGGCTCTTGCCCTTGGGCATCTCATTGCCATGGACCGCGCAGCTCAGCGCCGCGCCCCCGGCGTCGTCATGCCTGGTTCGCTCCTCCCCCAAAGCTTGCTCCCCATTTTTCAAGGCACGAGAATCTAGCAGCCAGAATGGTTTAGAATGGGAGCGTTTGTGCAAACCACGCTGAGCCGGCGGGCCGGCGCGTATGGGAGGACCACCATGGCCTACGACTTTGAGAGCAAGATCGTCTCCATCCCCGACTACCCCACCCCCGGCGTCATCTTCAAGGATGTCACCACGCTGTTCAAGGACGCCGAGGCCTTCGGCGCACTTGTCGACGAGATTGCCGAGGCTTTTGAGGGCAAGGGCATCACGAAGGTCGTCGGCGCCGAGGCGCGCGGCTTTATGCTGGGCGCGCCTGTGGCCTACCGCTTGAAGGCAGGCTTCGTGCCGGCCCGCAAGCCCGGCAAGCTCCCTCGCGCCACCATCAGCGAGGACTACGCCCTAGAATACGGCACCGCCACGCTCGAGCTGCACGAGGACGCCCTGGACAAGGACGACGTCGTTCTCATCGTTGACGACCTCATGGCCACAGGCGGCACCGCCGTTGCGCAGGTCAAGCTCGTCGAACGCCTGGGCGCGCGCGTCGCCGGCCTCGCCTTCCTCATGGAGCTCGAGTTCCTGCACCCTCGCCAGACCATCGCCGAGGTCACTGACGCCGAGGTATTCTCTGCAGTTAAGGTGAAATAACATCTCAAAAGGGCCGCTCAGACAACCGTCGGGCGGCCCTTCACGAAGTCATTGCAACTTACCCTTGACGAACTGGTACGCTGTGCCAATTACGTATCGAGGGAGAGCAGCAGTGAGCAAACTTTCAGTGGTACCCAAGACCTCTGCGGACACCAAGAACGCCGCAGTGATGGACGAGTTCACACGCCGCCTCGCCGCGACACCGGCGGGCATGTGCCCCGTGGCGCTCCAGGTGACGCTCGCCCAGGTGGGCGCGTCGCAGACATGCGGCAAGTGCGTGCCATGCCGCGACGGCCTGCCCCAACTTGCCCGCATGCTTGGCAAAATCGCAAACTGCGAGGCGGACGCCCAAACTCTGGCCGACGCACGAGCCCTGGCCGAGGTCATCCGCGACGCGTCGGACTGCGCCATAGGCTACGAGACGGCCCGTCAGGTGCTTGCCGGTATGGATGACTTTGCCGACGAATACGCAAGCCACATCGAGCAGGGGCACTGCGGCGACGCCGTGCGCCAGACCGTGCCCTGCGAGACAATGTGCCCCGCGCACGTCGACGTACCGGGCTACATCGCGCTCACCGCGCAGGGCGACTATGCCGGCGCCATCGCGCACATCCGCAAGGACAACCCCTTCCCCACCGCCTGCGCGCTGGTGTGCGAGCATCCCTGCGAGACGCGGTGCCGCCGCACGCTCATCGACGCCCCCGTCAACATCCGCGGCATCAAAAAGTTCGCCGTCGACCAGCTCGCGGCCGACAAGGTCGCCGTACCTGCACCCGGCGTTGACACCGGCCGCAAGATTGCCGTCATCGGCGCCGGCCCCTCAGGCCTCACCTGCGCCTACTTTTTGGCCCTCATGGGGCACAACGTCACCGTTTTCGAAGAAAAGAAGCAAGCGGGCGGCATGATGCGCTACGGCATCCCAGCCTACCGCTTCCCCCGCGCCCGCCTCGACGAGGATGTGCGCGCCATTTGCAGCCTGCCCAACATCGAGGTGCGCTACGAGACGCACGTAGGCTGCGAGGAGATGCGCGCCATCGCCGCCACCCACGACGCCGTCTACGTCGCCATTGGCGCCCATATTGGCAAAAAGCTGCGCTTAGAAGGGGCCGACGCCGTGGGCGTGAGCTCGGCGGTCGACCTTCTGCGCGGCATCGGCGACGGGCAGATTCCTGATTTCACCGGCAAAAAGGTCGCGGTCATCGGCGGCGGCAACGTTGCCATGGACTGCGCCCGCACGAGCGTGCGCGCCGGCGCTGAGGAGGTCAGCGTCGTCTATCGCCGCAGGCTCGAGGACATGACCGCCCTTCCCAGCGAGGTGGAGAGCGCCATCGGCGAAGGCGTGGAGATGATGACGCTCATGTCGCCCGTTGCCATCGAAGCCGACGAGACCGGCCACTGCCGCGCCCTTGTGGTACAGCCCCAGATGATCGGCCCCGTGAGCAAGGGCAGGCCCGCGCCTGTCGACGCGTCCAAGCCCCAGCAGCGTGTGGAGGCCGACATCATCCTCATCGCCGTGGGCCAAGATATCGTAAGCGCTCCCTTCGAGGAGTTCAGCATGCCAGCCTCGCGTGGCGCCTTCATCGCAAACCCCCAGCTTGAAGTGCCTGACATGCCCGGCATCTTTGTGGGCGGCGACTGTCAGACGGGACCGGCGACCGTCATCAAGGCCATCGGTGCCGGCAAGGTAGCAGCGCGCAACATTGACGAGTACCTGGGATATCACCACAAGCTCGACTGCGGCGTGGAAGCCCCTGCCCCCTTGCCCAACGACCGCACGCCCAAGGGGCGCGTCAACATCGCCGAGCGCCCGGCACGCGTGCGCAAGCACGACTTCGAAGGCGTCGAGGAGCCGATGAGTCTCGAAGAGGCAACGCAGGAATGCAGCAGGTGCCTGCGATGCGACCACTTTGGCTGCGGCACGCTTGCCGACGGAAGGATCCAATATGCTTAAGCTCACAATCGGCGGCATTGCGGTGGAGGTGCCCGAAGGCGCAACCATCCTCGACGCCGCAAAGAAGGCAGGTGTCTACATCCCCACGCTGTGCTTCTTGCAGGATTGCAGCGCCGCGGCATCGTGCCGCGTGTGCGTGGTGGAGGTCGCAGGCCAGGCGAGCCTCTTGGCCGCATGCAACACCCCCGCCCAAGAAGGCATGACGGTGTCGACCGACACCCCGCGCGTGCAGGCGGCCCGCAAATGTGCCCTTGAGCTCGTGCTTTCGCGCCACAACCTCGACTCGACGCACTATTGCTTCTCCTGCCACAAGAACGGTGCCTGCGAGCTGCAGGCCGTGTGTCGCCACGTCGGCGTGACACAGACGCCCTACAAGGTGGATGCGCCTAAGCAGCCCGTGCTCGACGCGAACCCGTTCCTGCGCTACGACCCCAACCTGTGCATCGCGTGCCAGCGCTGTGTGGGAGCCTGCAACACGCAGGCGCGGGCACATGCGCTGCATGCCGGCAAGCGCGGCGTGCGCACCACGATCGAGGCGCCCTTCGGTCCCGACTGGCGCACGACCCAGTGCGAGAGCTGCGGCAACTGCGCCCAGGCCTGCCCAACCGGCGCCCTCATGGAAAAGCGTCGCGAGAACTACTGCGAGTTTGACACCCATCGCGTGCGCACCACGTGCCCGCACTGCGCCGTGGGCTGCCAGCTTGACCTAGTGGTGCGCGACAACAAGATCGTCGATGTCCAGGCGGCGCCTGGACCCACGAACAAGTCAATGCTGTGCGTGAAGGGCCGCTCTGCAAGCTTCGACTTCGTCGACTGCAAGGAACGCCTGCGCACCCCGCTCATCAAGAACCATGAGACAGGCGAGTTTGAGCCAGCGAGCTGGGACGAGGCGCTCGACCTCATCGCCTCCAAGTTTGGCGAGATCAAACAGGCCCACGGTGGCGACGCGCTTGCCGCCTTTGCCTGCTCTCGTTCCACCAACGAGGACATCTACCTGCTCGAAAAGATGGCAAGGTGCGCATTCGAGACGAACAACGTCGACAACTGCGCACGTGTTTGACACGCCCCCACCGTTGCCGGTCTGGCAACCACACTCGGTTCGGGCGCAATGACCAACACCATCGACGACATCACGCAAAAGGCCGACACCATCCTGCTCGTGGGCTCCAACCCCGAGGAGGCGCACCCGGTCCTGGGCATGCAGATTCGCGCCGCTGTGGAGCGCGGCTGCAAGCTCATCGTGGTGGACCCGCGCGACATCAAACTCGCCGCGCAGGCGGACATCCATCTCAAGCTGAATCCCGGCACCAATGTGGCCTTTGCCAACGGCATGGTCAACGTTATGGTGCGCGACGGCCTCGTGGACCGCGACTTCATCGCGCAGAAGACCGAAGGGTTCGAGGCCCTCGAGGCGCTCGTGGCCGACTACACGCCCGACAAGGTCGCACGCATCTGCGGCATCCGCGAGGACGACCTCGTGGCCGCCGCCCACATGTACGCACGTGCCGAGCGCGCCCCCATCCTCTACTGTCTGGGCGTGACGGAACACTCCAGCGGCACCGAAGGCGTCATGGCGCTCTCCAACATCGCCATGGCCTGCGGCAAGCTGGGCCGCGAGGGCTGCGGCGTGAACCCCATCCGCGGCCAGAACAACGTGCAGGGCGCCTGCGACATGGGTGCCATGCCCACCGACTTCACCGGCTACCAGAAGGCGGCAAACCCCGAGGTCGTCGCGAAGTTCGAGGCAGCCTGGGGCACAAAGCTTAGCCACACGCCCGGCCTCAAGGCCACCGAGTGCTTCCCCGCCATGATCGAAGGGCGCCTGCGCGGCCTCTTCATCTTCGGCGAGGACCCCGTGCGCACCGACCCCGACACACACCACGTCATCCATGCGCTGGAGTCGCTCGACTTCCTCGTGGTGGACGACCTCTTCCTCACCGAGACGGCCAAATACGCCGACGTGGTGCTGCCCGGCCGCAGCTACGCCGAGAAGGACGGCACCTTCACCAACACCGAGCGTCGCGTGCAGCGTGTGCGCAAAGCCGTGGAGATCGCAGGCGACACAAAGCCCGACACCGAGATTTTCACGCTCATCATGAACCACATGGGATACCCGCAACCCCTACTCTCCCCCGCCCAGGTGATGGACGAAATCGCAAGCCTCACGCCTTCCTATGCAGGCATCTCGCACGCCCGTCTCGACGGCGACGAGGTTGCCGGACGCGGCCTTCAGTGGCCGTGCACCTCGCCCGAGCACCCCGGTACGCCGATCCTGCACGCCGGTGGTTTTACGCGCGGCAAGGGCGCCTACTCGCCCGCGCCCTACAAGCCCGCCCAGGAGCTGCCCGACGCCGACTACCCGCTCGTGCTTTCCACCGGGCGCATCCTCTACCAATACAACGCCTGCGCCATGACCGACAAAACGGCCGGCATCAACGAGATTGCCAATGAGTCGTTTATCGAGGTAAACCGCGCAGATGCGACGGCTCTGGGCATCGAGGACGGCGAGCACGTGCGCGTGAGCTCACGCCGCGCAAGCATCGAGACGCAAGCCCGTGTCTCCGACAAGACCAACCCTGGCCAGACGTGGATGCCGTTTCACTTCCAAGACGGCAACTCCAACTGGCTCACGAATGCCGCGCTCGACGGCATCGCGAAGGCGCCCGAGTACAAGGTGTGCGCCGTACGAGTAGAGAAACTCGCCTAGGTGCAAAGAGGCGGGGATATGCGCTAGCATTCAGCTCACCATATCCCCGCCTTCTTGTAAGGAAGTCAGCGCGTCATGTGCCCAGCTATGGCAGAACCGAATACCGCACCCATGCCGTCCGTAAAGGCCAGACGGTCCCGCGCCCCGCGTCAGATGAACATGACAGAGGGACCCCTTCTGGGAAACATCCTGATCTTCGCGCTGCCGCTCGCCGTGTCGAGCTTTTTGCAGCAGCTCTTCAACACCGCTGACACCATGGTGTGCGGCCAACTGCTCGGCAACACCGCACTTGCCGGCGTAGGAGCATGCGCGCCCATCATCAACCTGCTTGTCAACCTGTTCACGGGCCTATCCGTTGGCTCCAACGTCGTCATCGCCATTTACGTGGGGCGCAAAGACGACGAGAAGACCGCGCTGGCCGTGCACACCTCTGTGCTGCTCGCACTCGTGAGCGGCCTCATCATCGTCGTTTTGGGCCTGCTGGTTTCAGACCCGATGCTGCGCGCTATCGGCACGCCTGATTCAGCCATGCCTGATGCCCTCACCTACCTGCACATTTACTTCCTCGGCATGCCGTTTGTCATGCTATACAACTTCGGCAGCGCAATACTTCGCAGCAAGGGCGACACACGCCGTCCCCTGTGGTGCCTGGCCGTGGGCAGCATCCTCAACGTGGGGCTTGACCTTTTTGTCGTGCGTGTGCTGGGCGTGGGAATTGCCGGCATCACCTTCGCAACGCTCATCTCCTACGCCCTGTCGGCAGGCCTCATCGTCATGTGTCTGCTTCGGGAAGAAGGCCCATTCCGCCTCGAACTCGCACGGCTCAAGCCCTCGCGCAAGCAGCTGACCGACATTCTCAAGATGGGCGTGCCGGCCGGCCTGCAAGGCGCTGTGTTCTCGTTTTCCAACCTCATCATTCAGTCGGGCATCAACGGTTTCGGCGAGGCCGCCATGTCGGGTTCGGCAGCCGAGCTCAACTACGAGTTCGCCAGCTATTTCATGGCGGCTGCCTTCGCCTCGGCGGCTGTGACGTTTACGAGCCAGAACTTCGCCGTGCGCAAGTACGACCGCTGCAAACGCGTCTTCGCCCTGTGCATGGTGTGCGGCGTTGTGAGCGCAGGTCTGCTGAGCCTTCTCTTCGTGGCCCAAAACCGCTTCTTCATTGGGCTGTGCGCGTCCGACTCCGACGCCATCGCTTACGGCATGGAACGCATGCTGCTCGTGGAGGCCTTCGAATGGGTCGTCTGTTCCTATGAGGTGACGGCGGGCGCCCTTCGCGGCATGAAACACTCCCTTTTGCCCACGGCCATCATCTTGTTCGGCACGGTGGGCATGCGCATGGTATTCTTCTTCACCATCTTTACCGCGCACCCGGATTTCAACCTGCTCATGCATGTGTACCTGGGCACTTGGGCTCCAACGGGTGTGGCGATGCTCGTCGCGTACTTCCTGGTGTGCAGGAAGGCATTCAAACCGGCAGCCGACAAACCCGCCGAAGCGCAAGCTGCGTAGGGCCCTGCGCGGACACACATCGGCCGACTCGCACATCTCGTCTTGGAGGAACCCGCCATGGCTAAAATCGTCGTCACCGATATCGATTTTGAAGACACCGACCTCGAGCAGGAGCTCGTGGAAGAGGCAGGCATCGAGTTCGCACGCTTCCAAGACCGCACGCCCGAGGGAATCATCCGCAACGCGGCAGGCGCCCAGGGCATCATCACGAGTTATGGCGACTTCACAGCCGAGGTTTTCGAGGCGCTGCCGGACCTGCGCGTGGTGAGCCGCACCGGCGTGGGCTACGACAGCATCGACATCGCCACAGCTACTGAGCACGGTGTGGCCGTGTGCAACGTGCCTGGCTACGGCACCGAGGTTGTCTCCGACCATGCGATAACCCTGGCCTTGGCGTGCCTGCGCCGCATCAACGAGCTCGACCGCGACATCAAGGCGGGTGTGTGGGACTTTGCACGCACGCGCCCCTTGGGCCAGTGCGCGGGCCGTGTCTTCGGCGTGGTGGGCATGGGCGAAATTGGCCGCGCCGCAGCAAAGAAGGCAAACGGGCTGGGTTTCAAGGTGGTCTGCTGGTCGCGCTCTCTCAAACCGGGCCGACGCACTCCCGAAGGATACGACATCCTTGATTACGAGGAACTTTTGCGTGTAAGCGACGTGGTGAGCTTCAACTGCGCGCTGGCGCCCCAAACCCGCCACATGCTCGACGAGGAGCGCATCGCGCTCATGAAGCCCACCGCCGTGGTGGTGAACACCTCGCGCGGCCCGGTCATCGACACACGGGCGCTGGCCCGGGCATTGGAGGAGGGACGCTTGTGGGGCGCCGGCATCGACGTCTTCGAAACCGAGCCGGTTGAGCCCGACCATCCCCTTCTGCGCGCGCCGCACACGGTGCTGTCAGCCCACGCCGCCTACTGGTCAGAAGAAAGCGCCCGCGAGCTGCGCCGCCGCGCCACCCAAGCCGCCATCGACGTGGTGCAGGGCAACCACCCCGCCGATTGCCTCAACCCCACCGTCCTGAAGTAGGTAGCGGAACCTGATGCGCCGCGTTCCGCGATGCCTAGAGTACTCCAATACACGTCGGCATCGCGCGCCTTGCGCATCAGAACCCGCGTTTAGGTGGGTGCGGAACCTGATGCGCGGCCGCGTTGCGCAGACGCTCATGTACTAGATGTACACCAAAGGTGCGCACCGCGCGTGAGGCTCCGCGCACGGAGCCGGTCTTACGACGAGTCCTGTGGGGAACGAAGCGGACGAGGTTCTACCCTTATTAACGCGGGTTCTGGCCTGCAAGGCGTCGGGAGGCGATGCGTACTAGATGTACGTGAGCCTCCCGAGAACGCAGCAGGCCAGGTTCCGCAACTCTCTATTCGCAGATATGGACCATACCTTGGGCGATCATGGTATATACATGGTCATCCGACAGGCTGTACACGACTTGTTTGCCGTCGCGGCGGAAGCGCACGAGGCGGGCCTGCTTGAGGATGCGCAGCTGGTGCGACACCGCGCTCTGCGAGGCTCCCACCTCGTCGGCGATGGCGCCCACCGACTTTCCCTCCTTCATGAGGGCATAGAGAATCTTGATGCGCGTGGTGTCGGCAAAAATCTTGAACAGGTCTGCCAGGTCGTAGAGCAGCTCCTCGTCAGGCATTTCCGAGCAGTCGAAGTCTGAGATGTCGCCCGTGCAGTGATGCTCGCAGCAGCAGCCCTCTTCCTCGCCATCAAACTCATCAACCAGTATGCTCTCGTCAGCCATATGCGCACCGTACCTTTCCGTGTGTATCAGTCGGGCCAAAGTATATACTCCTTCGCCCCACGCACTTGGGCGCCGCGCAGGAAAGCCATTGCATAGAGACGTCTTAGCTATCACACCGTGTTATAGCCGCATCTTGGTATCTGAACATTTCCTTATATGTTAATTTGCCCCTCATTGGTACCGTTTGGCAAGGTATTTGCCTTTTTTCAACGCTGCGGGACGCCGGCGGGAGTACCATGCGCCTACGCGCTCGCACGGCGCTACCGCAATGCAGCACTTACGTAATGCGAAAGGCAAACGACATGGGTAAGCAGCACGAGATTCTGCATATGCCCCACGAGCAGATTGAGCAGATTCAGCTCGAGGGCCTGAAGAAGACTGTCGTCAACGTCTACGAGAGCGTTCCGTTTTATAAGAACCTCTTTGACGAGGCGGGCTTCGACCCCTACGCGGTGCAGACGCTGGCCGACTTGCAGAAGGCCCCCTTCACCACCAAGCAGGACCTGCGCGACAACTACCCCTACAATATGTTCGCCGTGCCCATGAAGGACGTGCGCGAGATTCACATGTCCTCCGGCACCACCGGCATTGCCACCGTGGGCGGCTACACCGAGCATGACATCGACATTTGGAGCGACTGCTTTGCCCGCGGCATCGAGTATGCCGACGGCGGCGAGGACGACATCTGCCACGTGTGCTACGGCTACGGCCTGTTCACGGGCGGTCTGGGCGCCCATTACGGCTGCATGAAGGCCGGCTGCACCACCATCCCCATGAGCGCGGGCAACACCGAGCGCCAGATTCGCATACTGCGCGAGATGGGTTCCACCATCCTGTGCTGCACGCCTTCCTACGCCATGCACATCGCCGACACGGCCATCGCCATGGGCATCGACCCCGCCAAGGAGTTCCACCTGCGCGCCGGCATCCATGGCGCCGAGGCCTTCTCCGACCACTTCCGCGCCGAGCTCGAGCGTAAGCTCAACTACAAGGTGCTCGACGTCTACGGCCTGACCGAGACCATGGGCCCCGGCGTTGCCATCGAGTGCATGGAGCAGAACGGCCTGCACCTGGCCGAGGATCACTTCATTGCCGAGATCATCGACCCCGCCACCGGCGAGGTTCTGCCCGATGGTGAGTGGGGCGAGCTCGTGATCACCACGACCGACCGTGAGGCCACCCCCGTCATACGCTACCGCACGCGCGACATCACGCGTATCATCCCCGGCGAGTGCGCCTGCGGCCGCACGCACCGTCGCATCGACCGCCTGCACGGCCGAACCGACGACATGCTCATCATCCGTGGCGTCAACGTCTTCCCCTCGCAGATTGAAGACGTCATGAAGACGTTCCCGCAGGTCAGCTCCTGGTATCAGATTGAACTCGGCCGCCAGGGCGCACTCGACACCGCCACGCTCAAGGTCGAGCCCGAGCAAGGCTTCGATTTCGACGAGATCAGCGCCATCACGGCCGTCCAGAAGCAGATTCAGGACAAGCTCAAGAGCGCGCTGTCGATCGGCATCAAGGTGAAGATCGTCGAGCCCATGAGCATCCCGCGCTCCGAGGGCAAGGCCAAGCGCGTCATCGACAACCGCTTCTAAGAGCAACGATCCCGTCCCACATGAAGGAGGCATGGCATGATTCAGCAGATCACCGTCTTTCTTGAGAACAAAAGCGGTCGCCTGTCGTCGCTGTGCGCGGCACTGGGCCAGGCCGGCATCGACATGCAGGCCCTCACCATCGCCGACACGGCCGACTACGGCGTCGTGCGCATCATCTGCGCTGAGCCCGAGCGTGCAGCCGAGGTGCTGCGCGCGGCCGACTACCGCGTCAACATCACGCGCGTCACCGCCATCGCCGTAGACAACCAGCCCGGCGGCCTGGCCAAGCTGCTTGCCAAGCTCGACGACATGAACGTGAACATCGAGTACGGCTACTGCTTCTCCTACAAGGGCGAGAAGGCCATCGACGTCCTCAAGATCCGCGATGCCGATGTGGCCGAGGTTGCCATCAAGGCAGCCGGCTACAAGCTTCTCGACCCGGCCGACCTGTAACCGGCGTTTTGGCCCATTAGGGCATTTTTCCTGCTTTTCTGCCCCAAAATAAGGACGTCATGCCGTAGCCTAGCGGTGTGACGTCCTTTTTCTTTCGCATCACTGGAGAAATACCCGTGCCAAGAGACAACGCCAACCGCCCGGCGACCGCCGCGAACGACATCGTGACCGTGTGCACGGGCTGCTATTCGGACTGCGCCTTTTGCGCGCACATCAACGACGACGGTAGCGTAAGTGCGCGTATGCCCGTTGAGGGCCACCCCCACCGCTCGGCCAGTCTGTGCAGGCGCGGGCGCAGACGCCTCAACGCGCACCTCGATCCCGACCGACTGCTCACCCCCCTCGTGCGCGACACGGTGACGGGCGAACTCGTGCCCGCGAGCTACGAGGAGGCATACGCCCGCATCGCCGAGGGCATCGAGCAGGTTGTGAGGCGCTACGGGGCACCTGCACTCGCCTGCACCACGGGCATCGCTTCCCGTGCCAGCCTGTATTTCCACCGCCTGTTCGCCGCGCTGGGCTCCCCTAACGTGTATTCCGAGGTTGGAGCCTGTGAAGACGCGCGCCTCACCGGGTGGTACCACACGCTGGGCTACTCGCCCCATTCCGACCTCGCCCATACCGACTACATCGTCTACCTGGGACGATCGCCTCTCGACGCCGGCGACCCCCACACGGTGAACGTCTTCAAAGAAACGCTCGCCCGCGGCGGCAAGGTGGTGGCGGTCGATCCGCGCCGCTCTTCCACGGGTGCCAAGGCTACGAGGTGGATCGGACTTCGCCCCGGCACCGACCTGGCGTTTTTGCTCGGACTTGCACACGTCCTCATCGAGGAGAAGCTCTACGACGCCGATTTTGTCAGCCGATATACCACGGGCTTTGAGGAGTTCGCCGCCGCCATGGCACCCTACACGCCCGAATGGTGCGCGGACACCTGCGGCATCGAGGCGCGCGACGTGTTGGAGGTGGCGCACGGCCTGGGTGCAGCAAAGCCGCGTGCCGTGGTTGATTGCGGCCTGCACGGGGGCCTGGGCATCGCCTACGTGAACTCAACGCAAACCGCACGCATGATTGCCCTGGTCAATGCCCTCTTGGGCAACTATGGCAAAGTCGGCGGCAACCTCAATCCTCCTTTTGAGCTGGAGCTGGGCACTCTCGACCCCGAGCGTTTCCCCGCACCTCCCGTACCCGAGGTTCCCAAGGCGGGTTCGCTTCGCTACCCGCTCGTCAATGCCGAGGAGGGACTGTGCACCACCATCGGTGAGTCCATTGAGCTGGGAGAAATCCACGGTCTTGTGGCATACGCGTCAAATCCCGTCATGGGATACGGCAACGCCCGCGCATGGACCGAGCTCGTAGGAAAACTCGACCTGCTCGTGGCCATCGACGTGCGCATGAGCGAGACCGCCCGTCTGGCCGACGTGGTGCTGCCCGACCTCACGGCCCTGGAGTGCGACCGCGGCGTGGGCGTGGAGGGCGCGACGTTCTACACACGCAAGCGCGTACTCACCCCGCCCGAGGGCATGCGCCCCGCCCGCGCCATGACGTATGACCTGGCAGAGCGCTTGGGCGTGGGGCGCTACTTTACCTTTACCCTGCATGACCTGGCACAGGCTCAGCTCGCCCCCTACGGCGTGGACCTCGACGAGCTCTATGACAGGGGTTGGGTGGATACGGGCATCCCGGTTCCCCCGCGCACGGGCGAGCCTGAGATTCGCGTGCCTGCAGGAAAGATTGAATTTGCGAGCAACCTTTGGGAGGAAGTCGGTCTTGGGCGCTGCCCCTTCTGGCAGACGCCGCTCATCTGCCCCGACAAGGAGGGCTTTCGCCTCATCAGCGGCAACAGCTCGTTTGGCAACCATACCTCGGTGGACCACACCGCGCGCAAGCATGCACCGGGCAGCGCCGCAGCTGACGCCTACGCCGCCGTGTGGATGAACGCCGACCGCGCCGATGAGCTGGGTTTTGCCGACGGCGACATTGTCGAGGTGTACTCGGAGCTCGGCAGCGACCATGCGGTACTGCGCGTGACTGAGGATCTGCACCCCGAGGCACTCTTCACCAATGCAAGCCCCGGCGGGCGCTCCGGAAAACACGCCGCCCGCCACACCGCCGTGCCCGGGCAGCTCGGCGTGGGCCCCTTCGACCACACCCCGCTGCACCGAGATCCGGTGACGGGATGCGCCCTTACCCAAGAAAACGTCGTCCACGTCCGGAAAGTTTGATGCGGAACCTGGCCTGCTGCGTTCTCCGAAGGCTCACGTACGTCCAGTACGCATCACCTTCGGACGCCTTGCAGGCCAGAACCCGCTTTAATAAAGGGATTCTCAGGGAGTACACGTCGGCTTCGCGCGCCTTGCGCATCAGAACCTGCTTTTGGCGGGGCAGTCGGGGGCGTACACGTCGCCTCCCGACGCCTTGCGGACGAGAACCTACTTTCTTAGAGCGATGCAGAACCTCACGCGCGGTGCGCACCTTTGGTGTACGTCCAGTACGCATCGCCTCCCGACGCCTTGCGGACGAGAACCTGCCTCTTAGTAGGAAGCAGAACCTGATGCACGGTTTAGATGCTGCGAGAGATTTCGGAGATGGCGGTGAGGCCGGATTCGATTTCTTCGGGGGTGTTGAAGTGGGAGAAGCTGAAGCGCACACATCCCCTGTCGGCCGTGCCGAGGGCCTTGTGCATGAGCGGGGCGCAGTGGGCACCCGGACGGGTGCAGATGCCGTAGTCGCCCGAGAGACGGGCAGACACAATCGCCGAGTCGAGGGTGCCGATGTTGAGCGCCACAACGCCCGTGCGTGCAACGCCGGCGTGGCCACCGTAGACCACAACACCCGGGCAGGCCAGTGCGCCTTCTTCAAAACGCTTGGTCAAATCGGCCACATAAGCCGCATGCTCGGCAACGCCCGTACGCTGGAGATATGTCACGCCCGCAGCGAGTCCTGCCAGGCCATGGGCGTTGAGTGTGCCGGCCTCGAGGCTGTCGGGCATGCCGGCAGGCTGGCGCTCGTCGAAGCTGTGGATACCCGTGCCGCCCTCCAACAGGGCAGGAATCTCCACGCCGGACGCGGCAATGAGACCGCCCGTGCCCTGGGGCCCAAGCAACGACTTGTGCCCCGTGAAGCAAACCACGTCGGCTCCGAGCGCCGCCATGTCAAGCGGGATGGCACCGGCGGTCTGCGCGGCGTCAAGCACAAAGAACGCGCCCGCCTCATGGGCAAGTGCCGCCATGCGAGCCACGTCGTACACGTCGCCCGTCAGGTTCGAGGCATGGGTCGCCACGACGAGGCGCACGGGACGGCCCTGCGCATCAGGGGCAAGAAGGGCCTCGTAAGCACCCCAATCGAGCGTGGCGTCGATGCCATGCGGCGCAACATCCACCGTGCAACCCTGCTCGTCACGCGCACGGAAGAGCGGGCGCAGCACCGAGTTGTGCGAGGCAGCCGTCGTGACGGCGCGCTCGCCGGGACGCAAAAGGCCCGCAATGGCCACATTGAGCGCCCAGGTGACGTTGTACCCGAATGCCACCCGCGCAGGGTCCGGGCCGATGAGCAACTCGTTCACGGCGCAGCGGCACTCATACACCGACATGCCCGCCCCCAGGCTCGCGGCATGCACGCCGCGCCCCACGTTTCCCAGCTCGCTCATGGCACGCAGCACGGCCTGAGCGACCTCGGGAGGCTTGACGAGCGAGGTGGCGGCGTTGTCGAAGTAGATCATGGGGGCGGCTTCCTTTCGGCGCAGGGCGCTAATCGTTGCAACACCTAAGGCTATCGCAGCTTCCTCGCGCGCGCCACCCCGTACCGCGCGAATGGCAGCCCGGTTAATCCTGCCTGAACACCGGCAGCTTCACGATGAAGCGCGCACCACCGCAGGGCGAGTCGTCGATGGAGACAGTGCCGCCCAGGGTCTCCACGGCATGCTTCACGATGGCCAGGCCCAGCCCCGTGCCGCCCGTTTCGCGCGAGCGGCTCGCATCAACGCGGAAGAACCGCTCGAACACACGCTCGCGCAGCTCAGGCGGGATACCGGTGCCCTCGTCGGACACTTCGAGCTCCACATGCGAGTCGTCGCTCGTGAGGGCCACGAGCACCAGGCCGCCCTCGCGGTTGTACCGAACGGCATTGTCTATCAGGTTGTACACCATCTGCTCGGCAAGCGAAGCGGAGGCGCGCACGATATGCGAGCCGCGGCACGCCAGCTGGATGGACTCCCCGCGCTCCTGGGCGCGCGGGGTGAGGCGCTCGGCCACCCGGCGGCACACTTGCGCGAGGTCGACGGGGTCGCCCTGCTCCTGACCCTGGCCCGCACCCTGCTCGTCGAGGCGAGACAGGGTGAGCACGTCGTCGATGAGCGAGCGCATAGAGGAAGCCTCAGTGCGAATGAGACCGGCAAAGCGCGGCACGTCTTGCGCAGGCACCACGCCCGCCTCCATAAGCTCGGCATACCCGCCGATAACCTGCAAGGGAGTCTTCATCTCATGGCTCACGTTGCCCGTGAACTCGCGACGCATGTTGTTGGCGTGCTCGAGGGCGACGTTTTGCGCGGCAAGCTCACGGTATTGCGCGTCAATGCGCTCGAGCAGCGGCTGCAGCTCGCGATAGGCTTCGTTTTTGGTGGGACACGCAAGGTCAATCTCGCCCAAGGGACGCACGATGTGATCGGTAAGCTTGCGAGACACGAGCGCCGACACCACGATGATGACCACGAGCGACACGGCGAGCGGCAGCGACATGCCTCCCAGGAAGGACGGCAGCGACGTGCGAACCTCCGACAATCGCAGCACCGACCCATTGGCGAGGAGGATGGCCGCATAGAGGGCGTCGCTTCCCAAAGTGGCCGAGCGGCGCAGCACCGTGGCCTGCTGCTGCGTTTTGGCAGCCTTCACCTCTTCACGGTCGGCATGGCTGCCCAGGCTCGAGGCGTCCTCCCAGTTGTCGTACAGCACTTCACCCGACGAGCTGATGAGCGTGCAGCGCATGTCCACAAAAGGGATGCGTGAAAGAGCCTCGGTCATCTGGGAATTGTCGGATTCGGCATCGATGATGACCGCGGCGGCTCGGGCCTGGGAAAGCAGCAAGTCTTCTGCATCGCCCTCATACACCCAGAAGCACACGGCACCCACGGCCAGGGTCACGGCCAGCATCACGGCAAAGGACACGCCGAAAAGCACGGCGAACATACGTGTACGCAGGCTGGGGTGCTCGCTCGCAATCGTGCTACGGGCAGGGCAGGCCTCTCCCCTACCCATTCTCCACCGGGCCCTTGGCGCGGTATCCCACGCCACGCACCGTCTGGATGCACTCCTCGGCACCGGGGCACGCCACCGAAAGCTTGTGGCGAAGCGTCTGCACGTGCGCGTCGACCGTGCGCGTCTCGCCCACGTAGGTTATCTCCCACACGCGCTCGAGCAGTTGCGCGCGGCTGAGCACGCGGCCCAGATTGCTCATAAGTTCGGCAAGAAGGTCGAACTCCTTGAGCGTGAGCTCGACGGGCACACCGCCGGCACGCACCTCGCGCGCGTCGCGGTCGAGCTCGATGGGGCCGCATTCAAGCAGGTCGACGGGGGCGGGCGCGCTTGCAGGCATCCTGGCCGCACGCCTCAGCAGGGCGTTGCAGCGGCTTACAAGCTCCATCATGCCAAACGGTTTGGCCAGATAGTCGTCGGCACCCGCATCAAGGCCCACGACCTTGTCGAACTCAGTGCCCTTGGCGGTGAGCATCATGACGGGGATGTGCGCATAGCGCGCGTCACGGCGCAACTCGGCAAGCAACGCGAGGCCGTCGGTGCCGGGCAACATGATGTCGAGCAAGATCAAGTCGGGGACCCGCTCGGCCATGGCCTGGCGAAACGGCCCGGCGCTGGGAAAGCCCTGTGCCTCCAGACCTGCCTGCTTGAGCGCGTACAGGGCGAGCTCGCGGATGTTGACCTCGTCCTCAACGTAGTAAATCATGTGACCCACTTTCTCGACTCCCCGCCATTGCCGCAATTATACCGTTGCGCCCGGAAGGCGTTGCGTCCCGGCACGGCCAAACTCGCTGCACCGGGTCGCGCCTGCCCACATGCACCGCAACTACGGAGCCACCGGCCAACTATGCGCTTTGCGCAATGAGGGCCTGGATGCGCTCGGCGGCGTTTTCCATGCAGTCCATGGCCTCTTCCACGGTGTCGAGCAAGGCATGGGAAAGACGCACGACCTGCGGGTCAGCGGATTTGTCGGCATACAGGGCGTGCGCAGCATCAATATAGATGCGGTCGCAATCGCTCTCATAGGACTGCACCTTCACGAGATGCTTCCCAATATCGGCCGAATGCCTGGCAAAACCAGGCAGCTCGTCAAGGGCAGCCTTAAGGTCGGCGCACGCATAGACGAGCATGGACACCATCACGACCGCATCGTGGGGAAGCTCGGACACGTCGAAGATATACGCCTGGATGGCAACCTGTTCCACAGCGTCGACCACATCGTCAAGCGCATGGGCAAGAGCGCCCATGCCGTCGCGTTCCAAGGGCACCACGAAGTCGGAGAGCAGGTGGCTTTGAATCTGGTGGTTCACCTGGTCGGCGTCGTTTTCCACCGTGTGGAGTGCGTCGGTGAGGGCGCGCGAACCGAGCTCGCCGGCCTCGATGCCACTGCGCAGGTTCTGCGCGATCTCCTCGCAGTACTGTGTCTGACTCTTGAACGCCCCGTAATAATCGAAGCCCTTCCTGCCCGGCATGCGTGAACTCCTCTCATATGCCCTTGCGTCGATCATCTCAAGCCCTCCCCTTTACATGAAAAGAAGGAACAGGTAGGTAAAGGCCCACGCCAAGAAACCGCACCCCGGAAACGTCAGCACCCAGGTGAGCACCATGCGGCCCGCCAGATTCCACTTGACGCCGCGCAGGCTCTTCTCGGCGCCCACACCCATGATCGCGGTCGTCTTGGTGTGCGTGGTGGATACGGGCATGCCGGTAAACGTGGCAAGGCCGATGCAGAAGCACGCCGACAGGCAGGCGGCAAAGCCCTGGTACTGCTCCATCTTGACCATCTCGACACCAACCGACTTGATGATCTTGCGGCCGCCCACGGCCGTGCCCAGCGACATGGCGAGACTTATGAGCACGATGAGCCACAAAGGAAAGCCCTGCATGTCGGACGTGCCGTACATCCCCAACATCACGGCGAGCATGGCAAGCGACAGGAACTTCTGGCCGTCTTGGGCACCGTGCAGCACCGCCACGCCGGCACCGGCCACGATCTGCGCCCACTTGAAGAACTTCGTGGTGCCGGCTCGGTCAAAGCCCGCGCATGCCTTTTTGATGAGGCGAACGAACAGCCAGCCGGTTCCAAAGCCCAGGACCGTGGAAATGACCAGGCCGTCGATGACCTTCATCCACTGTTCGACGTTGACGCCGCCCAAACCGCCCTGCAGGGCGATGGCCGCGCCCGTGATGCCGGCGATGAGCGAGTGGCTTTGGCTCGTAGGAATGCCCAGGGCCCAAGCGGCGACACCCCACACGATGATAGCGACCATAGCCGCCGCAAGCGCGACAAGCGCCGCATGGTTGTCCCCGCCAAAATCGACCATGCCGAAAATGGTGCCGGCGACAGCCGTAGAGATGGCAGTGATGCCCACAAGGCCGATGAAGTTGCAGATGGCAGCCATGGCAATGGCGCGTCCCGCAGACATCGCGCGGGTTCCCACCACCGTGGCGATGGCGTTGGGCGCGTCGGTGGCGCCATTAACCATGGTGGCGCCGATACACAGCACTATGATAATTCCGAGCATCGGATTGGCGGCAATCGCCGCTAACACGCTGGACAGATCGACGGCCATCTCGGCCTCCTTGCAGACATCCTATAGAGACAACTACAAGGATGTCAGGAGGGCGCAAAGCGCATGCAACGCTTTTGCAAAGCTTGTGTAAAGTCTGAAAGGCTTTAAGGAAGGAATGCCTACCCGAAGCGACCTCCGACGTAGTCGGCGGTGCGAGTATCCCTCGGCCGCTCGAAGATGTCCTTCGTGGGAGCGCACTCGACCATCTCGCCAAGCAGGAAGAACGCTGTGCGGTCGGCGATGCGCTGGGCCTGCTGCATGTTGTGCGTCACCATGATGACCGTGTAGTCGCGCTTGAGCTGGCCCACGAGCTCCTCGATCTTTGCCGTGGAGATGGGGTCAAGGGCGCTCGTGGACTCGTCCATGAGCAATACCTCGGGCTCGACGGCCAAAGCGCGCGCGATGCACAGACGCTGCTGCTGGCCACCCGACAGGCCCAGGGCGTTCTTCTTGAGACGGTCCTTGAGCTCGTCCCAAATGGCGGCCTGACGCAGGGACTTCTCCACGATGCGATCGAGTTCATGACGGTCGCGGATGCCATGGGTGCGCGGCCCGAACGCCACGTTGTCGTAGATGCTCATGGGGAAGGGGTTGGGCTGCTGGAACACCATGCCCACGCGGCGGCGCAGCTCGGTGGGGGCCATGCCGTGGTAGGCGTCATCGCGGTCAAGCATGATCTTGCCCTCGACGCGGCAGCCCTCGACAAGGTCGTTCATGCGGTTGAGCGTCTTGAGCAGGGTCGACTTGCCGCAGCCCGACGGGCCGATGAGGGCCGTCACCTTGTTGGCCGGGAAACTGATATCAATGTCTTTGAGCGCGTGGAAGTCGCGGTAGTACAGGTTGAGACCCTCGACCCCCATCTTGGGAGGCACGGCCGCCATGGCAACGGCGGGACTCGCGGCGCACTCGACGTACACCTGCCCCATCACCGAGGCAATCGACGAGGCAGCACGGGAAACGCTAGTCACTTTGAACCCCTTTGTTCATGCGACGGGCCGTGGCCGTCGTCGCCAGGTTGATGAGGAGCACGAGCACAAGCAGCACCACGGCGGTCGCGTAGGTCTCGCCGATGTGCAGGCCCTCACTCGAAAGAACGTACATGTGCACGGCCAGCGTGCGCGCGGAGTCAAGCACCGCCGCCGGACCCTCGGTTACAAAGTTGGGGATGGCCGCAATGGAACCGGCGGTGAAGATGAGGGCGGCGACCTCGCCCACGCAGCGGCCCAGGGCCAAGATCACGCCGCCCAGGATGCCCGGCATGGCGCTGGGAAGCACGCAGCGAAACACCGTGCGCACGCGTCCGGCGCCCAGGCCGTAGCCACCCTGGCGATAGGCGTCAGGCACGGCGAGCAAGGCCTCCTCAGTGGTGCGCATGATTACAGGCAGCACCATGATGGCCAGCGTGCAGGCACCGGAGAGAAGCGACAGGCCCATCCTGCACACGCCCACGAAAAACAGGGCTCCGAACAGGCCGTAGATGATAGAGGGGATACCCTGGAGCGTCTCGGCCGTAATGCGCACAAGCTTGACGAAGCGGCTGGCACGCGGAGCGTACTCCACCAGGTAGATGGCGCTGCCCACGCCCACGGGCACGGCGATGAGAAGTGCCAGCAACGCCATAAGCAGTGTGTTCACAAGCGCAGGCATAAGCGAGACGTTGTTGGAGTTGTACTCCCACTCAAACAGCGACGGCTTGAGCTCGGGGATACCCATCACGCAGATGTAGCCCACGATGCCCGCAAGCACGAGCGCTGCGAAGGCTGCGCCCAGATACACCAGGCCACGCTGCAGAACCGCCATGGGCCTTGCGCCCACAGGACGCACGCGGTCGAATGCCACGCCGGCGACGGTCCTCATGCGACCACGCTCCTCTTCTTGATGGCCGAAAGCAGCAACGTGATGAGCAGGATAAAGACGAAGAGCACCACGCCCGTGCCAATGAGGGCCCCGCGGTGCAAGTCGGCGGCATATCCCATCTCCAGCACGATGTTGGCCGTCATGGTGCGCACACCCGAGAAGATGGACTCGGGGATGACGGCGTTGTTGCCCGCCACCATCACCACAGCCATGGTCTCGCCGATGGCGCGGCCGATACCCAGCACGATGCCGGCCAGGATGCCCGAGGCCGCAGCCGGCACCACAACACCAAAGACCGCACGCTCGTGGTCGCCGCCCAAGGCAAGCGCCCCCTCGTAGTAGCGCTTGGGCACCGCATCGAGGGCACTCTTGGCCACCGTGATGACCGTGGGCAGGATCATGATGCCCAAGATGAGCGAGGCAGCCAGCAACGACATGCCTTTACCAGGCAGGTTGTTGCGAATGAAGGGCACGAACACCATGAGGGCGAAGAAACCGTACACAACCGAGGGGATGCCGGCAAGCAGTTCCAC
>JAHZHK010000069.1 GCA_019420325.1 Coriobacteriaceae bacterium | reverse complement strand
TCAACATAATCTGCATGCGCAGAACTTCCGCACAATTGGACGATGTGCAGAAACGGCCGACTTGTGAGCCCTAGCGCCCAGAGGGAGCCAGGAACGACAGGAGCCAGCGGGTGAGAACGAGCTCCTTGTCGGGGTTTGACTTGAGCGCCGCTTCACAATCAGCTGCAGACTCCAGGGCGTGGCGCAGCTCAGGCAAGGTGTACTTGCGCGAGGAAGCCACATGGCTCTTCAGCTGCCAGGCCTGCACGGGGCGGCCACGCAACTCCCCCACCCGCTCGCCGAGCTCGCCTACCCGCCCGCTGCCGTCGAGGACTTTGGCGCACAAAAGCTCACGCAGGGTCGAGACCGTCTGCAAGAAGAGGCTGTAGAGGTCGCCTGAGGGAATCTGGGCGAAGATCTCCATGGCGGCGCGGGCATCGCGCTTCATGACCTGGTCGGTGAAGTCCCAGGGCTTGAACGGGGCGACACGGCTGACATTGGCCTCAACCTGCGCTGCGCCGATGCGTGCTTGGGGAAACATCCCCGCGAGCTTGCGTAGCTCATTGTCGATGAGCATCGTGGACTCGCCCAGCAGGCTCACGAGCTTCTGCGCCGCCTCGAAGTCGAGGGCCAAGCCATGCGAGCGGCCCATGTCCACGACCTGCGGCACGAGTTCGCGGGCCTTCTTGGGGGCGCAGTCGATGATCGCGCCAGCGCCGAACTTCGCGACCGCCTTGTAGAGACGGGTGGTCTTGGCAAGCTTGGAGGCGCTCATGAGCAGCACCGTGGTGGGGTTTGGATTCTCCAGGTAGGAAACGATGGCCTCGGTCACGGGCTTGGGGGCCTTGTCCACATCGTGCAGCACCACGAGGCGCATCTCCGAGGTGAAGGGCAGCACGTCGAGTGAGGAACGCAGAAGCGCCGGGTCGTCGAGCCTGTCGCCTGCAAAGACCTCGCGGTCGAAGTCAAGGTCACCGCCGGCCTCCTCGAGACGCTTGTCCATACGTTCGAACACGCGGCAAGCCTTGAGCTCGTCGGTACCTACCGTGACATATGCCGCAAGCAGGGCGGCGGGCTCAGACTTGGCCACAGGACTCCCCTTTTGAAAACGTTACAGTCTAACGTGCGCATTGCTCGGGTCACGCCAACCCAGGCCAGTATCCGTGCGCAACCAGCCACAGGCTACCACATCGTCATGCCGCAAACGGCAGCTCTCGGGCACAACTCACCCTTATCGCATCGACCTGCGGGTAAAACGTGACATCTCCAGCCGTTGCGGTGCAGACAAAGCGGGCGCCTCCCTCAAGCACCGCGTCAATGCACTCTTGCCGAGGATGGCCGTATGAGTTGTCCTTGCCGGCACTCGCCACACCTACCTGAGCCGAAAGCCCCCGCACCATCTCAGGCGTGGTGGAAACCGCCGAGCCGTGGTGTCCCACCTTGAGCACGTCGACATGACCCACGGCACCGCGCTCGATGAGCGGCGCGACCACCTCGCTCTCAGCGTCGCCGGTGAGCAAGGCCGTCATGGACGGGGTACCTGACGCCTGAGACGCGTCAGTGGGGATTCCGGCAGGAACAGCAGCCGCCGAGCTCGCCGACGCATTTCCCCAGGTGGCAAGCATGACTATGGAGTCGACGTTCTCATCTCCCGCAACCGGCCCCTGCGGCCACAGAACCGAAAGGGTTAGGTCACGCGCCCGCAGCGTATCGCCTTCGCAGACCTGCCCCACCTGGGCATGCAGGCCCTCCTGCACTACGTCCACAAGGTCGGAGGACTCTTGCACAAGCTTGTCCCAGACCCCTTGCGCAAAGATCACGCGGTCGACGCCCACATGTCCCACGAGCTCGGCCAGGCCGCCTGCATGGTCAAGGTCGGTGTGGGTGATGACGACTGCGTCGAGCTTCCAGACATGCTGGCGGGCAAGGGCGGCGAGCACCGCGTCGTCGGGCCCTGTGTCGACCAAAACGGCAGCACCGCCCGACTGCAACAAGATGGCATCGCCCTGCCCGATGTCGAGCACGACCATCCGCTCCACAGGCCAGATGACCACGATTGTGAAAGCTAGGATAGCGGCGACAGACACCAGGGCAAACGCACGTCGCGCCACCCGAGGGCTGGGACTGGGCCACACGGCATAGACAAGAGCCGCCGCAACGAGGAACGGCGCCCAAAGGGAAGCATCCCCCAAATCGACCACGGGTGCGACCGCACCCAGGCCCGCCAGGCCATCCGCCGCACGGCAGACAACGGCCGAGAGCGCCTGGGCCACCCAGAGCACAGCCGCGGCAAGCGGGGGCGCCCACGGGGCGAGCACGCACCACACAAGGCCCGCCAGCAGAACGATGCTCACCAAAGGGACGAACACGACGTTTGCCAATGGCGACAGCACGGGCACGGTACCAAAGATGGGCAAGGTCATGGGCATTGTGGCTGCTTGTGCCAGCAACGTCAGCGAGAGCGTCTCAACAAGCCCCTGGGGACAGCGTCGCGGCAGAAGTGCCTCCATCCACGATTGCACGAGACGACCGAACATGACGAGCGCGAAAACCGATGCCACCGAGAGCTGGAAGCCCAGCGAGAATACGCATGCCGGGGAGACGAGCACAAGCACGAGTGCGGCCAGACCGATCGATGCCAACCCCTGCGACCGCCTGCCCACAACAGCAGCCAGCAATCCCACAGCCGACATGACGAAGGCGCGCAGCGCAGAGAGTTGGAAGCCGGTGAGACACACATAGAAGGCTAGCAGCGCCACGAGAACCGTCGTCCTGACCGAGGGCCTCAACCGCGCGCGTGCCACAAGGGCCGAAGCAAGACTTGCCACCAAGGCAAGATGCGATCCCGACACCGCGACAAGATGCGAAAGGCCTAGTTTTGAAAACGTATCGGAAACACCGCTTGCCGCGACAGCCGCCTGGTCACCAAACGCAACGCCCGCGATAAGAGATGAGGCCGCCTCGTCCAGAGGGCCCAGGCGGGAGAGCATCTGTGCCCTGAAAGAGCGGACGGCGCCCACGGGGCCAGCCGCAAACCCCTGCGAGCCAGCGTCGATAGCACGGACTATAAGCGCGCATCCTTGCAGGTAGAGGCTTGCCTCATAATCCTGCATGCGGTCGAGGTTCACGAAGGCACCGCGCAAATCGAGGACCTCCCCCAGATGCGGGACCTCTTGGGAGCCCTCGGAGTCGAGACTGAGGCTCACCCACACGTCGAAACTCGGCGCATCCACCCCCTCGCGAGGCACCGCACGGGCACGGAAGCGCACGCTTCCGTACGAGGACGTGCGCGGGTCTGTCTGCACCACATAGGCAAAGGAGGACACACCTTGGCGCTTGCCAGCAACCGCCGCTGCGTCTTGCTGGGCAAAATGCAGGCTTGCTGTTACAAAACCAAAGGTCCATGACGCGGCAAGCGCTGCAAACAAGAGCGCCGCGGGCTTACCGAACCATTTGCCGGCCATAAGCGCAGCTATCGCCAAAGATGCGACGGGAACGACCAAGACCGGGACGACAACGCCGCCATCCCAGCTCTGGCCCACCCACCACACCGCCGCCCACACGCAGAAGGCGCAGGGCAGCGTCACGGGAAGCGTGGGCCGCACGGGCATGTCAGAATCTTTCCTGCGGCTCCCTCCCCTCATACGCAGACCTTGTCCGCGAACCTCGCAAGCGTCTTGGCTCCGATGCCGCTCACGCGCACGAGATCATCGACGCTGGCGAAGGGTCCGTTTCGCTTCCGGTCGTCGACGATGGCTTGAGCGAGCGAGTCACCAATGCCGTTGAGCGTCTTGAGTTCCTCGACACCGGCCGTGTTGATGTTGATAGGCCCGGAACCCTGGGCGCCCCCTGCCGCAGACGTCGGGGCCGCGCCCGCCGCATACGAGGCCGACGGCGTCTCCCCCTCCGCCGGAACATAGACCATTTCGGCATCAGTCAGGGGCTTTGCGAGGTTGATGGAGGCCAGGTCTGCCCCGAGAGCTGCTCCGCCCGCCATTTCGATTGCCTCATACACGCGCGAGCCCTCAGCGAGGTTGTACACGCCTGGATTGATAACGCTACCAGCCACATATATGCATATGTATGCATCACTGACAGTATCAGGCACAGCGGTATCGGCAGAATCGACAGATCGCACGCTTACACCGGGGGCTCCCGCCCCTGCAGCAACCGAACTCATCGGATCCGGCCCCGTCACCGTCGAGCTCGCCGCAACCGACCCTGCGGCGTCCGAACCCGCATGCGACCCCGGCGTTCCCGAGTCTTCCGCAGACATGCCTGACTCCGGCCGCGTCTCCCCCGACCCGGATCCTGGCACGCTACTCCCCTGGGCTGTTGCATCGCTATTTGATTGCGTCACATAATCTGAACCGCGCGTAATAACAACGCCGGTGTCAAAGACACCACGTACCGCAACGACTCCGAGCACAATGCAAACCGCCATGAGCACGGCGATGGCAACCAGCACGGGCCGCGAGGGCATCTGCACCTTCAGCGCCTGCCGCGCCCTCTGACGCACCGTCCCCATGCGGCTCGCATAGTCGAATGAGAAAGACCGACTCTCGGAAGGCTGACCTGGCACCGGTACGCCTCTTGCAGGCTGACTCCCCGCGTTGCAGCCGACGTCCACCCCACCGCAGCAATCATCCACAGGGCTCCCCACACGCATCTGTTTGAACTGAGACGACTTTATCTGAGCCACAACAAAACACCCCCACAGCGAACCATACGGCTCCCAGCGGGGGTGTGTCTTGTCTCAATTGTGTCAAACCAGCAGGTAGACACATTAATTTTGTCACAGGTACGTCACATGTGACCTACGTCACGTGGTGTGTGACGCCCGTCACGCGTATCGCGCTCTAAGCGGCTAGAGCCGCAAGGCGGGAGTAAGCTCGGGGTGGATCTCGTGGAACTGCTTGGGAGCCACGTAGGAGGGGCAGTTGAAGCTGCGGTACTCAAGCAGGTCCATCATCTCATCGAGCATGGCCTCGTGGTCAAACGAGTCCCACACCTCGTGAGCCTCAGAAAGACGTACGTGCGTCTCAGGACTGCGCGGCATGAAGAGCGTGCAGCAGTCGGCCGCCTTCTGGTTGGAGATCTCAAGCGTGCCGAGGCGCTCGGCCTCCGCCATAATCTCGCGCTTGTCACTGCCGATAAGCGGGCGGAACACGGGGATGGTGGACATCTCGTCGACCGCCATGATGTTCTCAAGAGTCTGAGAGGCAACCTGGCCCAGGCTCTCGCCCGTAACCAGGGCCTTTGCATGCTCGATGGCAGACAAGCGGCAGGCAAACGAGAACATCATGCGGCGATACATGATGATGCGCAGGTCATCGGGCACGGCGCGGGCAATGCGGCGCTGAATGTCGCCGAACGGCACCACGTAGAGCCTTCCGAAGCCGCCAGCTGGCGACAGCTTCTCGATGATGTCCTGTACAAGCCACTCGCTCGTGTCGGAGGTCTGAGGACGGCCCGAGAAGTGCAGGCCCACGACGATCGCCCCTCGACGCAGCATGCGCCAGGAAGCAACCGGGGAGTCGATGCCGCTGCTCAGAAGCGAGATGACCTTGCCAGCCGAACCGACCGGAAGGCCACCGACGCCCTCGTCGGTCTTGACGTACACGTAGACCGATCCCTGGATGACGTAGACGTGGACCGTACGGTCCTGCCCCTTCATGCGCACGACCTTGTCGGGGAAGCGCTCGCACAGATACGAGCCGACCTCCCTGTTGAGGTCGAGCGAATTGAGGGCGATGTTAGTGTTGGAGCGACGTGAGTCGACCTTAAAGCTCTCGAAATCGCCGGATGCGGCAAGCTCGAGATAGGCCGCCTCGCAATACTGCTCGCTTGAGACCTCGCAGCAGCGAGCAAACGACACGCGGGCAACGCCAGGGGTCTGGCGAATGCGCCCATAGACAGTCATGGCCACATCATAGTCGGCAGCAGGGGCAAGCCTCACAAGCAGGTGTCCGGAGATGCGCTCGACAGACGAAACGGGCAACCCCTTGAGGGTTGCCCGCAAGTTGTCGATCAACTTATGCTCGAACGTGCTGCGATTGTTTCCCTTGAGACCGATCTCGTGATAGTTGACCAGGCAAACAAACGCCGCCACGACTAAGCCTGCGCAGGCTCGTCGGCGGCAGCAACCTCGGCAGCCTCGGCGGGCTGAGCCTCGAGGGCCTCGTCAATCTGAGAGACGAGGTCGTCGATGGAGACCTCTTCCTCAGCCTCGGGGGCCTCGGCAAGGCCGAGGGCCTTGTTGAGGTTGCGCTCGTCAAAGCTCAGGGAACCCGGCTCCAGGTCGCCATCCTCATCATGCTTGGGAGCAATCTCGCTGAAGGCGATGGAAAGCGGGTTGGGAGCATGGCCCTCGTCGTCGCTCATGAACATCGAGATATCCTCGATATCGGCAAGCTGCTCGGCGCGGTTGTGCTGGTTGCGCATCATATCGTTGATGTCACGGGCACGGCGGGCCGCCATCTCGCACAGGAGGAAGCGGTTCTCGTCGGTCACAGCAAGCAGCTCGTCAATGGTGGGATCAACTACGGACATTATCCATCCTTCCAGACCCGCCCGAATGGGCTGAGTGTTGCAGGTTAAAGATTACTAGTCTTCGTAACGTTTCATTATCTCCATGAAACGCTGAACTGCAACGTCGAGATTGTCGTTAACTACAACCTCGTCATAATCTTTGGCGGTCAGCATCTCTTGCTCGGCGTCGGCCAAGCGCACGGCAAGCGTCTCCGGCGTCTCAGAGCCGCGTCCGATGAGGCGCTCGCGCAGCACCTCCACACTGGGCGGGGCAATGAAGACAAGCACGCAGTCGGGCATCATGCGACGCACGTTCATGGCGCCCTGCGGATCGATCTCCAAGATGAGCGAGGCGCCCTCGAGCCTGGAGCGAACCTCGCTCATCAGCGTGCCGTAGAGGTTGCCGTGAACGTTGGCCCATTCGAGGAAGTCGCCAGCGTCGATGCGACGGCGGAACTCCTCCTCGGTGAGGAAGTAGTAGGAGACGCCCTCCTGCTCGCCGACACGCGGGGCGCGCGTCGTGGCGGAGACGCTGAGCGCCAGGTCGGGGCGCTGCTCGCGCACGCGACCCAAAATGGTGCCCTTGCCTGCGCCGGCAGGACCGGAGACAACGAAGAGACGACCCATGCTACTCACCCTTCGCCTGGTCGAGCACGCCCTGCACCTCGTCGAGGATGGCAGACAGAGCCGTGGCAGGAACGTCGGCCTTGGTGACAGGACGACCCACGACCAGGTGGGTCGAACCCTCGCCGATGGCCATGGCAGGCGTCGCGACGCGGGACTGGTCGCCCGCGGCGGCACCCGCGGGGCGGATGCCGGGCGTCACGATAAGAGCCTGCTCGCCAAGGGAGCGGCGCATGGCGGCAGCCTCGAAGGCAGAGCACACCACGCCGTCGGCACCGTTGTCAAGCGCCATGCGGGCAAGCAGGTCGGCCTGCTCGGCGATGGGATGCTCCACGCCCACGGCGGCAAGCTGGGCGGCGTCCATGCTCGTGAGCACCGTGACGGCGAGGAGCTTGGGTGCGGGCAAGCCAGCGGCCGCTGCGCCCTCGTCGAGACCCTCACGGGCAGCCGCCACCATGGCGGGACCGCCCGATGCGTGGATCGTCATCATGTCGACACCCAGGCCGGCAAGCACGCGCGAGGCGCACTTCACGGTGTTGGGGATGTCGTTGAGCTTGAGGTCGAGGAACACCTTGAGACCACGGGCTTTGAGATCGCGCACGAGGTCGGCTCCGCAGGCATAGAAGAGCTCCATGCCGACCTTTGCCCAGGCAAGCTGGCCGGAAAGCTCGTCGGCCAGCTCGTAGGCGCGCTCCTGGGTGCAGTCAAATGCGACGATGACGTGATCGGCAGCCTCTAGCATATGAAACCTCCCACGAGCTCGTTGATGTCGGACACGCCCTGGCTGGCGGCCCACTGCTCGAGCTCACCGAGGATGCGAACGGAGGCGGCGGGCTCCACCATGTTCTGGGTGCCCACCGACACGGCGCGGCAGCCTGCGAGGATGAACTCGGCTGCGTCCTCGCCGGAGGTGATTCCGCCGATGCCGCACACAGGGATGCTCACGGCCTGGCAGACCTCCCAGGCGATGCGTACCGCGATGGCGTGGATGGCAGGGCCGGAGAGACCGGCCGTGGGACGCGACACACGGCTCCTGCGCGTGCGCACGTCGATGGACATCGCGGGGATCGTGTTGATGACGGTGAGACCATCGGCACCAGCGGCCTCAACGGCGGGAGCGACCTCCTTGGCGCGGGCGGGCGCCAGCTTCACGATGAGGGGGCGCTTGGTGTGTGGGCGGCATGCAACCACGACCTCCGCCGCGCTCTCGGGCGTGGCACCCATGGCCAGGCCGCCCTTCGAGACGTTGGGGCAGGAGATGTTGAGCTCGAAGCCGCTCGCCCACGGGGCAAGCTCCTCGTAGAGGTCGAGCGCATCGATGTACTCTTGGACGCTGTGGCCGGCAACCTGGCAGATGACCGCCGTGCCAGCCTTCGTGAGGCCCTCGAGATACTCGCCGCAGTCCTCCACAAGAGCACGCACACCGGGGTTGGTGAGACCAACCGAGTTGAGCATGCCCGAGCAGACCTCGGCCATGCGGGGCTGGGGGTTACCCGGCCACGGCACGGCCGAGGCACCCTTAGTGGTGATGGCACCCAGGGCGGTGACGTCCATGAAGTGCTGGAACTGATAACCCGCACCAAACGTGCCGGAGGCGGTGTTGATGGGGTTCTTCATCTTGATGCCGGCAAAATCGACGGCCATGTTCACGCCGCTCACCAGATCACCTCCGCTGCGTCGAAGACGGGGCCGTCCATGCAGGCACCCTTGCGACCCATGATGGTTTCGCAAAGGCACGTGGTGCACACGCCGAAACCGCAGGCCATGAGCTTCTCCATGGAGACCTGGCATGCGACGCCGTGAGCCTGCGCAAGCTTCCAGATGCCGCGCATCATCGGCTGGGGGCCGCAGGTGAAGACGACGTCGTAGTCGCGCTCGCCGAGAAGCTTCTCGGCGACGGCGGTGGTGAAGCCGTGCGTGCCGCGCGTGCCGTCATCGGTGCTGATGAAGAGCTCGGCACCGCCCTCGCAGATCTCGTTCTCGTAGATGACGCGGGCGGCCGTGGGGGCACCCTGCACGAAGTCGCAGGCCACGCCTGCCTCGCGCAGGGCGCCTACGAGCGGCACCACAGGCACGACACCCGAACCGCCGCCCACGACCATGGCACGCTTGGCCCCGGCAGGGACCTGCCAGCCATGGCCGGCAGGTCCAAGAAGGTCGGAAGTGGTGCCCACGGGAAGACCGGCAAGACGCTCGGTGCCCTTGCCGATCACCAGGTAAGCAAACTCCACCCAGCCAGCCTCCGCGTCCTTGCAGGACCAGGAGAACGGCAGGCGCAGAATCTCACTGGGGTCGCCCGGAACCCTCAGGTTCATGAACTGGCCCGGCTCGATGGAGCGGGCAAGCTCGGGGCACTCGAGACGCAGGCGCATCATCTGGGGTGCTACCTGCTCGTTCTCGAGGATTTTGAAATCGTAACAATACGCGGTGGAAGGTACGGGCATGCCCTACTCCTCCCCCATCGACGCCAGGTCCTGCAGTGCGAAGGCCTCAAGCTTGGAGCGCTGAACGAGCTGGATGGCCGAGACGAAGGCACTGGCGGCCGACAGCGTGGTGACGTAGCACAGGCTGTGACGAACGGCTGCACTACGCAGCTTGAAGCCGTCGTTGCGGGTACCGGCACCGCCGGGGGTGTTGATCATGAACTGGATGCCACCGGCTGCGATAACGTCGCCGATGTTGGGGTGCATCTCGCTCATGCGGCGGGCAACCTCAACCTCGATACCAGCGGCACGCAGGGCCTTGGCGGTACCGGAGGTGCTCACGATCTTGAAGCCCAGGTTGGACAGGTCGCGGGCAATCGGGATGACGTTGCGCTTGTCGCGGTCGTTGACCGAGATGAAGCAGGTGCCCTCGGTGGGCAGCGAGTAATCGATGGCAAGCTGGGTCTTGGCGTATGCCTCGGGGAAGCTGCGACCAATGCCCATGACCTCGCCGGTCGACTTCATCTCAGGGCCAAGCACGACGTCGGCGCCGGGGAAGCGACCGAAGGGCATGACGGCTTCCTTGCAGGCGTAGTAGCCCAGCTCGCGGTTGGGAGCCGGCAGGTTGAGGTCGGCGATCTTGGCACCCTGCATGATAAGGGCTGCGTACTTGGCCAGTGGCACGCCCGTGGCCTTGCTCGAGAAGGGAACAGTGCGCGAGGCGCGCGGGTTCATCTCGATGACCGAGACGGTGTTGTCCTTCACGGCGTACTGCACGTTCATGAGGCCGCGCACACCCGTGGCAAGGGCCAGCTGGCGGGCGATCTCGCACACGCGCTCGACGAGCTTGTCGGAGAGGCTGAAGGGCGGCGTGCAGCAGGCAGAGTCGCCCGAGTGGATGCCGCACTCCTCGATGTGCTCGAGAACTGCGCCCACGTAGCACTCAGTGCCGTCAGCCAAGGCATCGACGTCGAGCTCGACGGCGTCCTCAAGGAAGGAGTCGAGGTAGACGGGGTGGTCGGGCGTGACATGGGCAGCCTCGTCCATGTAGGTGCGCAGGCTCTTGGGATCGTAGACGATGGCCATGCCGCGGCCGCCGAGCACGTAGCTGGGACGGACGAGCAGCGGGTAACCGATGCGGCCGGCAACCTCGACGGCGTCCTCGTAGGTCTCGGCCGTGGAGGAGGCGGGATAGGAGATGTCGAGCTTGTCGAGCAGCTCGCTGAACAGCTCGCGGTCCTCGGCAAGGTCGATGGCCTCGGGCTGGGTGCCCATGATCGGCACGCCGGCGTCGGCAAGGCGCTTGGCGAGCTTGATGGGCGTCTGGCCGCCGAGCGTTACGATGACGCCTGCAGGCTTCTCGGCCTCGACGATGTCCATGACGTCCTCAAAGGTGAGCGGCTCGAAGTACAGGCGATCGGAGGTGTCGTAGTCGGTGGAGACCGTCTCAGGGTTGCAGTTGATCATGACGGTCTCATAGCCCTGGTCGTGCAGGGCGTAGGCCGCATGGCAGCAGCAGTAGTCAAACTCGATGCCCTGGCCGATGCGGTTGGGGCCGGCCGACAGGATGATGGCGCGGGGCTTCTCGGCCTCACGGAACTCGCTTGCACCCTGGCCCTCGTAGGTCTTGTAGTGGTAGCTCGTGCGGGCCGGGAACTCGCCGGCGCAGGTGTCGACCGTCTTGATGTTGGGGACGACGCCGAGCTCCTTGCGACGGGCGCGCACCGTGTCCTCGTCGGTCTTGGTGAGCCAAGCGACCTGGCGGTCGGAGAAGCCCATGGCCTTGACCAGGTGCATCGTCTCGGCGTCGAGGCCAGCGAGACCCTTGTCGGCGATGACCTTCTCAGCCTTCACGATGTCGGCGATACGGTTGAGGAACCACGGGTCGATGTTGTTGAGGGAGTTGACGTCCTCGATGCTCCAGCCGCGGCGCAGGGCCTCGGCCACGTAGTAGATGCGCTCGGGCGTGGGGCGGCTCACGAGCTCGCGGAAGCGGCTCTCATCGAAGTCGTCCTTGCCGTCGGCGCCCAGGCCGTCATGGCCGAGCTCGAGGGAGCGCATGGCCTTCTGCAGGGCCTCCTCGAAGGTGCGGCCGATAGCCATGACCTCGCCGACCGACTTCATGCGCGTAGTGAGGGTCTCGTCGGTGCCCTTGAACTTCTCGAAGGCAAAGCGGGGGACCTTGACGACGCAGTAGTCGATGGAAGGCTCGAAGCAGGCGGGAGTCACGCGAGTGATGTCGTTGAGGATCTCGTCGAGCGTGTAGCCCACGGCGAGAAGCGCGGCAGCCTTGGCGATGGGGAAGCCCGTGGCCTTGGAGGCGAGAGCGGAGGAACGGCTCACGCGGGGGTTCATCTCAATGATGATGATGCGGCCGTTGGTGGGGTTGACGGCGAACTGCACGTTGGAGCCGCCCGTGGCGACGCCGACGCGCTCCAGAACTGCCAGTGAGTAGTCGCGCAGACGCTGCAGCTCGACATCGGTCAGAGTCTGAGCAGGGGCGACGGTGATGGAGTCGCCGGTGTGCACGCCCATGGGATCCAGGTTCTCGATGGAGCAGATGATGATGCCGTTGCCGGCAGCGTCACGCATGACCTCCATCTCGATCTCCTTCCAGCCCTCGATGGACTCCTCGACGAGGACCTCGTGGGCCGGGGAGAGCTCCAGGCCCTGCGAGACGATCTCACGCAGGCCGGCCATGTCGTAGGCCACGCCGCCGCCGGCTCCGCCCAGCGTGAAGGAGGGACGGATGACGACGGGGAAGCCCAGGTCAGCGACGATGTTCTCGGCATCGGCCATCGAGTAGGCGAAACCGGAACGGGCAACCTCGAGGTTGATGTCGGCCATCGCCTCGGCGAAAAGCTTGCGGTCCTCGCCGATCTTGATGGAGTCAACATCGCAGCCGATGGTCTCGACGCCGTACTTGTCGAGGATGCCGGCCTCGCCGAGGGCGACGGCGCAGTTAAGCGCGGTCTGGCCGCCCATGTTGGGGAGCAGCGCGTCGGGGCGCTCCTTGGCGATGACGCGCTCCACCGACTCGGGCGTGATGGGCTCGACGTAGGTGCGGTCGGCCGTGTCGGGGTCGGTCATAATGGTGGCCGGGTTGGAGTTGACCAGGACGACCTCGTAGCCCTGCTCGCGAAGAGCGCGGCAGGCCTGGGTGCCGGAGTAGTCAAACTCGCAGGCCTGGCCAATGACGATGGGGCCCGAGCCGATAACGAGAATCTTCTTAATGTCGGTGCGCTTCGGCATCTAGAAGCGCCTCCCCTCGCGAACGTCGATGGCTAGATAGTCTTCCTTGCCCTCCATGAGGCGGCAGAAGGCCTCGAAGAGGTAGGCGGAGTCGTGCGGGCCGGGGCAAGCCTCGGGGTGGTACTGCACGGAGAACGTAGGCGCATCAAGGAACTGGATGCCCTCGGGCGTGCCGTCGTTGAGATTGACGTGGGTCAGGCGCACGCGGCCGAGCTCCTTGGTCATCACGACGGGTGCGATGCCGCGGCGGCTCCACTCGCGCATGTCGTCGAAGTGCTCGGTGACACCGCCGGACAGCTCGGGAACGAGCTCGCCCATGGTCTTGAAGACCAGGCCGTAGTTGTGGTTCTGGGCCGTGATCTCGACCTTGCCGGTAAGCAGGTTCATGACCGGCTCGTTGCCGCCATGGTGGCCGTAGGGCAGCTTCTCAATCTCGGAGCCAGCGGCGATGGAGATGAGCTGGTTGCCCAGGCAGATGCCGAACACCGGCTTCTTGCCGATGATAGCGCGGGCAGCGGCGGCCGTGGGGCCGACCTGCTCGGGGTCGCCCGGGCCGTTGGAGAAGAAGACGCCGTCGGGATCCATCTCGAGGACCTTCTCGGCGGGGGTGTCCCACGGCACGACGGTGACCTCGCAGCCACGGCTCGTCAGACCGTCGAGAATGCCCTGCTTGACGCCGCAGTCGAAAGCAACGACGCGGAAGCGGCGCTCGCCTTGGGCCGGAAGGGTGACAATCTCCTTACGGGAGACGTCGGGCACGAAGTTGTGCTCGGAGATGCGCTCGCTTGCACGCACGCGGGCGACGAGGCTCTCAGGGTCGAGGTCGACCGTGGAGATGGCAGCACGCATGGCACCCTTGTCGCGGATGGTGAGCGTGAGGGCACGGGTGTCGACACCCTCGATGGCCACGACGCCGTGGTTGCTCAGCAGCTCAGGCAGGCTGCCCGTGCTCGTCCAGTTGTTGGGGGTGCGGCACATATCACGCACGACCAGACCGCGCAGGTAGAGCTCGGGGGACTGCATGACCTCCTCGCACACGCCGTAGTTGCCCACCTGCGGGTAGGTCAGCGTGACGATCTGACCTGCGTAGGAGGGGTCGCTCACAATCTCCTGGTAGCCCACCATGGATGTGTTGAACACGACCTCGCCGAAGGTCTCACCGGCGGCGCCGCAGGACAGGCCCTCGAATACACTGCCGTCTTCGAGTGCGAGAAGGGCCCTAGGGGTGGAGCCGTCATCAATCAAAGGGTTCACTGGGAAACCACCTCTCCATTAGCAAGTATGGCTTTGCCTTCGACGAAGGCGTACACGGCGCGGCCGCAAAGCTCGGCGCCGATGAAGGGCGAGTTCTTGGCACGCGACTCGAGGAAGTCCTCGGTCACGGTAAAACGCTCGGCGGGGTCGACCACGGTGAGCGTCGCCTCGCAGCCGGCCTCGATTGCGACGCGCGGCAGGCGGCAGATCTGGCGGGGACGTACGCACATGGCGTCAACAAGGCGGTTCCAGCTCATCTTGCCAGTATTGACCAGGTGCGTGAGAACGAGCGGCAGCTCGGTCTCAAGGCCGACGATGCCGAAGGGGGCAAGCTCGAATTCGAGCGCCTTCTCGTGCGCCGCGTGGGGTGCATGGTCGCTCACGATGCAGTCGATGCGACCGTCGCAGAGGGCCTCCTGCAGCGCCAGCATGTCCTCATGCGTGCGCAGCGGCGGGTTCATCTTG
>JAHZHK010000068.1:5891-15096 GCA_019420325.1 Coriobacteriaceae bacterium | reverse complement strand
TGGGCCCGGTCGCTTTCTGCCTCTTGACAATGTCCTGCTCATATTAAAAAACGACCCGCGTGGGGCCGTTTCGTTCAAACAATCTGGCGGAGGGAGAGGGATTCGAACCCTCGGAACGGGGTTGCCGCTCGGCGGTTTTCAAGACCGCTGCAATAAACCAACTCTGCCATCCCTCCATGGGCGCACATCATAGCATGCGCGTGCTCCAACCTTACAAGAGAGGTTGGAAAGAAAAGAAAAAAGCCCCGACCTTTTGGTCGAGGCTTCAATCTCAAGTGGTGCGGGCGAAGGGACTTGAACCCCCACGGCCTTGCGGCCATATGGACCTGAACCATACGCGTCTGCCAATTCCGCCACGCCCGCGCGAAGAAGAACTATAGAGGATGACCGCCTTTCTCTGCAAGAGGAATCTTGTACTTCACATCTTGCACACAATTACCACTCAGTGCCATACCGAAGCAACAGGCCGAACCCACCGCAGCTGATCCGCCCCTACGACGCCAGGCCCGAGTACGTCGGCTGGTCATTGGAGCCCGGCAGCGAGAAAGCCGACCCCTGCACGGTACCGTCAGGTGCGGTAAAGGTCGCCCAGATACCCGCAAGCGCCTGCGCCGCCCCATCGAGAGACGCGCGCACCCCACTGAGCGCGTCGTCGGTCTGCCGCGTGAGCTCGGCCTGGACGGCGTCGGTGGCCGTTGCGGCAATCTGTTCGGCCGACTGCTGGGCCTGTTGCATGCTTGCCTGCACCACGGGCGCAGTGAGCGTGTAGGCCAGGCACACCAGGAAAGCCAGGGTCATGAGACCGAAGAGAATGCGGTTGATGATCTTGAGTATGCGGTACACCATGGGCGGGATCCCCCTCGTGCCTCTGAATGTAAATGTTCGACACCGTCATCCTACCCAAGACGCGGCACCAAGGGGAGGAGCAGGGGCCACGTCACCGGGAGCACACGCCCAGCGGGTACAATAGATGGTTATCGCGCGGACCATATGGCGTCGCGCCCCCAACCGCTCACACCACCCAAGGAGGATGCCCTTGCCCACCACCGATGCACAGGCCCTGGCCGAGCAGCTCCTGCTGGGCCGCTACCGCGTGCTCGAAACGCGTGGCGAGGGCGGTTTCGGCACCGTCTATGTATGTTGGGACCCTCGCCTCATGCGCCGCGTGGCCATCAAGTCGATTCGCCTCAAGCCTCAGGCGCCGCAAGGTTCCCTCGTCGAAGGCGTGCCAGACTATCTCAGCGACGCCCGGCGCAGTGCCCTGCTGCGGGCGGCGCTTGACGAGACGCGCACCGCCAGCATGCTGCCCCACCCCAACATCGTCCAGATGATCGAGTTCGACAACGACGACGAGCACGCCTACATCATCATGGAATATGTTGAGGGCGCAAGCCTCGCCGAGCTGCTCGACGCCACCGAAGACGGCCTGCTCACTGCCGACGAGGCGGCCGCCGTAGTGGAGGGCGTGTGCGACGCACTCGAGTTCGCCCACGACAACGGCGTGCTGCACCTCGACATCAAGCCCGACAACATCATGGTGGACATGTCGGGCCGCGTGAAGCTCGCCGACTTCGGCATGGCCACGCTGTCAAGCATGACCGGCTACTCCGGGGCACGCGGCGGCACAGTCGGATACATGCCCCCCGAGCAGGCAGAAGGCGGCGAGGTAGATGTGCGCACCGACGTGTTTGCCTTTGCCGCGGTGATGTACGAGGCCCTGTGCGGCTTCTCTCCCTTCAACGCCGACACACTCGCCCGCAGCCGAGAGCTCGTACTGGCAGGCGCCCCCGACCCTTGCGCGCTGAGCGACTCCATCGACGTGCGTGCGGCCGACGCCCTGCTCGACGCCCTCGAGCCCGACCCCGACGCGCGCGCCCCCAGCGCCGCCGAGTTCGCCGCACAGATCCTGCCGGCACTCGGCAGGCCCCGACAGGGCCGTCGAAGCCTGGCCGGACTTGTGCGCGACGTGCTCGACGACTCGCAGCCAGCCGAGGCCGCTCCCGACAACGAGACTCCCCCCATAGCAGCCCCCACCAGGTCGTTCGACCCCGACTCGGGCATCTTGGGAGCGTCGGGGGCACACACGGCGCGACTCGCGCTCCGTCTGACAGGAGCACTCTGCCCCGCCGCAATCGTCACCTTGGCACTCTGGGCCGCAACAGGCCAGGCGGGCACGCAGGCGTGCATCGTGGCGTTCTTCGTCACTGCGGCGTTGAGCCTTCTCGCACCCCAGATAGGAAGCTTCGCGGCGCCCGTGTGCACGGCGCTTGTCTGCATAGCCGCCGGTCACATCCCACTTGGCGCGGCGCTGCTGGTCGCGGCAATCCTCTGGTGGGTGTGGGTCGGCCGAACCCAACCGCTCCAGACCGCAGGCACATTCCTGTCGTGCCTGTCACCGACCATGCCCGTGCCCATCGCACCTCTCGCTTGCGGTTACCTTCTTCCGCCCGGCCACGCCGCAGCCAGCGCGGCCTTGGGATGCCTCACGCAGGCATGCCTGGTAGCTCTGGCACAGAACCCGCCTGGCATCGCCTTCCTCCTCACGGCGGGAGCCTGGACCTTGGCCTGCGCCGCGCAGTCGGCCGTCGGCCACAAGGGCACAAAGGTGCGCTGCTACCTCTCCACACTGCTTGCAACTTTCATCATCCTGGCAGTTCAACTGGGTTGTGCCCGTATGGAAAATGAGGGTGTATGGACAAGCCTTCCCCAGGGGGAGCTGGCCTGTGTCCTCGGGTCTACTATACTTGTCGCATTGCTTATCCTTGCCTTTGGCAGCTCGGCGCACCTCGAGGTCGACCTCGAATGCGCCGACGCCCCGGCAACGAACGTCCCGTAAAGGAAAGGTGCCCCAATGAACCTTTTTGACATTTTCGAAGGCCGCATGCAGCAAATCTTTGAGCGCGGCAACACCATGGCTCCCTTCCCGTTCAAGAAACTCGCGAAGACCGCGGTGCGTGAGATGAAGAGCTGCTCGGCCAAGCTCGACGGCAGGCAGGTCGCCCCCACGCTTTACACCATCCTCGTCAGCCCCTCCGACGACGCCCTCATCGGCCCGCTCTACCAGCAGGTCACCGACGAGCTCGTCGACTTCCTGGCGCACGAGGCCCAAAACGCCGGCCTGGCCCTCACGGCAAACCCCACAGTGCGCTTCATCCCCGTGGGCGACATCAAGCCTGGCAAGATGGAGGTCATCGCCGAGATCGTCTCCCCCGACGTGCTTGAGCAGGTGCGCGCCGAGGAGAGCGACTATGTGCGCGGACGCGCAAAGTCGGGAGCCGTAATGCCGCAGGGCCGCGCCAACCAGCAGCGCCAGGCCGCGGCGGCACCGATGCCCGGCATGCCCGACCCCATGGCAGCCCCGCTGCCTCCCCTCCAGCCCCTGCCTGGCGCAAACCAGCCTGCAGGCATGGCCGCCCCACGCCAGACAGCACCCGAGCCTGCCGCCATGCCCGGGGCTGCGCCCGCACCCATGCCCGTGCCCGCCGCCGGCCGCCCCGCACCCGTCGCCTGCCAGCTCACCGACAAGGCAAGCGGCAAGACCTGGCGCATCGCCTGCGACAGCACCGTCATCGGCCGCGACGAGGCCCACGCCGACCTCGTGCTGGGCGACTCCAACGTCAGCCGCCGCCACGCCGAGCTCACCCGCAACGCCACCGGCTGGCACATCGCCGACCTCGGCAGCACCAACGGCACGCGTGTCAACGGCATGCGCGTCAGCGAGCAGGACCTCGCCAACGGCGACACGATCACGATGGGCCTCGTGACGCTCATGTTTGAGGAAGTCTAACCATGCCTGCCGTGGTTCTCTTCATCGGGCGCGTACTGCTTGTCGTCGCGCTCTTCATCTTCCTCTTCTGCATCATGAAGACGGGCGTCGGCCTGGTCAAAGGCCAGAAGAGCGATGCCGCCGTCTGGTCGGTCGACGTCGTCGACGCCCCCTTGGGCATTCGCGGCACGCATGTCGACATCTTGGGGCCGGTCATCGTGGGCCGCTCCCCCGGTGCCGACATCGTCCTGCCCGGTATCTACGTGAGCGGCAAGCACGCGCGCTTCTCCATCCAGGGGCCGGCGCTCGTCGTGGAAGACCTGGGCAGCATGAACGGTACAAGCGTCAATAACCGCCCGATTGCCGGCACCGTCGTACTGCACGACGGCGACATGGTGCAGATAGGCGACGTTTCAATGAGGGTGACGCGCCAATGATGACTGAAGAAGATGCCCTGAAGGACGAAAACGTCGAGGACATCGACGCAACGTCCCAGGTAGATACCAATATTGTCAGCGAAACTGCGGAGACGGGCGAAACAAGCGCTCCTGCCTGCCCTGCCGCTGACACCCAACAGGCCGAAGAGGAGCCCGAAGACGCAGCCGCCGATGCGAGCGCGGCCATGGCGAACCTCATCGATGACGAGGGCGCCCAAAGCGTGGAGGACCCCCACATCGACCCGAACGCCGCTCCCCTCAACCTGGACGACGACCCCGAGGACGACCCGCACGAACAAGCCGGGGCAGCCAACGCAAGCGCAAGCGCAACCGATACGCCGCACCCCGCCGCTCAGGCAGATGATCCGCAGGCAACGGTCGAGATCGACAAGATCGAGCTCGCCGCCCTCATGAACTCCGGCGATGCAGGGCAGACCATGCCCTTCGCCCCCGTTCAGGAGCGGCCCGCCCAACCCAAGCCCGCCAGCGACCGCATCTCGGGTACAGCAAAGCGCACGGGCACGCTTGCCTGGGGCTCGCGCTCCGACGTAGGCCTCGTGCGCGAGCACAACGAGGACTCCTTCGTCGTGCACTTCCCGCTCTTCGCCGTGGCCGACGGCATGGGTGGCCACGAGGCTGGCGAGGTGGCGAGCACCATCGCCGTGTCGCGCCTTGCCGAGACGGCGCCTTCCACAGCCGATGACTCCGCCCTGGCCGCCGCCATCGAGGCCGCCAACCAAGCCGTCATCGAAGGTCCCTCGAAAGGCACCGGAAGGCCTGGCATGGGCACCACCTGCACCGCCGTCGTCATCGACGGATCGACCATGGCCGTGGCCCATGTGGGCGATTCTCGCTGCTACCTGCTGCACAAGGGCAAGCTCATGCGCGTGACCCACGACCACTCTTACGTTGAGGAGCTCGTGGCCGCCGGGCAGATCACACCCGAAGAGGCGCGCATCCACCCCAACCGCTCCGTCATCACGCGTGCCTTGGGCAACGACCCCAAGATGCACGCCGACCACTTCAGCATCGACGTCTCCAAGGGAGACAGGGTGCTTCTGTGCAGCGACGGCCTCTCCTCGATGGTAACCGACGGCGTGATTGAAGAGACGCTCATGTCGTGCGCCACTCCGCAGACCTGTGCCGACGCCCTCGTTGACGCCGCGCTTGCCGAAGGCGGCAGCGACAACGTCACGTGCATCGTCATCGACGTCAAAAACGACGGCGTGGCAGACAAGGCGTTCAAGGCCCGCCTGCGCAACTTGGGCCTGGCGAGCGCCATTGCAATCGCCATCGCGGCCATCGTGTTTGCCGTCCTGGTAGTCACAGCGCAAAACTCCTGGTACCTCACCGACTATAACGGCTATGTGGCACTGCACCGCGGCGTCGCCGGCCTTCCCTCAAGCCTTGGCCTCGACGAGACCGTCGAGGTCACGACCGTGGAGACCTCCAAGCTCAGCGACTCGGTGAGCAAGCGCCTCGAGGCGGGCCTGACGTTTGGAAGCAAGCAGGAAGCGCGCGCCGTCATCGAGGACTACCGCTCTCAAATCGAGCATGCCAGCGAGGAGCAGGGCACCAAGCAACCCAAGGCCCCCAAGACAGAAGGCACCCAGGCAGGCAGCACCGAGCAAGACCAGCCTGCCTCGCCTGAAGGCGCGTGAGGCCCATGTCGCAACGACGCACCACCGAGCTGCTCCTGCTCATAACGGGAGCCCTACCCATCTTCATACTGTACGCGCTCTACGTGCTGCAGGCCGGCGACCAGCTCGGGCTCAGCACGCTCGTCGTGCCTATCGGCCTTGCTGTGGCATTTGTCGTCGCGCACATCGCCGTGCGCATCACGGCCCCCAACGCCGACGCAGCCATCTTGCCCATCGTCTTCGTGCTGGCAGGCATAGGCATCACGTTTGTGACGCGTCTCGCGCCCGACCTTGCCATCAAGCAGGTCATATGGCTGTTCATCTCCATAGCTGCCATGATCGGCGTGCTTTTTGGGGTGCGCAACCTCGAGTCGCTTGCCCGCTACAAGTACAGCCTGGGCGCCGTGGGCCTGATCCTTCTGGTCCTGCCCATCTTCATCGGCACCGAGCACTACGGCTCCAAGCTGTGGATTGAGATCCCCGGCGTTGTGAGCTTCCAGCCCGGCGAGCTCGCCAAGATCCTCATCGTCATCTTCCTTGCCAGCTTCTTGTCGGAGAACCGCGAGCTCATGAGCGTGGCAGTCCATCACGTGGGGCCTCTGGCCATCCCGCGCCTGCGCATGCTGCTGCCCATGCTCGTCGTGTGGCTCGTGAGCCTGGCAATCGTCGTATGGGAGCGCGACCTGGGAAGCGCCGTGCTTTTTTTCGGCGTCTTCGTCGTCATGCTCTACACGGCAACAGGACGATGGTTCTACCCCATCGTGAGCGCAGGCCTGCTCGGCATTGGCGCCGTGCTCTCATACAAGTTCTTCGCCCACGTGCGCACCCGCGTGCAGATCTGGCTCGACCCATTCTGCGACCCCACAGGCTCTAGCTGGCAGATTGCCCAGTCGCTTTACTCCATTGCCGACGGCAACCTCATGGGCACAGGCATCGGTCAGGGAATGGCCACGATGATTCCCGTCGTGGAGAGCGACTTCATCTTCTCCGCCATCGCCGAGGAGATGGGCCTTCTGGGCGCGGCCGCCGTCATTCTCCTGTTCGTCCTGCTTGCCGTGCGCGGCCTGCTCACGGCAGCCCGTGCACGCTCCGACCTCGCCGCCTTCATGGCAGTGGGCCTCACCACCTCCATCGCCCTGCAGGCGTTCCTCATCGCAGGCGGTGTCATGGGCCTCATCCCGCTCACGGGCGTCACGCTGCCCTTCATGAGCCAGGGTGGCACCTCCCTGCTTGCGAGCTTCATCGCCGTCGGCTTCCTTTTGCGCTGCGGCCATGAGGGCACGGGCGAACAGGCCGAAGTCGAGGGCGCCGGCGTCTCCGGCAAGGTCTTCGGCTCGCACCTGGAGACTCCTGAGTCAGGCGTGCTTGGACGCATCGCACTTTCTCGCCGCCTCACCGTTCTCACCGGATTCTTCTGTGCACTTGACGCCACCCTCATCGCACGCCTGGCATACCTGCAGATCTTCAAGGCCGAGGAGATCCGCATGCTCCCGTCGAACAACCACGTCTCGACCAAGGCGTCCAAGGTGCGCCGCGGCAGCATCCTCACAAGCGACGGAGTCACCCTGGCCGAGAGTGTGTTGCAGGACAACGGCACCTACGTGCGCACCTACTCGCAGGGAACGCTCGCCTCGCATACGGTGGGCTACACAAGCGCGGTTTACGGCTCCACGGGCATCGAGGCCGTCTACGACGACGTTCTTGCCGGCTCGCAGAGCTATACGACCTGGCACGACCTGTTCGACTCGTTCCTTGGCGTGACAAAGGCGGGCGGCGACGTGGTGCTCACCATCAACTCGCGCATTCAGTCCGCTGCCGAAGAGGTGCTGCAGGGCCGCGTGGGAGGCGTCGTCGTCATGGACCCCTCCACAGGCGCGATTCTCGCGCAGGCGTCTGCACCCACCTACTCCAACGACCAGCTTTCCGACCTTTTGGGCGGCTCTTCCGATGACGCCAATGCACCCCTCTTCGACCGCACGACCCAGGCGCTCTACACGCCCGGCTCCACGTTCAAGACCATCACGCTGACAGGCGCACTCGACACCGGCGCCATGTCGCTCGACACCGTCGTGTCGGCTCCGGCAAGTCTTGAGATCGGCGGCGGTGTGGTCACGAACCACAACGACGAGGAGCTCGGCGACATCACGCTCAGGGAGGCCTTCGCCTACTCGAGCAACACGGCGTTCGCCCAGGTTGCCGACCTTCTGGGAGCACAGGCCCTCGTGAGCCAGGCCGAGGCGTTCGGCTACGGCATCAAGCTGGGAGCCGACTTCGCCTGTGTGGCCTCCCTCATGCCTGAGCCCTCCGAGATGACGCAGTGGGAAACGGCCTGGGCGGGAGCGGGCCAGCCGGTAGGCGAGCACACAAGCCCCGCCGGCCCGCAGACCACCATCGTGCAGAACGCCCTCACGGCCTGCGCGATTGCAAACGGCGGCATCCTCATGGAGCCGCATGTGGTCAAGGCGACGACCGACTCAACGGGTGCGGTGCTCAAGTCAACCAAGCCCCGCGCCCTCGGCCAGGCCTGCAGCGCAAACACCGCCTCGCTTGTGGGCAGCGCCATGCTTTCCACAGTGGAAGAGGGCACCGGCACGGCCGCCTCTATCGCCGGCGTGGACGTCGCCGGCAAGACAGGCACGGCCGAGACGGGCAACTCCAACCCCAACGCCTGGTTCATCGGCTTTGCGCCATATGAGAACCCGGTCGCGGCCATCGCCATCGTCATCGAAAACGATGCCGAACACACCGCCACCGCTCTTGCAGGTGATGTGCTTCAGGTGGCTGTCGAAACTTTGGGCGGAAACTAGATATTATGAATGTCGAACACTTTGATGGATGGGAGCGCTGAGAATGTCCGGCATCGCTAACGGAACAGTCTTTGGAAACAGATACATAGTGCAGTCGCAGGTGGGCACCGGCGGCATGGCCACGGTATACCGAGGCGTCGACTCCACACTCGACCGTCAGGTGGCCATCAAGGTCATGCTGCCCCAGTATGCCAGCGATCCTGCGTTCGCACAGCGCTTCCGTCAGGAGGCGCGCGCCGCAGCGGCACTTCAGAATCCCTACATCGTGCAGGTCTATGACTGGGGCCGCGACGAGGCGACAGGCACCTACTTCATCGTCATGGAATACCTGCGCGGCACCGACCTCAAGAGCGGCATCCGCTCCCATGGCGCGCTGGCACCCAAGAAGGTCGCGCAGATCGGCGCCCAGGTATGCTCCGCCCTGGCAGTCGCGCACTCCCATGAGATCATTCACCGCGACATCAAGCCGCAAAACATCATGATTCTGCCCAACGGCGACGCCAAGGTCATGGACTTCGGCATCGCACGCGCCAAGAACTCCCATCTCACTCAGAC
>JAHZHK010000068.1:0-5881 GCA_019420325.1 Coriobacteriaceae bacterium | reverse complement strand
CAACTCCGTGCTCGGCACCGCCCACTACGTCTCCCCCGAGCAGGCCCAAGGCAAGGACCTCGGCCCCACAAGCGACCTGTACTCGTTAGGCGTCGTGATGTACGAGGCTGCCACCGGCCGTCTTCCCTTTGAGGGCGATGATGCCGTGAGCGTGGCGCTCAAGCAGGTCAACGAGCAGCCTGTGCCGCCGCGCAGCATCAACCCCAACCTCGACCCTGCGCTCGAGGCCATCATCATGTGCCTGCTGCGCAAGGACCCCGCCCAGCGTTTCCAGACCGCCGACGAGCTGCGCCATGCGCTCAACTCGTTCATCCAAGGCAACCCGGTCAACATCCCCGGCTTCGGCCCGGCTGCGACGCGCTCCCTTCCCACGGCGAGCCAGACCAACGTCATGCGCTCGAACCCCAACATGACGGCGATGCAGCAGGGCCCCTCCCGCACGGCACGTATGGAACGCACCGCTACCCCCAACGATCGCCGCGCCGCCATGCAGCGCGAGGACAAGCGTCTTGAGCGCGCCGAGAACACGAGCAAGTCTACCGGCATCGCTATTGCCGCCGTTGTCATCGTTCTCATCGTGCTCGTTGTCATTGCCTTTACCGCCCTCAACAGCTGCTCGAACAACACTCCCGGCACGCCCGGCGACAATGCGACCATCAGCACCAAGGTCGAGAAGAAGAGCGTTCCCAACGTGCAGAACCTCACGCAAGCCAAGGCAAAGAACAAGCTTGAGAGCAACGGCCTCAAGCTCGGCCTCATCACAACGGAAATGTCCAACACCGTCTCCAAGGGCAAGGTCATCTCGCAGTCCGTTGCCGCAGGCACCGAGGTCGACGCCGGAACTGCCGTCAACCTTGTCATCAGCGGCGGCACCGACCTTGTGACCTTCGACGACATCCGTGGCAAGACCCCCGAGGAAGCCAATACGCTGATCAGCGCCGCAGGCCTCAAGCTCAGCCACGACGCAACCCTCGACGCATACAGCAACGACTACGCCGAGGGTACGATTGTGACCTTCAGTCCCGCCAACAAGTCGATTGCCAAGGGCTCCACGGTCACGTATGGCCTGAGCAAGGGCAGCCAGACCTTCACGCTTGACAGCTACTACGGCTGGAACTACACCGATGTTGAGGCCGTTCTCCAGGAAGCCAAGATTTCCTATGAGGAGCAGCGCACCTACAGCGACGACCTCGCCGAGGGCCTCGTGATTTGGACCGATCCGGGCGCGGGTGCGACAGTCAAGCAGGGCGATACCGTTGTACTTTACATCAGTCAGGGCAAGGACCCCAACGCCGTGCAGATCGACAGCTACGTGGGCCAGGACTACAACTCGGTGAAGAGCACTCTTGAGGGCCTCGGCCTTGTGGTCAATCTCATTGAGCAGACTCCCGAAAATGCCGATCAGAGCGGTAAGTGCGCCGGCACCGACCCCTACAACACCTCGGTGGCCAAGGGCTCCACGGTCAACCTGTACTACTACGGCACCTACACGCCGCCCACGCCGAGCGTCACCATTGGCTCCTACACCGGCGACCTTGGCTATGTTGAGGACACGCTCACCTCGCTTGGCCTGAACTACAGCGTAGTCACCGGCGACCCCGCTCCCTCGGCCGACCTGGTGGGTCAGGTATACTCTATGAGCCCCGCGAACACCACGGTGGATGCCGACACGACCATCACGCTCTATGTCTATGGCGACGTGTCCTACGATGACACGGGCAGCGGAACGGAATAAACCCACGCCCAGCCAAGCCAGTAACGTCTCAGCCCCGTTGCAGCCAAAGCTGCAGCGGGGCTTTTTCATTGCGGAGATGAAAGTTTGAGACATAGGTGCGGCACGAGAAGAGAACAGCCGGCCTAAACAAAAACAGGCCAGGAGGTTCTACCCCCTGGCCTGGTATTTTCCTGGTGCCCCCGGGCCGATTCGAACGGCCGACACCCGCTTTAGGAGAGCGGTGCTCTATCCCCTGAGCTACGAAGGCAAATCAGTCTGGCTAGTATAGCACGTCTCTAGAGCATTACCCTCTGAACAATCGCAAGAACCAAAAGTACGACGCAGAATGCAATACTTACCCAATCAAAGCCACCGACAGCATAGTGCTTGAACGCCGAATCGCGTCCGCGCAGGTAAAAGCCCCTCACTTCAGCAGCGATGGCAGAGGAGTTGGTCTTGCGCACCGAGGCCACCAAAAGCGGCACGCACAGCGGAACCATAAGCCTCACACGCTTGACAAGTCCACCATCAAACTCAACGCCACGCGCAGTCTGAGCCTCCATGATTGCCGCCATGTCGTTCATGAACACAGGGATGAACCGCACGCACGACATGAACACGAAGGCGTACTTGTAAGGTATGCCAAGGTTCTCAACGAGCGCGTTGGACAGATCCGTAAGCTTCGTCACATAGAACACCAAGAAGAGCGGAACCGCACAGGCAACCAAGCGCAATACCACCATGCAGGCACTAAAGACGCTCTGAGTGCCAATGTAACCCCACGGCAATGCAACAAGCATATCGCCTTGTGGCGTAAAGAGAAGAGCGATGAGCGCCAAGATGATCGAGAAGCCGGCAACAGCTTTTGCAAGCCCCCATGCTTGCTCCATCAAACGACACTGTTGAGCTAAAACCACGTCGAGCACCAACACGCACGCCAACACAAGCGGGTTTGTCGTGACAAAGCAAGCGATTGCAATAATGAAGGCACAAAGGAGCTTCACCACGGGGTTCATGGCATGAAGAAAGCTATCGCCCGACACGTACTCCAGGAAGCCCTTCATCTCACATCACCCTCTCTTTTGATTCCGCGAGCTCAACAAGCGCACTGGTCAGCTCGTCGAGCGTATTCGCACATGCAACGGGGCCTAGTGCCAGGGACGAGTTGCGCTCGACAAGCCTCGTGGATATCTCCACCACTTGGGGAGGTATGACATCGGCTTGCTCCAGGCTTTCTCGATCACGCAGAACCTCAAACGTCGCCCCATCAGCCACAACGCGTCCAGCAGTCATCACAATAAGTCGCTTGGCATAATCTGCCACGACCTCCATGTCATGACACACCATGACGACCGTCGTGCCGCGCTTCTCGTTGAGCTCGCGAACGTAGTCCATGACCTTGAGACACTCGCGAAAGTCCAGACCTTTGGTAGGCTCGTCGAGCAAGAGCACTTCCGGTTCACACACGACAACGGAAGCCAATGCAAGAAGCTGACGTGTGCCTCTGTTCAACAAAAAGGGATCGGCAAGAGGATCAAACCCAAAACGCTCGATAATGTCGTCGACCTTCCGTTGCGCTTGGCCCATGTCGGCACCTTGCACCTTGAAATTAAAGAGAAGCTCGTCGCGCACGGTTGCGTTGCAAATCTGCCGGTCAGGGTTCTGGAAGAGAAATCCCGCCCTACGTGCAATCTGGCTCGTTTTCAATTCGGTTGTCGCGGTCCCATCAAGGAGCACTGAACCCGTCGTCGGCTTAAGAAGACCGTTGCACAGGCGCATAGTTGTCGATTTACCAGCGCCATTCGTCCCGACGAAAGAGACAAACTCCCCTTTCTCAATGCGAAAAGAAACACCATGCACAACAGCGGAGCCGTCACCGTACCCTGCGGTCACATGCTGAAACTCGATCATCGCAATGCCCCCTCGCATATCTCGACAGCCTGGGGAACAGTGCTTACAGCCGGACCGCTGTATAGCCCCTTGGCCTTGAGCGAATTCACGAGCATGGTTGAACGAGGTACGTTGACCCCCATCGTAAGCAACTCATTCGAATGCGCGAGAACATCACTCGGGGCACCTTGAAACTTCACAGTGCCCCCCCTCCATGATGAGAAGCATGTCGCAAAACTCACTCAGAAGGGCGATCTTCTGCTCAACGACAATAACGGTCGATGCATACTTGACAGCGGCGTGTCGAAGCAGCTCAAAGACGTTGCGGGAGCTGGCAGGGTCGAGCTCTGCCGTAGGCTCATCAAGAACAAACACCTGAGGTCGCATGGCGAGAATCGAGGCAATAGCAACTTTTTGCTTCTGCCCACCAGACAAACTTGCGATGGTCCTGTCCTTCAGATCCTCGATGCCCATATCAGCCAAGGCTTCCTGTACCCGGGAAGGAATCTCTTCCCTCGGCACAGAAAAATTCTCAAGCCCATAGAGCATCTCGTCTTCCACAACAGACGAGACCATCTGGCTGTCCACGTCTTGGCAGACACTGCCGACAAGCCTGGAAATGTCCGTCAGCCGCGTCTGCACCGTGTCGAGGCCGCAGACACATACCGCACCGTAAAAATCGCCTTCGTAGCAATGAGGGACGATTCCATTGAGAGCGCAAGTAAACGTAGTCTTGCCCGATCCTGCTGCTCCGGTGACCCCCACAAAGGTGCCGTCTGGTATTTGAAGCGTGATGTCATGTATCGCAGGGACATCTGAACCCTTGTAGTAAAACGCCAAGTCTTGAATATCAATCATGATGTCTCCAGGTAAGGGGCTGTGTCAGATAAGGGACCGAAACCCATCGGGCTTCGGTCCCAAAACAAAGGACCAGTCACTAAAGGCAATACCAACAGAAGTGGAGACTACTTCTTCAGAACCTTGCGGAGAACCGGAACGAGAATGGCGGCAACAACACAATTCATGGCAGCGGTACCAAGAACCATAACGGCATAGACGCCGAAGACCGCCATAGGCTCAAGGCCGCTCACAGTAACGCCTACGATCATGGCAAAGGTGTACCCAGAGAAAATGGTAGACACAAAGGTAATAACTGCAGGAACTGCCACATTCTGAACAAGCGAGTTGCGAGAGGCAACGCGCGAAAAGATGGTCACGAGCAAGCAGCAAACAACAGCGCCTACCAGCTCGGAGGCAAAATTCACCAGCGGGGTAGCATTAAGCAGCGGGATTTGGGAAACAAGTCCCACAAGCAAACCAATGCAGGCAGATTGAATAAGATTGGGTCGAGTGAGAATGATTGCGATGCAATACATGGCAATCATAAAATTGGGCTTCATGCCCGCAAACGTAAGAAAGCTCGAGACCGTGAGCTTCAATACCGCACCTGCGGCAATCAGAACTGCAGTCAGAATCAAATCCTGAATTGCAAGGCCGTCCTTGTGCTCGTCTACGACAACAGTACGCTTCTCAGCCATAGAAAACAGCTCTTCTTTTGTAACTGTGGCCACCCTCTTTTTGGGGCTCCTGAAAGCCGTCATAAAAATACGGGAAGTGTAGACTCTGTGAAGGATATGTGTAAAGCGTTTAAACTGGCATTAACAGTCAGATCACCAACTGTTCACAGGGCTGAACTCCGCTATCAAACAATTGATGTCACCATGATTGAGTGGAACCAGCCAAGGCGTATGGCTCACAGGCAGGACCCAGATGCCCTTCATGCAAGCGCCGAACAGCCGCAGTCGGCAGAATTCGAATCCGAACGGCCAGCGGACGCCGCCAGCAGGGCCTCAACCACACCCACAGATGCCCTAAAGAGTGACCAGGGACGCCTCAAAGTCCCCTTTCGGAGGTTTGCTCACCAAAGCACGGCAAGGGCAAAGGCTACAGCAAGGAGCTAGGGGCTAAGGCATCGAACCAGGGACCCCCCTCAGAACCCCCGACCCGCAAAAAACACGCGACGCGGGTCGGCGACATGCAAAAAGGCCGCCGGTGACCCGCGAAGCCCGCGCAAGAGGCCCCGAACGCAAAAGGCCGCCTGGCCCCCGAGGGGGCCGGCGGCCCGTCTGCCTTCGCGGGGTCCCGGAAAGCCCCGCGAACGAAAGAGGGGGACCCTCTCGGGTCCCCCTCCCAGGTGCCTCTTCCGCGCCTCCCCGCCCCTTGCCCGCGCAACGCGCCCCGGGGGCCGGCGGCGCCCTAGTCTCCCACAGGGTCGCC
>JAHZHK010000067.1 GCA_019420325.1 Coriobacteriaceae bacterium | reverse complement strand
CTCGTTCCTGCCCCGCTCACACAGGCTCTTCGTATGCCTGGCCCTTTTCCAGACAGCCTACGGAGCGGCACTTTCCTTCGGCGAGGTCAACAATGCCCCGCTCGCCACATGGGCCGGCATCGTCCCTTTGCTGTTCTTCTTGGCAATTTGGGCGGTAAGCAGCCGACCGCTTCTACTTGACTCGTGCTTCAATCTGGCGCTTCTGCTTCTAATGGCGGGCTTTTTATTCGCCCCCATTTCCCAGCAGGCCGTACCTTCGCTGACCTCAAATCTAATCGAAGCGGGAAAGACTTGTTTTTGGCTCGTCTTTTGGCCGGCGCTGGCTGCGCTTTCCGCCCGCAACCGCGCAGGCACGCTACCCCTTTTCGCCTGGAGCGGCTTTCTGCTCTGCGTGGGCGTCACGGGAGGCGCCGAACTGGGCCGGTTGTGCTATGCGGCCATGGCGGGCAGCCTTATTGCGAGCACTGCCGTGACGGGAGTCGTCGTGCTCTGCCTTGCGGCGTTTGCCCTGTTCGGCATGAGGGGCTTCAGCTACGACACGACGGTAGAGGCGCTCACGGCAAGTCCCGAGGTCGTCGAGCATGAGCCCACGCCCGACCTCGACACCACCGTTGCCCGCCTTATCGACACGACCGGCCTCACCGCGCGCGAGGCCGAGATCTTCGCCCTGCTCGCACAGGGCCGCAACGGTGCCTATATCCAACGCCAGCTGGGCGTGAGCTACAACACCGTGAAGACTCACGTAGCCCACATCTACACCAAGCTCGGCGTCCACTCCCACCAGGAACTGATCGACCTGGTAGAGAGGGCATAGAGGAACAGGCGCAGGCCTTTCCTCGCGGACGAACGGCAGCGCTCCATCTCGCCCTAAGACGAGCGCATGGGATCGAGGGCCCGCGTTGGTGCAATCGGCGATTCGAGGATTGGGGCAGCAGCGGGCTGGTTGGTTGTTACGCTATCCCTGATGATTCCTGGAACCCGAGTGAATTTCAGAGATCGTCTAACAAGGTCCTCGCAGGGGCATTTCGAACGCCCGTACCAAGGATTGCACCAGCCTTTCGGGACACACTCGAGAGCACGCCATACATATTTAATGCCAGCATTCAGAATGACACTTGACGCGGGCGTTCTCGAAAACTGACTGAGACAAGGTGCGGCAGGAATTCCGCGAAACTTGCCTCTCTTTCACTCCGCCTATAGTTCCGCGCACATGAGCATGGCTTTCTACTCGCCTCCGCGCGCGGCGGGCACATGAAAAGGCGGTGCCGGGCAGATTCGCCTGGCACCGCCAAAGAAGTCGAGCGATCAATCTCGTGGCTACTCAGCGAGAGCCTTGCCGAGCCTATAGCCGGCATTAATGCAGTTCATGCCCAGGTTGTGACCGCAAACGGCAAAGTTGTAGCAGTTGCCGTACGAATCACCAACCATGATGCCGATGTTGTAGAGGCCCTCGATGGGATTGTCGTTGGCGTCGCAGACCTGCCATTTCTCGTTGGTGTTCAAGCCACCGGTGACACACAGGAAGTTGGCGGGGCTCATGCTGAGCTTGCATCCGTAGAAGGGGCCTTCCTTGATGGGCGCCATGAGAGAGGCGTCCTTGTGGAAGTCGGTGTCGCAGCCGGCCTCGCACAGCTCGTTGTAATGATCGATAGGGGCGAGCGCCGCCTCAGCGTCGAGGCCGTCGAGCTGGGCGATGACCTCCTCGAGCGTGTCTCCCTTGACAAAGGTGCCGCTCTCGACGTTGGAGTCCCACTGAGCCGGGTAAGCCTCGCACGACAGGGGGTCCTTGCCCTCGCCAGCGACGATGGTGGCGCCGAAGGTCTCCCACTGGGGGAACCAGTGGGCATAGGCGGTGTCCCAGATGCCGTAGCGGGTCATATCGGGCTGCATCATCATGGCATATGTTCCATACGAGAAGATGACGTCCTCGTTAGAGTAGCGCTGGCCGTTCTTGTTGAGCAGCAGACCGGAGAAGTCGGCAATGGACTGACGGTAAGGCATGGGTCCAACCGCATCGATCATAGGGGCGTTGGGGATGCTCTTCTGCCACGCGGCACCGACCCAAAGGCCCATCTTCTGGCCGTCGCCGCCACCAAGGCCGCCAAACTGGAAGGCCGCGTCATAGTCTATCTCGTTGTACTGAAGTAGCGGGGCGACCCAGTCGCAGTACTTGGCCATCATGTCCTGGTTGGCAGAAAAGTCGCCCGTAGCCATGACGACGGCCTTGCGGCCGACGTACTTGACGTAGTTGCCATCCGGATCGGTGGCAACTACCGCGCTCACACGACCGGTGTTGCCGTCGTCGCGGACAAGGTAGCGGGCGATGGTCTTATAGTGGATGGTACCTCCCTGCTCGAGAATCTTCGACTCCAGGGCGTACATAACGTAGTTCTCGCCCAAACGAGCCCCCGACTCGACGCCGTCGCAAGTCTCGACCCAGTTGTGAGAGCCGGGCTCGGCGGTGAAGGTGCCGTCAGTGTCGGTGTAACCGATCTCCATGGTTGTGGTGTAGCCTTGGCCTTCCATGAAGTCGATCATCCAGTTCATGGACTCGGCAGACTCGTTGATCCAGCGGAACCACTGCTTCTGGTCGATCTTGTAGCCACCGCGGGCGAGCTCGCGGCGAATCATCCCGACGGCGGTGTCCTTGTTGTAGGTGGTAATGCCCAGGCGCTCGTGCATCTTGGTCCCGATGCCGTGGTTGGAGCCGCCGCGGGAAACGGGGGTGGAGCTTGCGGCGAACAGAATTACGTCGGCGCCCTCTTCAGTAGCGGAGGCAGCGCAGACAAGGCCCGAGATGCCGGCACCGATGATAATGACGTCGGCCTCATACGTGGCAGTGATTTGGCCCTCGGGCACGGGCTCGGGTGCGACCTCGAAACTCCATGAGCCGTTTTTGATAAGCTCGGCGCTCAGCCCGCTTTCATCGGCCTTCCCACTTGCAGCCCCGAAACCGGCGAACGCTGCGACTCCGGCAGCGTCTGCGACAAAAGACCTGCGGTTCATTGCTCTCTGCATGGCTCCCCCTACGGAGAATCTGGTGGCACGAATCCCTTCCGTTCGCACCATGGCAGGCCAAACCTTACGTTGGCGACCATTTGCCCAGCTCACATCCGAGTAGGTGAATTCGGTAGGCAGCAGGTGAATTTGCCGTCTCGCCTTCACCCAGTAGCCATCGGGACCCCTTATCGCTAGACTCTTTTGCAAATGCGTCTCGCACACATCAGACCCACGCCAACCGAAAGGACTGGACGAATGTCCCCTTGCGGCCACACCGCAGCCATAGACCTCTCCACGCTTGGGTTCGCAGCGTTTCTTGCGCTTGGCTCCACTGGTGCCTGGGGGCTCGTGACCCTCACCGCTTTGTCTGGCATGGATGCCGCGGATGTGACGACGTTTGAGAACCTTCGCTCCGCAGGGTTTCTGCTGGCTCTGTTTTCGTTTGGGCTTGGATGCCTTCTCAAGCCAAAGACCTTCAGGAGGAACACGACGTGCGCCTCCTCTGTAATATGGGCCATTGGGTTTGCCCTTCTTTTCTTCTCCGCAATGGGGGCCAAGTCGCATTGCGCACTGGGCGTTGGCTCATTTTTCCTGGGCGCGGGCCATGCCCTCTCCTTTATAGTTTGGCAGCGGCTGTTTGCATCGCTCGCATTCGACGATGCCTGCCGAAAAATCGCCATCGCCTCGATGGCGGGAGGGGCCGCCTATCTTGCGATGTCCCTCTGCGGCTCTCTCGCCCTTTACAGCATCGTCGTCGTTGCCCTGCTTGCCGCAAACGCAGCCATGCTCACATACGCCGGGAGACAAGCCGGCGTTTGGAAAACGGACGATACAGGCGAGGAGGACCGCGACAACACCAACCAGGCACGAGGGCTCGTTATCAGCATATGGCGCTACGTCATCTGCGTCGCCGTCCTTGGCTATGTAAACGGTTTGTCGCGCGTTTTGTGCCGCATGGACGCCCCAGACGGCGTTGTCATGAACGCCGTGCTTGCCGCAGGGCTGATGGTCGCCGCCATGCTGCTTCTCCTCGCCTGGAAGACGTTCGGGCAAAGCTCCCGCACGAGGACGCCCTACATGTCGGTGCTCTTGATGACGGTGGCGGCCTTTATCGCCTTGCCCTTTAATATGAGCAGAACATTGTCAAGAGGCAATAATCGGCCAGGCCTGACTTCAAGAGCCAGACCTGGCCTTTTTATATATCGTCACCCGGTGTGCCGCCCGCTGAGTCGCGTGTCTGTTCGACGCTCGTCTTGCTGTTTAATATCCGCCCGTGGCGCTTGCGCGCCGTGCATCCCGTAGCTACGGCTGGGCCCGCGTCGTCGAGCGCCCTGCGCCTATCGACGAGCCTGCGGTTGCCCTTGAGCGCGCGCCTCCTCACGGCCGGGTCGACCAGCTGCCCCCGCGCCGGGGGCTTGGCGCGCCGCGAGGCGTTGGCGAAATGCCACGCGGCCTCGACGAGGAGCCTCCCCAGGTGCTTGTTCCCGGCCTTGGTAATCCCGCCCCTGCTGCGCCGCCCGCCGCCGGGGCTCTCCGAGGTGAAGCGGGCCCACGTCGGCAGCCCGGCCTTCTGTTGCCCTCGAAGACGGTGCCCGTGAGGGAGTGTGAACCTCGCCCCGCACGAGCGGCACCTCCACCCCCGCAGGCCGGACGGCTCGCGGCCGTCCCTCCAGGGCGACGAGCCGCACCTGGGGCACGTAGGCTCGGGCCTGAAGAGCTCGGCCGCCTTGGCGAACGTGCCGAAGCCCAGCACCTCGCGGCAGGCCCGCTCGTCCAGCGCGGCGGAGAGGAGCGCGAGGCCCTCGACGTCCAGGGACGCCACGAGGGCGGAGTGGGGGCTCTCTCTTCATATCGGTTTGTCCCATCCGTCCAGACGCCCGCCCAGCGGGGTCGTCGTCAAACGATGAGCCGGGCGGGCGTCTGGGCAAATTCATCAGTTTGGCGGGGACATGGTAGCACCGGGGTCCCTGGGGCCCCGAATCATCACCTATTTAGTTGATTGTCAGATTTTCTCATTGTAGAACTTGGCGACGGCCCTTCCTGCGCCCCCGATGCTGTTCTGGCCACCCAGGATGAGACCATGGGAAACGACGAGGGCACATATTTCAAGGAGATAGCATCCTCGAAAGGCCTTAGCCCGCGAGAAATTGATGTCTTTATCCTCCTGATGGCCGGCAACACCACGGCTCAAATTAGCGACGCGCTATTTATCTCAACCGGAGCAGTACGCAGCCACACAAGCAGGATTTACGACAAATTCGGCGTTCATTCTCGCCAAGAACTCGAGACTGCAATTCGCCCGGAAACTGGATAGCGGCGTTTTATGGGACATGCCGTTGGGAACCCCTAAACCCGACGGGCGCATCGGTTGACGAAAGTGGTCGCAATCCGAAAGTGAACTACCTTGATGTCACACAATTAAGCACAGCCACCATGAGAAACGCGTAGGAAACCGAGCCGCTCATTTGTACCGCAGCGCCCGCAAGCAAACCCCCCGCAGCAAGGCCCGAGTCAAGGCGGCTCTGTTACAAGGCGAGCGCTCTCCCTTTGCCAGACTCGCCCACAGTGATTGGCACTATTACCCTGGCAAACGCGAGTGCAAAGGCTCCGGCCGACGTGAGGCCCAGCAATCCTGCAACCGTGGCTCGCGCGCCCACGCGATCCGCCGACTGACCGCACGCCAGACCACCCGCTAGACCACCCATACTCACGAATGTGAACAACAAGCCGCCGTACCCACAGCGCCTCAACGCGCATGCAAACTCCTGGCAAGTCCCTCCACATCAACGACAACAATAGGCTTCAGTTGCCTGCCGATGACTCCTTCCTGGCGCAATCGCCCAAGCGCGCTGTCACCGTGTTGCGGTGTGCCCCGATGATTTCGGCCAGGCGGTCAATGGTGTAAGGAATCACGATCTCGTCCCCGTCGCACCCGGCCTTCGCAGGCTGCGAGCAAGCAAGCGAGTACAACAGTGCGCCCAAGCGCTGCGCGCCCGTCTGGAAGCTGAGGCTCGCAATCTCCTCTGTCTGTGAGTTGGCTATCTGAAACAGATAGACCACACAGGCCTTGTAGTACGCGGGGTGCGCATCGCAAAATGCAAACAGGTCGCAGTAGCTTATGGCCAGCACGGTGCTCGGTGCCTCTGCGACGGCCGAGCTGACGGTTGCCCCGTCCTCACGGAAGCCCTGAAAGCCGAACTGCGTCCCGGCCGCATGGTAAAACAGCGTCTTGGCGGTACCCTCGTCGGACAGCAGGTAAATCCTGACGAGACCGCTTACAACGTGATACATGTATGGGTGGCACTCTCCAGCCCGAAACAGGTACTCGCCCGCCTCGAGTTCCATCCGTTTGAATCGCAGGCCGTCCTGCCCCTCGAGCCATTCTGTCGTGAAGACAGGCCTGAAACGCAATGCGTCGACAAAATGCGACAGAGAGCCCCCCTCGGCCATGCGACCGTCCCCTCCCCCTGGGCAACCCTTTTTAACTAAAACTCATGTTAGCGCATACGCGCCGCAAAAACGCGCAACGCCGACGGGGTCATCCAACCCCGCTGTTGTCCATGTTACGTTATGGCGTGGGCGTGGCCGACGCACTCCCGTCGACCACGCCCCGTCTGCTGCTACATCAGATAGTATACCGAGGGATTCGTGCCCTCCTCGGACAGAAGCTGCTCGGCACCTTCCGCGATTCGCGCGGTTAGCTCACTCCCAGATTCGTCAATGACCCCGAAGACGCGAGCCTCGGCCGGGCAGCTGCACACGCACAGCGGTTCCTCGCCCCGCTCGACTCGGTCTATGCAAAAGTCACACTTGTTGACAATGCCGGCTGCCTCGTTGAGCACGGGCGCATCGTAGGGGCATGCCGCCACACATGCCCCACAGCCCACGCAAACGTCGGGATCGGAGAGCACGACGCCGTCCTCCTCGCGCTTGTGCATGGCCCCCGTCGGGCACGCGGCCACGCACGCCGGTTCGGCACAGTGGTTGCACAGGTGCGGGCGGAACGTGACGCTCACGTTGGGATATGTCCCGCTCACCACGTAGTTGTTCTCCTGCCCCACGGTCTCGAGCCTTCCAAGGTAGACGCCGTCCGGGCAGCCATGCAGGATCTTGCAGCCCACGATACACGTTTGGCACCCAACGCAGCGGCGCGTGTCGATGAGCATGCCGTATTGCTTGTCAGCCATGGTTCTCGTCCCCCTTACGCCTTCTCGACTTCAACCATGATGTCGTTGAAGGCGGAACTCGTCTGCGAATAGTGCTCTTCTGCCGGACTGAGCGTGAGGTGGCTCAAGTACTGGAAGCTACCCTCGGCTATGTGCTCGGGCGTCCAGCCGGCCTGGGTCGCCGTCACGCCTGGCACGATGCCCTCCGTCACGAACGCACGCATCTTGACCTCGCCGCGGTCATTCCAGATGCGCAGCATGTCACCGTGCTCGATGCCGCGCGGCGCGGCATCCGCGGGATTGATGTGTAACCACGGCTCAGTCTGGACAGATGCCAGGGAGGGGCAGTCACAGTGCTGGGAGTGCACGTTCATGCGGTCGTGGTACGTGATATGCATGAGCGGGTACTTCGCGCTCAGCTCGGGGTCGGATGCCTCGAGCGGCGGAGTGTAGCGAGGGACTTCCTCGTCGTAGTCCACCATGCTCTCGGTGTAGAACTCAAAGCGACCTGTGGCCGTCTTGTACGCATGGTCCTCGAAGGCAATGAGCGGCTCGTCATAGATGCCCGTCGGCATGCCCCACATGCCACCCTCGACTGCCTCGTCGAAATCGAAGCCCGCAAACGAGGAGCTCTCGGGGTTCGGCCAGCTGCGCACCCACTCCTCGGGCGTCTTCGTCCAGAGATCACCCAAGCCAACGCGATCGGCAAGCATGGTCATCATCTCGCAGTCGGACTTGCTCTCACCGAGGGGCGCGATGGCCGGCTTAACGAGGAAGACCCACGGCGAGCGGTCGTAGAGATCCCAGTACTCCCACAGCGAAGTGGCGGGGAGCACGTAGTCTGCGTACTTCGCGGTCCATGTCCACCAGGGGTCGGCAACGACGATGGTGTCTATCTGCGGGAAGACCTCTTCCGTGATGCGATGGGAATCCGGGCTTTGGTTCACGAAGTTCGAGCCACTGAACCAGATGAAGTCCATGGGGACAGGGTCGTGCTCCGTGGCGCACTGGTAGATAAGCGAGGACTTCACGAGGTTGGCGGAGTTCTCGCCCGTGTCGGCCCACTCGTCGAAGTTGAACTCGGGCGCCGTCTCGCCGGGAACGGGGCGGTTAGCCTTGGTTCCGCCCATGTGCGACGCACCACCTCCGCGCACGCCGACGTAACCGGCCACGGCCGCCAGCGTCGCCACGGCCCTGAACGACTGAAACGTGTCGTACGTGCGCTGCATGCCCTGGCCCATGCGGATGCCCGCAGGCTTTGCTTCGGCGTACTCGCGGGCGAATGTCTCTATGACCTCAGGGTCAAGACCAGTGATGCGCGCCGTCTCCTCGATGGTGTATTCGGCCGCACGGTCCTTCAGGTGGGCGAACGACGGCTTGACCGCAACACCGTCCGCCTCGAAGGAACCCTCGATGGGCGGCACGACGCCCTCCGTGTCGGCGGGCACCGCCATGCCTGAGGCCACATCCCACACCATGTAGCAGTCGTTCTCGCCACGCAGATACTGGCCATCGTCGTCACGCACGAGCAGCGGAGCGCAACTGTGCGCCGTTAGGTAGTCCTTATCGTGCAGGTCGTGGGAGATGATCCAGTTGATCATGCCCATGGCCAGTGCAGAGTCCGAGCCGGGCTTCACGGGAATCCATTGATCAGCGATGGTAGCCGTGCTGCTGAAGCGCGGGTCAATGTAAACGATCTTGCAGCCGCGCTCGCGCGCTCTGATGACGTAGCGCAGCTCTGAGGTGTGCGTGTCGGCGAGGTTGCGGCCCCACAGCACGAGCATGTTAGAGTTCTGCTCGTAGTCGCGCGTGTCGTGCGAGGCCCTGATGACACCGAAGCACATCTTCATGCCCATGGACGCGCCGTGGTCGCCCATGATGCCCTCGATGTCCCAGGTGGTGGCACCGTAGCAGCCGGCAAAGCGCGTAGTGGACTGCATGGCGAGCTTGCTCTGATTGCCCGTGAACGTGTAGAACGAGCAGGCCGTGGAGCCATCCTTCGCCTTGGCGGCCTCCATGCGCTCAGCAATCTCGTCCATCGCCTGCTTCCAGCTAATGCGCTCGAAGACGCCCTCGCCGCGTTCGCCCACGCGCTTCATAGGGTACATGACGCGCAGATTCTCGTTCTGCACGCGCTCGATGTAGCTCATGGAGCGCAGGCAGGCGTTGGCGTAGTCGGGCCGCCCGGGCATCTCACCCGGCTCGACGGCGACGAGTTTGCCATCACGCACGTGACCCTTAAGCAGGCAACGCGACGTGCAGTTATAGCTGCAGCAGGCATAGGAGTAAGTCGTCTTCCCATCGCCCGCTTCCTCGGCCGGCGGCACGGAAGCAGGCTGCACCTCACTCGCGCCTGCCAGGCCGGAGCCGGCCTGGCCGAATCCAGAGGCGGCGGCCGATAAGACGGTAATCCAACCGACTCCCTTGATGAACGTCCTACGCGTCAAACGTCCTCCGCCGATGGCTTCAGACGCGTCCCGCGACAAAACCTGGCACTTCCCACCTTCCATGATTCCTCCTTCTCGTATCTTCCGTCCTAATCGAGCGAGACTGGAAGCAGCCCCTGCTCAATCAGGGCGCAGCATAGCGAAAGGAGCGAGCCGGTCACCACACAGGATTGTGCAACGAGACCCTGTGGCAATGATGATTCCTCAAAGGCGCGGCTCCAAAGTTTTGTTCGTGTCATATCGTCTAACTTGTTGTTGCCGAGCCGTTTTATACAAATCTACCAGCAGACCAAACGGGCGATAGTTTCCCTCCGCCGCGCGCGTCACCGCGCTCGGCGCCGGCAGACTTCGCGCTTCTGTCGGCCGCGGTCAAGGCCAGGGCCTGCCGGGACGCGCACGGATGGGGCACCTTCGAGGAGGCGGCCGAGGCGTTCAGGCCCGCCCCGGGGTGCCCGCGCTGCGGCGACGGCGGGAGGCCGTTCCGCAACGGTCGGTCGGCAGCCGGGTCGCAGAGGTGGCTCTGCAGGGCGTGCGGTGCGAGGTACGGCTCGCTGACCGGCACGGTGTTCGAGCGGTCGAAGGCCGACTTCCCCACATGGGTGCGCTTTGTGTCCATGATGTGCTGGAACTGCTAGCTGGACGCCGCCGAGCTGTGCGGCATCTCACACAGGACCGCCTTCGAGTGGTGCCGCCGGGTCTTCGCCTCGGTCACCCGCAGGCAGGAGGCGATCAGGATCTCCGGCCGGGTGTGGGTGGACGAGACCTACGTCACGGACGCCTCCCTCATGGACGACCCGGACCGGAGGCCCAGGAGGGGCCGATTCCCGCAACCCCGCATACCTGAAGAGCATGGAGATGGTGAACGGCCTTTGCTCCTGAACAAAGCGGTACCTGAGGCACTTCCCCGGCATGCGCCCCGAGCACCTCCAGGACTACCCGAACTGGTACGTCTACCTGTTCCGCGTCAAGCGCGACGACGAGAGGTGGCCGAAGCTGGAGAGGTCGCGTCCGCCATCTGATGATGACGGACGCGACCTACCGCAGGTCAAGGGGATAGTCTCGTCACCCGTTTGGTCTACTGGTAGATTTCCCAAATGGCACTTGCAAGAACAGCACCAACACAAGACCAAGATGATGGCGTCGACGCCATCCTGGCCGAGACGGCAAAGAGAGCCGAGCCACGCGATGCGCTGAAATCCTGCGCTGCCCCGACTCACAACGTGCATGCACCAATGACGGGTGCGATGCTCTGCCGGAGGACCAGACGGTATCATGCCCCAATTGCTGCCGAACGGCAGAACGAGTCGGCGCTGCAACCCGTAGGGCGCCCCGTAGGAGATGCAGGGCGCGGCTTTGAGACGGCACATAAGAGAAACAACGCGCCAACGAACATTGCCAGGGAAGACAAAGTCCGCGATACCCTCTTTTACCAGCCATTCCACCCGTTTCGTATGGGATTGCGTCGGTATGGTTGCATGCAAGTCCACACGTAACGTCAGGTTCATTGCGCTCCCTTTCGAGGCATCTTGAAAACCGCGCCGAGCCAATCGCCGGCGTGTCAGGTCAGGCCCGCCCAGATTGGAGACGCTATGAGCAACACGCACATTGCAAGCAAGCAGCTATCTCGCAGAAACTTCGTTGCCGGAGGCGCGGCCGCGGCCGTTGCGGCCGCTACCACGCTAGCCACCGAGCCCCGAGACGCGCATGCCGCCATAGACACGTTCTGCCAGATACCTGGGATGACGAAACTGACGTCGTCGTGGTCGGCTATGGCGCTTCGGGCGTTGCCGCTGCTATCACAGGCTTGCAAGAAGGTTACCAGGTCCTTGTGCTTGAAAAGGACACCTCGGCCACGGGCGGCAACCTGGGCTGCGCAACCGGCGCCGTCCAAAGCAGCATGAAACCCAACGACCCTGGCGAAATGATCGAGAAGCTCAAGCACTTTAACCAGGGATCTGTCACACCCGAGGAGGGCGAAGTCCTTTACCCTGCCATTGTCGAGCAGGAAATGGAGGCCGGCGAGTGGCTCGATAGCATCGAGGGGCTTGAGCTTACCTGGTTCGAGCGCGATTACAACGATCCAAGCCGCGCCGTCGGGCAAAATGCCATCTCCGCACGCGGCGACGGAGGCGGTCGAGAGCTTTTCGCCAACCTTGACGAGGTTGCCCGAGGGCTCGGCATAGACGTCCGTTTCTCGACGCCCGGCAAGCGCCTCGTGCGTAATCCCAAGACGGGCGAAATTGCAGGCGTCATCGCCGAAAAGGACGGGACTGAGATTGCCATCAAAGCAAGGAAGGGTGTCATTCTAGCCTGCGGTGGTTTTGAGGGCGACGCACTCATGCAGCAGTGGTACACGGGCTGGGGCATTCATCTGTTCCCTTGGGGCACGCCGCTCAACACTGGTGACGGCATCAAGATGGCCGCATCCGTGGGCGCCCAGATGTGGCATATGGTGTGCTCCGAGCTGGGCTCCCCCTGCTACCGCCTTCCTTCCGAGCAGGTCGGCTGCGCCATCACGATGCAGGCAAGCGGCAACTTCCCCGACGCGGCGTCGTGGCTCTTCGTCAACCACAAGGGCGCGCGCTTCGTCAACGAGGCGCAGGGCACCTCGCACGCGCCACTCTATACCCGCAAGCGTACGGCCTACTTCGACATGGAGGTCGCCACATACGAGTTCGCCAACATGCCGTACTGGATGGTCTTTGACCAATCTACCTTCGATGCGGCACCGCTCTACATTCAGTCTACCAAGATTTCGCCCCAAACCACCTATGCCGGCTGTCAGCTGCTCCTCGGCCAGGAGTGGACTAACGAGTGGGCACTCGAACAGGGCTGGATCGTGAAGGCAGACACCCTCGAGGAGCTGGCGGCGGCCATGACGGGAACGGCGCCTTCGGGCCTGGTGTACAACGGCATCGATGCCGAGGGGCTGACCGCAACCGTTGCGACATGGAACGACGCATGCGAAAAGGGCGAGGACGCGGCGTTCGGTCGCAAGCCGGAGACCATGACGGCATTTGGGGACGGCCCCTACTACGCCATCGAGATGGGTATGGGCATGATCAACACGCAAGGTGGCCCCAAGCGCAACGAGAGCGCACAGACCGTCGATGTGAATGGTGAAATTATCGGAAGGCTGTACACCGTGGGAGAGATGGGCTCGCTCAACGGCGGCAACTACAACCTGGGCAACATCGCCGAGGCTATCACGACTGGTCGCGTGGCTATGCTCCACGCCGGTATGTTGGAGGATTGGGACGCGTAGGCTCGCCCTCCCCACCGATGAGCATTTCGGTCGGCAGGCTTCACCATCTGCGGCATAAATGCGAGGCAGCCCGCCAGCCCTCGGCATGAGATTGCGCGCGGCGCACCCATCACTCAAAAACAACCTCAAAGGTATACCTTCGGCGATATTCTGCCGAAAACCTCGTCAACACCCGACGCGCAATAAGCCTTTGCGCGTCGGGTGTCATCCCGAGCAAGGAACTCGCAGGCAACCTGGCAAGACTGGCGACTTTCTCAATACTCTTAGCCTTGAGTACACGATATTGAGGAAATCGGCAAACCCACCCTCGAGCATCCCGGCCTTCTCGAGCCCCCCAGTGAGCGCGACGTCGAAATTGCACGCACACCGCCCTCGGCGCCTGCCTCGAGTAACGCCAACGGCATGCACTACCCGCTCGCAACCCTAAGGCGCATTTGCCAGCCCTTTAATGTCAGCCTACAACTCGGTTGCGTTTTCCGCCTTGACGTTTCTGCTGCGGTTCGCAAGCAGCGCAGCAGAAAAGGCGACAACCGCGTCGCGCTCGCCACCTAGAAACACCGCGATAGGCACCTCCACCAACTTCTCGCCACCCCTCTCCTCGTGACGCTTGAAAACCCCAAATGGAAGCCTCCGAATACTCCTGCATTCTCACAGCTTCGGTTCCCAAGTTGATGAGCATCGCCCATATGTCGGATGACACGCTCCGAAAGGCTGCATCGTTGAACGCAAGGCCGAACCTAAAACCTTTAAAGCAACCCTCAGATAGGCCAGTGATATGGCAGCGCATTTCCCTCAAAGTCCATCAGGACGCTTGCTCGCACCCCGCGCAATCAACGCCACGAGGTAGTGCAAATGGAGGCCCGGGAGCCGTCCCCTCTGTCTGCGCCGTCCACCAGAACAAGAAGCTCATCGCGACTGTGTACGCCCATGCGGGCGTAGGCCTGTTGCAGATACCAGCGCACGGTGTTCTCGGACAGCCCGACAACTTGAGCAATGGCCCGCTTGCTACGCCCCTGACAAAACAGGCACACAATTTGGTATTCTCGCTCGCTCAAACCATAAGCAGACCGCAGCCAAGCGCGCGGGTCGGCGGGAGCAACTTGCCCTTGCGGCCCATTCCCGTCTGCCAAGTCTTCAACAGCCGCAATGTCTGCCTCGTCCAGTCCCTGCGCTGTGGCAAAGAAACACCCAATGAGGAAGATGAATACGCACAGGGCTGTCACGTAAATGAGATCGCGCCCCGCAAGCGAAGCCCCAGGGCCAATTGCCCCATAGATGACAACGCCTAAAGAAAGCGACACCTCGTAGGTGGCTCGGCCCAACCCGAACACGACGTATGGGTCGACGCGGCTCACATGTGCCAGTTTGACGAGAGCGGCATAGAGCAAGACGAGTACAAGATTGCGGGCTGCGGCGACGGCTGCGTAGGCAACGATGCCCTCAAACCCCCCGATGAACCAAAGGGAGAGCAGCGCGAACGCGAGCGCAAGCAAAACAGCATTGAGCGAGGCCCGCAGGCTTGTCGTCCCGTCAGCAGACTGGGCGGCGAGCCAGAGCATGAGTAGCGCGGGGAGTATCGCGCGCAGGGCGTAATTCAGAATATTCGCTGCAAACAGACCGGTAGACGGCAAACCGTCCCCCTGCAAGACGCCGAAAACAATCCCATTCCCAAAAACAAGAGCATAAATGACGACTTGGACAATGAGTGGGGCCGTCTTGCGACGCGCGGGACGCAACTGGCGGGCTCCATCTGCCGCAGGCAGAATCTCCGTGGAAAGACGGCTAAGACGCCTTTGGCCCGTCGTCACACTTCCTCCGTCTATTTCATCGTCAGCCAAATCCGAGTCGGAATCGCCTTCGATCACAGCATGTGCCCGGTGCAAGGCCACGGCAGAGCCGGCCGGCAAAAGCAACGCACAAACAAGGGGCGCCACTGGGAAAAGGACGCCCATGAGGCAGAACGCCAGGCAGCCAAGCGCACCAAGGGCAAATGCCGCGAGCAGGTAGCACATACCATCACGCGCAGGCAAAAGGCAATAAAGCGCAAACCAACGCGCAAAGCACCAGCCCAAACTTGACCCAGCGAGTATACCGAACACCACCGGCTCAAGGAGCGCGCCCAAAGACGGCACCATAGGCGCGAAGATGAGCGAAACGATTGCAACAAACGGCAGCAGGGCCATGCCGACTGCGGCCATCACATCGCATACGCATCCGGCTCGATAATCCGGAAAAACAAGTCCCACGCATGCTGAGCGATGCCCGATGAAGGCCACAACAAACAAGGCTGCAGCCATACCTAGATGGAACGCCAGCTGGAAGTCTACCGAATCAAAAATCAGGCGCTGGCTCACCACGTACATCCACGATTGGAGAAATCCCAGGCCAAGCAGCGCCGCGCGCCCGGACGGGGCAAAAAGGCCCTTGAGATAGGCAAGCATGCAAAACCCTCCGTCTGCGGCGCCGATAGTATGACAGGCATCTCTTGGTCTCAATAATACGCCAAAGTTGCTCAAAATCCTGAACCTCCCCCGACACCCTCAGCGAAAGACAGGCCAGCCGGCAACCCCGTACAGGGCCGACGCCGCCTTATCGCCCCGACATAGCAGTCCAGCGAGCGATACGGCCCGTGGCCGTTGTGATTGCCCATACATTCAGCAACAGAACCTCGCGCTCACCGAAGGCCGAACGCCCTTTCTAGACGATATGACGCGAACTTAATCGCGTGGGA
>JAHZHK010000066.1:4681-15755 GCA_019420325.1 Coriobacteriaceae bacterium | reverse complement strand
GGCATATCGACATCAAGAACGAGTCGCTTGCTGCCAACCTCATGGGCAACCTGCACTCCCTCATGGACAACGACGTTGACCTGTCTGACGAGGGCCGTTGCTCCTATGTCGACGAGCAGGGCAATCGTTGCCGTAACCAGGCTCGCCCTGGCACGCACTTCTGCTCGGTGCATCAGGCGTCCGCCGGCGTCGCTGACGATTTCGACTCGCTCATCTAGTCCTGTAAAGGGGGAGATTGCATGGCCGAGGCCAAGATACGCACATGTATTGCCTGTGGGCGTACCTCAAACAAGTCAGACCTGGTACGATTCGTAAGGCAAGCCGACGGCCGTGTTGCACTCGACCCCACGGGAAAGATGGCTGGGCGAGGCGCGTACGTTTGCGCGACGCCTGAGTGCCTCGACGCCGCCCGGAAGCGCAAGGGGCTTGACAGGGCGCTTCGAGTAAAGCTTGACGCCGACACGTACGCTCGTCTGAGCGATGAATTCAAAACGCTGTGCCTTGGGCACATCGAGCAGTAGGGACAGGAGACACACATGGCCAAGATTCGAGTTCATGAGCTTGCCAAGGAATACGGTATGACCGGCAAGGAGATGCTGCAGCATCTCGCCGATATGAAGATTCCCGCCAAGAGCGCCTCGGCCTCTCTGGAGGATGCTTACATTTCCATCATTCGCCGCAACCTCGCTCCCATCATGGAGCAGCGTGCCGCGCAGATCGAGGCTGAGAAGCAGGCCGCAGAGCAGGCCGAGAAGCAGGCTGCCGAGGAGGCTGCCCGCGAGGCTGAGGAGCAGCGTCTTGCCGCTGAGGCCCGCCGCGAGGAGGAGCGCCGCATCGAGGCTGCCCGCCGCGCCGAGGAGGAGAAGCGCCGCGCCGACGAGGAGGCCGCCCGCAAGGCCGAGGAGGAGAAGCGTCGTGCCGAGGAGGAGAGCAAGCGCCCCCGCGACACCGCCCCCAAGTCCGCCCCCTCGTTCTCGAGCCTTCTGGCTCAGATTGCCCAGCAGGAGCGCGTGCTCGCCGATGCCAACAAGCAGAAGGAAGAGGCTGCCGCTGCCGAGAAGGCCGAGCAGCCCAAGCAGCAGCGCTCCAATGGCCGCAACTCCGGCGGCGAGAACCGTGGCAAGCAGGGCGGCAAGCCTGCCCGCGGTGAGGCAAACAAGCAGCAGGCTGGCGAGGGTTCCTCTACGAAGGCCCGCCTGAAGAAGGACGCCCAGGCCGCAGCGCAGCCCGAGGAGCGTGCCCCCCGCAGCGCCGAGGAGTACAGCCGTGACCGCGTTCTGGCCGAGGCCCGCGCCGCTGTGCAGGAGGCCAGCCGCGAGACCGGCCGTCGCAAGAAGCGCAAGGAGCGCCGTGAGCTTGCCGCTGAGGAGGCCAGGCACCAGGAGGCCGTTGCCGACGCAATCGCCAACGACCAGAACCCTGCCGACCTCGATGTCGTGAAGATTCGCGAGGGCATCACCGTCTCCGAGTTTGCCGACGCCCTCGAGGTTCCGGCCAACGACATCATTAAGCGTCTCTTCCTGCTTGGTTCCCCGCTTACGCTCACGCAGTCCATGTCCAATGACCTCATCGAGCTCATCTCCGACGATATGGGCCGCCGCGTGAAGATCATGAACGAGGAGGAGGAGAACTCCTTCACCTTCTACGACGACCCGAAGGACCTTGAGCCCCGCGCTCCTGTCGTCACGGTCATGGGCCACGTCGATCACGGCAAGACCTCGCTGCTTGACGCCATCCGCCATACCGCCGTTACCTCCGGCGAGGCCGGCGGCATTACGCAGCACATCGGCGCCTCTGAGGCCGTCATCAACGGCCGCAAGATTACCTTCGTCGACACCCCTGGTCACGAGGCATTTACCGCCATGCGTGCCCGTGGTGCAAAGGTCACCGACATTGTCATTCTCGTGGTTGCCGCCGACGACGGCATCATGCCGCAGACCGTCGAGGCCATCAACCATGCCAACGCCGCCGGCGCGCCCATCGTGGTTGCTGTCAACAAGATTGACAAGCCTTCCGCCAACCCCGACCGCGTGCGCCAGGAGCTTGTCGAGCACGGTGTCATCCCCGAGGAGTGGGGCGGACAGCACATGTTCGTCAACATTTCCGCCAAGAAGGGCATCGGCATCGACGAGCTGCTCGAGGCGGTCCTGCTGCAGGCCGACTACATGGAGCTCAAGGCCAACAAGAAGACCTTCGCTTCCGGCTACGTCCTCGAGGCAAAGCTCGACCGCGGCCGCGGCCCCGTTGCGTCCGTGCTCGTGAAGCGCGGCACCCTGCATGTGGGCGACACCGTCGTCGCCGGTCTTGCCTATGGCCGCGTGCGTGCCATGCTCGGCCAGAACGGCAAGCGCGTTTCCTCCGTGTGCCCCTCTGAGGCTGCCGAGATTCAGGGCCTGAACTCCGTGCCGGATGCCGGCGACGAGTTCCGCGTGTTCAAGGACGAGCGCGAGGCCCGCGCCCTGGCCGATCAGCGCGCACTCAAACGCCGCCAGGCCGAGCAGGAGCGCCGCACGCACGTCACGCTCGAGAACCTCTTCGAGACCATGGACCAGGCCGACTTCAAGCAGCTCAACCTGGTTGTCAAGGCCGACGTTCAGGGCTCCATCGAGGCTCTGGCCGACGCCCTGTCCAAGATTGACCAGTCTGAGGTCAAGATCGAGATTATCCACTCCGCAGTGGGTGCCATCTCCGAGACCGACGTCACCCTGGCCGCTGCTTCCAACGCCATTATCATCGGCTTCGGCGTGCGCCCCGACGCCAAGGCTCGTGACGCCGCAGAGCGCGAAGGCGTCCAGATCAAGACGTACCGCGTCATCTACCAGGCTCTCGACGACATCAACGCCGCCCGCGTCGGTATGCTTGCCCCCGAGTTCGAGGATCGCGACACCGGTTCGCGTTGTGCGTGACGGTGTCGTTGTGTACGAGGGCAAGATTGGCTCCCTGCGCCGCTTCAAGGACGACGTCAAGACCGTCAAGAGCGGCTACGAGTGCGGTATCGGTGTCGAAGGTTTCCAGGATATCCACCTTGGCGACATCATCGAGGGGTATAAGACCGTCGAGATCGCGCGAAAGGAGTAAGACATGAAGCAAAACTCCGCAACTCGTCGCCTTGCCGAAGAGGCAAGGGAAAAGATCGCGACCATCCTCATGATGGAGATTTCCGACCCGCGTCTTAACCTTGTGACCGTTACGGGGTGCGAGGTATCCGTCGACCGTTCGGTGTGCAAGGTCTGGGTCAGCGCCGATCCCGACTCTTACGACGAGGTGCTCGAAGGCCTGCAGTCCGCAAAGGGTCGCATTCGCTCGCTCCTTGGCCGTTCGCTGACCTGGAGGGTGACTCCTGAGCTCATCTTCCAGATCGACCGCTCCACTGACGAGGCCCAGCGTATTGCAGAGGCGCTCAAGAACGTGCCGCCGACTATGTCCATTCCGAAGGACGAGTTTGGCTATCCTCTTCCCGCAGAAGAGGAGGGTTCTGACGCCGACGAGTCCGATGAGGTCGAAGCAGGCGACGAGAACCTGTAACAGCACTTTGATGTAACCCAACACGAGGGGGCCCTTTCGATGAGATTTGACGATGCGTCCGAGATGTTCGAACGCGCCCGGCAGATGATCGAGGGGGCCTCCTCGATTGCTGTATCGGGTCATACCGACCCCGATGGCGACGCTTTGGGCAGCGTTCTTGCTATGACCTTGCTTATCGAGCAGATTTGGCCCGACAAGACGGTCATGCCTCTTTTGGCAAACGACCGCCCAGTGCCTGCCAACCTTGCCTTTTTGCCTGCGGCCGAGCGTCTCCGCCCCGCGCAGGGCTTTGCGTGCTCCCCGGACCTCTTCATAAGCGTCGACACGCCTACCTGTGCCCGCCTGGCCGACTCGGGCCAGGTTCTGGTGCGCGCGGCCGCATGCGTGAGTTTTGACCACCATCCTGTGGTGGAGGACTCTTTCGACTGCGCATATACGAATCCTTCGGCTGCATCCTGCGCCGACGTGGTTCTCGATTTCGCAGACTACTTGGGAGCCCGACTTTCCTGCGACATCGCAACGTGCCTGCTTGCGGGCATCATCACCGATACGGGACGTTTCCAGTATCAAAACACCGACCCCCATGCGCTTGAAAGCGCCTCGCGTCTCGTGCAAGTGGGTGCCGACCCTTCGGATATCTGTTTGCATGTCTACCAGAGTAAAACCATGGCGCAGCTCAAGCTTCAGCAGGTCACGCTCGACCGGCTTGCCCTGGCATGCGACGATGAACTGGCGTACAGCTACGTGCTCCAGTCCGATTTTGCTCGCTTCGGCGCATCTGCCTCTGATTGCGACGAGCTGGTTGACAGCGTTCGCTCGCTGGGAGGCATCAAGGGCGTGCTGTTCTTGCGCGAACTGCCCGAGGGTGGGTTCCGTGGCAATCTGCGCTCCAAAGACGCATCTCGCGACGTGAGCCTCATCGCACACAGGCTTGGAGGCGGCGGGCATAAGATGGCCTCGGGCTTTTCGGTTGCCGGCACGGCGCAAGAGGCCGTGGCGCGTGTCTGCGAGATATATGCCGACCTGTATCTTGACGCTGCAGGTGGTGCCCAATGAAGCGCACGCCAAGCGGTCTGAACCTACTTGTGGGCATCGACAAACCCTGTGGAATGACGTCGCATGATGTCGTGAACAAGGTGCGTCGCGCGTTGGGGGAGCGCCGAGTTGGGCATGCCGGCACGCTCGACCCCTTTGCCAGCGGCATCCTCGTGGTTGGCGTCGGTCAGGCCACACGACTCATGCAATATGCCACGAGCGACTTCAAGTCATATACAGCCCGCATCAGCTGGGGCATGGAGACGCTGACCGACGACCTCGAGGGCGAGGCTCGTTGCGAGGCACCCGTTCCCGAAGCGGTTCTCGACCAGGAGTACGCCACAGCGGCCCTCGAGAGGCTTTCTCGTCAAACGGAGCAGGTGCCCCCGGCATTCAGCGCGATTAAGGTCGACGGTGTGCGCGCCTACAGCGAGGCTCGCAAGGGCCACGAGGTCGAGCTGGCTGCTCGCCCCATCGAGGTGCGCCAGGCCGAGCTTCTCGCCATGGGCGTCGATGAGCGCGGGCCTTGGTGGGACGTTGATTTCACGGTGTCGAAAGGCACCTACATCCGCGCCCTGGCACGCGATTTGGGCCGCATGTGCAAAAGCGCCGCATATCTGAGCGCGCTTTCGCGCACCTCGAGCGGCAAAGTTGATCGGTCGAGTTGCATGAGCCTGTCTGAACTCGAGCAAACCGAGACGCTGCGCGTCATCGATCCAGTCGAGCTTCTTGGATTTCCTGTCGTTCAGCTCGACGAACAGGGTGTGGCAGACATCAAGTGTGGCAAGAAGCTGTCGTGCGCACGCACCGATGGCGGCCGTGCTCTTGAGTTACCCGAGGGGCAAACGCTGTGCCTGGTGGGTCAAAACAGGCTTTTTGCAATCGCAACTCGCTCACAAAAGGCTATAGTAGCTCTTTGTGTCTTTTCAGACGGCGTAAGCCGTGGGGACGTCGTCCTCGAGAACCGAAAGGGATTGCATTGACGAATTCGGCGATACTGGACCTCGCGCGCCGCACGTTTCTCCGTGATGTGCCCCTCGACGCGTGCGCGGTGCGTGGTTTCGGCCATCCTGATACGCGAATCATCCGCCCCGGTGTTTCACACGAGGGTTTCATCGGTGATGCCGTGTGCACCATTGGCGCCTTCGATGGAGTCCATCGCGGACACCGTTACCTTTTTCAGGCAACTATCCAAGACGCCCGTCGCCGTGGGGTTCCCAGCGTCATCTTGACGTTCGACCCCGATCCCGACGAGCTCTTTTTCCCAACGGCACGCATCCACAAGCTGCTTAACAACGAGGACCGACTTTCGTTTCTCACCAAGTTCGGGGCCGACTTCGTCGTGTGCCTGCCGTTCAACCGCGAGCTTGCCGCCCATAGCACGGAGGCGTTCTTCAAGACGTATGTCTTCCCCACGTTTATGCCCAAGGCCATTCACGTGGGCGCCGACTTCAAGCTAGGCGCAGGCAATGCCGGCAACGTGGCGGAGCTTCGCCAATTGGGTTCGGTGCGTGGCCGTAGCTGGGAGGTCAACGGGTACGACTTGCTCTGCAATAGGGCGGCCCCCGTTTCCGCCACGCGCATCCGTCACCTTCTGATCGACGAGGGTGACTGCCGCACGGCAAACAACCTGCTCCAGCGTGCCCACTTTGTCCGCGGTACCGTTGTGCGTGGCAGGCAGAAGGGTCGCACCTTCGGCTTCCCCACGGCAAACGTCTCCCTCTCGTACCCTTATGTCGTGCCGGCCGAAGGCGTGTATGCCGGCCTTGTGCTCGTCGATGGCGTGGCATGGCCGTCTGCCATCAACGTAGGCATTCCCCGCACCTTTGCCGACGAGCCCAACTGCGCGAGCATCGAGGCGAATATGGTGGGCTTCAACGAGGACATCTACGGTCGCGAGGTTGCCGTTGCGTTTATCGAGAAGCTGCGTGGCCAGCAGAAGTTCGCCTCTCTTGACGAGCTTATGGCTGCGGTCAACGGCAACATCGACTGGGTGAGGACCAACATCGGGCCGACCGGCTTTAGGATTTAGCGTGTTCACTCCCGAAGAGAAGCAGAAGGTGCGCGAGGCGACCGACCTTGTGCAGCTTGTCGGCGAAACGGTGGCTTTGCGCCAGCGTGGCCATGACATGTGGGGCTGCTGCCCCTTCCATCACGAGAAGTCCCCGTCCTTTCATGTGATGCCTGACAGGGGATTCTGGAAGTGCTTCAGCTGCGGCAAGGGCGGCGACTGCTTCAACTTCGTGATGGAGCGCGACCACGTCGAGTTCCCCGAGGCCGTGCGCATCCTGGCCGACCGTGCAGGTATCGTGCTGTCCGATGACGGCTCGAGTTATAAGCGAGATCCCAACGCGACGCAAAAGGGCCGCTTGTATGAGGTCGTGCAGGCGGCGGCTGAGTTCTATCACGCCCAGCTCACCCGCTCGCGCGCTCCAGCTGCGGCGGCTGCGCGTGACTATCTCGGGCATCGCGGCTTCGGCTCGGCGGTGGCACAGAACTGGACGTTGGGGTATGCGCCGGGCATGGGAGCATTGTCGCGCCATCTGTCTTCGCTAGGATTTTCGCCTCGCGAGATGGTCGACGCCAACCTGGCCATTCGCCGCGACGACGGCACGCTTGCCGACCGCTTCTACAACCGCGTGATGTTCCTCATTCGCGACGAGCGCGGCCGTGCGGTGGGTTTTGGCGGCCGCGTCCTCGACGACTCCAAGCCCAAGTACCTCAACACGTCCGACACGGCGGTCTTCCACAAGAAGGCGAACCTTTTCGCCCTCGAGCGGGCCAAGGCGTCTATCACCGCCAATCTTGAGGCCATCGTCATGGAGGGCTACACCGACGTCATCTCCTCCCACGAGGCGGGCATCACGAACTGCGTTGCCCCTTTGGGCACGTCGTTTACCTCTCAGCAGGTCAAGATGCTGTCGCGCTATCTCACGCCGGCAGGGGAGCGTCTGTCACGCGGTCGTATCGTCTGCCTGTTTGACGGCGACGAGGCCGGTCTCAAGGCGGCCGAGCGTGCGATGCAGTACGTTACGACCACGACCGCGGGCATGTACTGCGTCGTTCTTCCCGGTGGCATGGACCCTGCCGAGTACATTGCCGCGCAGGGCGTGCAGGCCATGCGCGACCGCATTGCCGAGCGCGTGCCGCTTGTGCGTTTCGTCATCGACCGTCATCTGGACCGTTTCGACATCTCTACGCCCGAGGCGAGGGCGTTGGCGCTTGCCGACGTCGTGGGCGCCATGGGGCCGATCAAGGGTAGCGTCTTGGCCGACGAGTACGTCGACTATGTGGCCGGAAGGCTCTTGGCCGACGTCTCGACGGTGCGTGCCGCACTTGCCAACGTGCGTTGGGTGGCTCCTCGTGAAGACGACTCAGATGAAGCCCCGCTCATCAGCGTGCGTCAGCAGTCGTTTGATGTGCGCGACCCCGAGCCGTCCTACGAGCACGTACAGCCTGCGCCCGTTGTTCCGCTTTTGCCTGAGGACGCCCGCGCCCTGCAGCTTGAGCGCGAGCTTCTGAGCGCCTTGGCGGCCGACGTGCGCGTTGCGAAGTGCTATGCCGACCGCGTTGCCCAGCTCACCTGGCGTGATCCCAGCCATGAGGCGATTGCCTGGGCCATCATGGCGGTTCAAGACGACGCGACTCCGCTGCAGGTGCTCGATGACGCCGAGGCCGTGTGCCCGGGCGCCGCGCAGATCCTGGCTTCGGGCGCGCGCGAGATTGAGGCCGACAAGAGCGCCTGCGCGGTGGAGGTGCTGCTCGACGACATCGAGGCACGTGAGCTGCGCCGCGCTATCGAGGCGGGCCGCAGCGAGTTGCGCACTATCGACCCGCAGGACACGACGACCCTGCGTGACAAGATGGCAGCTCTTTCCGACCTCCAGCAGCGTCTTATGCAGCTGGAAGATAGGCGAAGAAAGCGCAACTAGGATTGACTTTAGGGGTATAAATCGTCATAATCAATAAGTTGCACACTAGTCGTATTGTGTCCTGTTTTCAATCGGTTGAATGAATCAGACGCTCGTTACGGCACTTAGAGGCGAAAGGACCCGGTTTGAGCAGCGAAAACAGTGTGGTGGCTTTTTCTAGCGAACTCTCATCGGCTATCGAGAAGCTCATTGCGACGAGCAAGCCCCTCGGTACGGTGACGGAAGACGAGATTCAGGTTGCCCTGGCGGACGTCGACGTCGACGCCGATGAGCTCAATGTCATCTATGACCAGGTCCGCGGTGCTGGCATCGAGATCACGACCGCTGGCTCTGCTGAAATCTCCGAGGAGGACGACGAGTCGTTCGCCGAGGAGCAAATCGAGGAGGAGATCGACACCTCCGAGGCCGCCGTCGTTGATGCCGAGCTCGGCAGTGCACCCGTCACCGAGATTACCGGCAAGAAGCGCCGCAAGCATTCCCCGCGTCGCGACCAGACGCCCCAGCCTACTCAGCTCACGGGCGATCCGGTGCGCATGTACCTCAAGGAGATCGGCAAAGTCGACCTTCTGACCGCCTCCGACGAGGTTGACCTTGCCATGAAGATCGAGGCTGGCCTGGAGGCTTCGCGCAAGCTCGACGAGGCTCATGACAACGGCATCCAGCTTCCCCGCTCCGACCTGCGCCGTCTTACCAAGATTGAGCAGATCGGTGTCGAGGCCAAGCAGAAGCTTATCAGCGCCAACCTGCGACTCGTCGTCTCCATCGCCAAGCGCTATGTCGGTCGCGGCATGCTCTTCCTCGACCTCATCCAGGAAGGCAACCTTGGCCTTATCCGCGCTGTCGAGAAGTTCGACTACACCAAGGGCTTCAAGTTCTCCACGTACGCCACGTGGTGGATTCGTCAGGCCATTACGCGCGCCATCGCCGATCAGGCCCGCACCATCCGTATCCCCGTGCACATGGTCGAGACCATCAACAAGCTCGTCCGCGTGCAGCGTGCGCTTCTCCAGGAGCTCGGCCGCGAGCCTACCCCTGAGGAGATCGCCGAGAAGATGGACATGACGCCCGACCGCGTCCGCGAGATTCAGAAGATCTCCCAGGAGCCCGTGTCGCTCGAGACGCCCATCGGCGAGGAGGAGGACTCCCAGCTCGGCGACTTCATCGAGGACTCTCAGGCCGTGGTTCCTCCGGATGCTGCCAGCTTCTCGATGCTTCAGGAGCAGATTTCCCAGGTGCTTGACACGCTTGCCGAGCGCGAGCGCAAGGTCATCGAGCTTCGCTTCGGCTTGGCCGACGGTCATCCCCGCACGCTCGAGGAGGTCGGCAAGGAGTTTGGCGTTACCCGCGAGCGTATTCGCCAGATCGAGAGCAAGACGCTTGCCAAGCTGCGTCACCCCTCTCGTTCGAGCAAGCTCAAGGACTTCATGGAGGAGTAATCCTCTTATGTGTTGAAAATGTGTTGAAGTAAAATTCCAGCAACTAGGACTTGCTTCGCCCGCTGAGATAAAGTATCTTTATTTCTTACAAGCGCGTTTCTGAAAACCGCATTCCCCGATAGCTCAATGGTAGAGCACTCGGCTGTTAACCGAGTTGTTGCAGGTTCGAGCCCTGCTCGGGGAGCCACGTTAACTCTATGGCCGCCATTTTGGCGGCCATTTTTGTATCGCCCTCTTAGCTCAGTGGATAGAGCGTTCGCCTCCGGAGCGAAAGGCCGACGGTTCGATCCCGTCAGGGGGCACCATCGATCGCGCAAGCCCCGTACACTGCAAACGTGCAGCGTACGGGGCTTTTTCTTTGCACGTTTTCTTCAGGGGCCGCGGTGTCCTTTTGTCTTTTGGCTCCTGCATGCGCTTGTGTCCGGGCTCTATGCTAGTATTCAAATGCATGCTCGTATCCAGCGCATGCCTTTTTCAACAACCTCGCTGGTTTCGGAGGAACTCTTTGTCTGACGTACTCACCCAGGCCGCTTCTTCGGGCGTCACCATCGACGCCGAGGGGCGCAAGCAGATTCGCAAGAGCACGGTTTTTATCCTCAAGCAGCTCGTGACGCGCGACTTCAAGCTCAAGTATCGTCGCTCCGTGCTGGGTGTGGTTTGGAGCGTTCTCAACCCGCTTCTTATGATGGCGGTTCTCACGCTCGTTTTCTCTACCATGTTTCGCTTTAATATCGAGAACTATCCCGTTTACCTCATTTTGGGCATGACGCTGTTCTCGCTTATGGCCGACTCCACCAACGCCGGCATGCTCTCCATCATCGACTCTTCGGCCCTTCTCAAGAAGGTGCGTATCGAGAAGGTGGTGTTCCCGCTCGAAAAAGTCTTCTTCGCAGTGGTCAACTACCTCTTCTCGTTTATCGCCGTATTGGGTGTCATGCTGTTCTTCCGTATATCGCCTTCACCCACGATGCTGGCGTTTCCGCTCCTGCTCATCTACGTTTTCCTGTTCTGTGCCGGTGTGTCGCTTTTGCTGAGTGCGCTTACGGTCTTTTTCCGCGATGTCATTCACCTTTGGAGCGTCGTGATCACCGCCTGGAACTACCTCACGCCTGTTTTCTGGCCTGAGAGCTATCTCGAGAATCTCTC
>JAHZHK010000066.1:0-4659 GCA_019420325.1 Coriobacteriaceae bacterium | reverse complement strand
GTGGCCTGCAGGGGCTTCTGCTCACCGTTGAGCATCTCAACCCCATGTATTACTTCATCTCCTACATGCGTCAGATCATGATGTACGGCACCATGCCTGACCTGCAGTTCAACCTGATGTGTCTGCTCTTTGCCGTGGTCACGTTTGCCGTGGGACTTTTTGTCTTCCGCAAGACCGAGCACAAGTTCATTCTGTACATTTAGTCACGGAGGGCCCCGATGTCTGCAACCGACACGCCTGAAAGCACTGCGGCCGCTCCCGAGCCCGTCGTTGTGGTCGACCATGTCAACATGGTCTTCAATATGGCCAGCGAGCGTCTGAACAGCCTCAAGGAGTATTTCCTTGCGCTTGTGAAGGGCAAGCTCATGTTCAAGGAGTTCCGTGCCTTGAACGACATCTCGTTCACCGTGAACCGCGGCGACGTCTTCGGTTTGGTGGGCACGAACGGCTCGGGTAAGTCCACCATGCTCAAGATCATCGCTGGCGTACTTGAGCCCACGAACGGTTCCTGCCGCGTCAACGGCACCATTGCCCCGCTTATTGAGCTGGGCGCAGGCTTTGACTTCGAGCTCACGGCCCGTGAGAACATCTATCTCAACGGAGCCCTTTTGGGCTATTCCAAGCAGTTCATCGAAGAAGCGTTCGACGACATCGTCGACTTTGCCGAGCTGCGCGACTTCCTCGACGTGCCGCTCAAGAACTATTCGAGCGGCATGGTGGCGCGCATCGCCTTTGCCATCGCCACGGCCACCAAGCCTGACCTGCTTATCGTTGACGAAGTTCTTTCCGTGGGCGACTTCCTGTTCCAGCAGAAGTGTGAGCAGCGCATCAACAGCCTCATCAACGACAACCACGTCACCGTCCTCATCGTTTCTCACTCCACCGAGCAGATCGAGCGCCTGTGCAACCGCTGTGTCTGGATTGAGAAGGGCCAGCTGCGCATGGTGGGTCCCGCCCAGGAGGTCTGTCAGGCGTACCACTCCCTGGGGCAGTAGAGCGATGACTCCCGACGTCTCGGCTCCTCTGTCGCCTGTCGCTCCTGCGCGCGCCGTGTGCGTCTCGCCTGAGGACGAGTGCGTTGCGGGCGCTTGCGCACCAGTGGGGGAGGCCGCTCCTTTCTTCTCCATCGTGATGCCCTGCTATGGCGTGGAGGCCTACATCGGCCAGGCCCTTGAGTGCATCTTGAAGCAGACCGAGCGTTCTTGGGAGCTTATCGTGGTCGACGACGCCACGCCCGACGGCTCGGCCCTCATTGCCGAACGTGCGGCTGCGGGTGATGCGCGCATTCGTGTCGTTCACCATGAGCGCAACCTCGGTTTGTCTGGTGCGCGCAACACGGGAATCTCCCAGGCTCGGGGCGAGTATGTATGGATCTGCGATCCTGACGATACCTATGAGTCCGATGTGCTGAGCCGAGCGCGGAGCGCTCTCGAGCGCAGCCATGCTGATGTGTGTCTCTTCGGCTACTGCGAGGAGTATTACGACGAGTCGGGCGCCTTCATGTACCGCAACGACCTGCCGCTTGAGGCGGGGGAGTACCTCTCACCGCAAGACTGGCACAGCCTTGTCATCGCTTGGGAGAGCTCCACGCACTTCGGGTACGCGTGGAACAAAATCTATCGTCGTGCATGTATCGACGAGGGTTCTTGCTCCTATGAGAATGTGCGCCTCATCGAAGACGTGCTTTTCAACGTCGAGTTCTTTGCCCAGGCACGCTCTGTTGTGGTTTTAGACGGCACTCCCTACCATTATGCCAAGCGCAAGGGTTCGAGCCTCACGAACGCAAACGCCTACGGCGCACGCGAGTACTTTGACCTGCATGTGCGTCGCGTGAGTGCCCTGCGCGACCTTTTGTGCTCATGGGACGTGCTTGACGAGCATGCTGCCGGCATCTTGGGCGGGCTCTATGGTCGCTATGTCCTTTCGGCTTTGGAGCGCGCATGCTATCCTCGCGAGGGGCTTTCGCACGGGCAGCACATTGCATGGTGCCGAGAGATTTTGGGCATCGAGCTTTCTCGCACGTTGCTGCCGCTGGCGTGCGATCAGGGCAGTCGCGCCCTTCGCGCGGGGCTTTCCGTGCTCAAGACATCTTCGCCGCGCTTGTGCGTGGCATTTGCGCGCACCATATACCTCGTCCACACGAAGGCCTACGGCGTGTTCACGCGCCTGCGGTCGGGGAGATGACCGCCATGCCTGCTCCTAGCCAAGTGGCGCCCGTTCTCACGGTCGCCATGCCTTGCTACAACGTCGCACGCTACCTCGAACGCGGCCTCACCTCGTTCGACGACGCCCGTCTCGAGGGTCTGGTCGAGCTCATTGTGGTTGACGACGGTTCCACCGATGCCACGGCTTCCATTGCGCAGGCTTTTGTTGAGCGCCGACCCCAGGTCTTTCGTCTCATCAGCAAGCCCAACGGTGGCCACGGCTCTGCGGTCAACGCAGGTTTGGCGCAGGCTCGCGGCACGTATTTCCGTGTCGTCGACGGCGACGACTGGGTCGATACCGACGAGCTCGTGCGATTCGCGCAGCTCCTTGTCCAGGCCACGTCCGACCTTGTGGTTGATGTCAAGACGGAAGTGGACATGGCGACCATGTCTCTGCGCGTTTTCCCGCTTTCCGCCGAGCTTGTGCAAGGCGAGGCCTGCGACCTCGAGAGCGTGTGCATGCTCGATGCCTTCGCGCCCAACGTCATGATTCACACGCTCACTGCGCGCGTCGCCTACTTGCGCTCCATCTCGCTTCGCCTTCTGGAAAAGACGTTCTACGAGGACCTCGAGTTCGTGGTGAAGGCCACGCTCGACGCCGCCGACGTGGAGTTCGTCGACACGCGCGTCTACCAGTACCTCGTGGGCAACGCCAGCCAGTCGGTGGCCGACGAGGGCTATGTGCGCAGGTGGGACGACCATACGCGTGTCTGCGAGGAACTCCTGGCACTCCTGAGCGACCGCAAGGAGAATCTGTCGCCCATACGCCTTGCCTACCTGCGGCGTCGATGCGCGCTGCTGTCCAACACACACTACAACATCGCCCTTATCTTTGACAAGGACCGTGCCCGTGGCGCACGCCGCGCCAAAGCCTATCGTGCCGCGTTGCGCGCAAATCATCCCGACGTCGCCCGTTTGTCGGACTCGCACTACCGCAAGGCGATGGTTCTTCATGTTCTTGGCGTAGACAGTCAAAAGAAACTCGACAGTCTCCGGAGGTAGATTTATAATGCTGCAAACCTTTAAGTGCGGTACCGTGAGACCGCCAAGGACCATCAGCGAAATAGTGCTCGCGTTATGAATGCTAGAGCGTCCGATGCCTCACGGGTGTTGGGCGCTTTTTTCATGAAAGGAGCGTGAGGTGGCAGAAGAGCTTAAGCCCAAGGCGGTCGTTATGGACGCCGATGCTGTGTCGCGTGCGATGACGCGCATAGCCCACGAGATTCTCGAGGCCAACGGCGGGGCAAACAACCTCGTCATCGTCGGTATCGTGACCCGCGGCAAGGACCTCGCCGAGGATCTCTGCACAAGGATCGAGTCTATCGAGGGCACCCGCCCCGAGATGGGCACCCTTGACATCAGCCTGTACCGAGACGACTACGGCAGGCGCATTGCGCCCGTCCTGCACGGTACCTCCCTTCCTTTTTCACTCGAGGGCAAGACAGTCGTCCTGGTAGACGACGTGTTGTTCACGGGCCGTACCATCCGTGCCGCGCTTGACGCGCTCATGGACTACGGCCGCCCCGATGCGGTGCGCCTGGCGGTTGTCGTTGACCGCGGCCATCGCGAGCTGCCCATCAGGGCCGATTACGTGGGCAAGAACGTGCCCTCTTCGCACGCTGAGACCGTGCATGTGTGCCTCGAGCCGTATGACGGCAAGACGGCTGTTGAGATTTGGGACGCCCAGGATTGGGCGGCCGTGAAAGCGGCCCGTCACGAGGGGAGAACGGCATGCTAAGCGTGCGCAACCTCATCAATACCCCGGAGCTTACGCGCGACGACATCGAGCAGATTCTTGATTGCGCACACACCTTCGAGGAAGTCAACTCCCGCACCATTAAGAAGCTCCCGACCCTTCGCGGTCGCACGGTGGTGAACCTGTTCCTCGAGCCCTCCACGCGTACGAAGAGCTCCTTTGAGCTAGCTTGCAAGCGTCTGGGCGCCGACACGCTTTCTGTTGCAGGCTCCTCGAGCTCGGTGGTGAAGGGCGAGTCGCTCGTCGACACCGTCAAGACGCTCGATTCCATGGGCGTGGACATGTACATCTGCCGCGCCAAGAACGCGGGCACCCCCAACATCGTTGCCGCCACCTCCCAGGCCCGCGTGGTCAACGCTGGCGACGGCAAGCACGCCCATCCCACCCAGGCCCTGCTCGACCTGTATACCATCCGCAAGCGGTTCGGCCACATCGACGGTCTGCGCGTGGGCATCGTGGGCGACTCGGTGCACTCCCGTGTTGTGGGCTCTCTTGCCCCGGCGCTTGTTAAGATGGGCGCCGAGGTGACGCTCGTGGGCCCGGGCCCCTTCTTGCCGGCCCGCCCCGACGTGCTTGGCGCCAAGAGCACCCGTGACTTCGACGCGCTCCTTCCCGACCTCGACGTCGTGTACATGCTGCGTGTGCAGCAGGAGCGTATGGAGGGTGCCTCCATCCCTTCCACGAGGGATTACTCGTTGC
>JAHZHK010000065.1:9040-15887 GCA_019420325.1 Coriobacteriaceae bacterium | reverse complement strand
TTCAAGCCTTTGAAATGCGCGGGACGAGCGCACGACCACCTGCTCGCCCAACTCCCCCAGCATCATGGCACGACAAAGCTGCTCAAGAGAAATGGCACCCGACAGAAACGCCGAAGCGAAGGCAAAATATGAGTCATCCGCACGATACCCGCGCATGACATCGGAATCTCGATAGTCCGGCAGGAACACCTTGGCAAGATACTCGGCCGCCTGTTTGGGAAGGCCGGCAGAAAGCCTCACCATACGGTTGTCGAGAAGGACGGCAAGCCAGTTGAGGACGTTATAGCCCTCATCTTCCGACAAATCGAGCACATCGAGACCGGCCAGGTCAAGACGATACTTGTTGGCATAGCCGCTGTTGCCATCGACGCAGCCCCATTCTTGGGCCATGGCCAAGGTCTCAGTACAGTAAAACCCCAGGCCATAGTCGTTGCGCGGGTTTCCCAGACCAAACGTCGGGCGCTCGATAACATGCGACGAGCCGTGATACAGCTCGATTGTCCCCATTGCACACCTCCAACTATCGTTATAACGATAGTATAGTTCAGTTACATGGGTCAGACCAGGGCTACACACAAAGAAGGGCGAGCCTGCATGATCGCGGGCTCGCCCTTCGTCTATCAGATGGATTCAGTGCGACGCTTCAGCTACTGCATGCGCAGGGCCTCCACGACGTTGTCGGTCTTGGCGTGCTTGAGACCATAAGCGCAGGCCAGAAGGGTGACCAGGATGCAGACGGCAAATGCCATACCCACCGATGCCCAAGGCATGGTAAAGCCAAGTCCCCTGAACGAAAGCTCCATGCCGCGGTGGAGTAACAGCGCCACCACAAACGACGCCGCCAAGCCGCCGATGAGACCGCGGGCGCCGAAGCGCACGCACTCCCACATCACCATGCGACGCACGCCCGTGCGGGACATGCCCACCGACTGCAGCACCGCAAACTCGCGCTGGCGCAGAAGCAAGCTGCTCACAAGCGTGTTGAAGACGTTTGCCACAGCCACAAGCGCGAGGATTATGGCAAACGAGTACGACAGCGTGTTCACGACCGTCACCATGTCCGTCTGGGTCTTGACCTGGTCGTCCACATTGAAGACGCTGTAACCCAGGAAATCCGAGTCGTTCATGACATTGTACATCGCACTTGTCGCCTGTGCGGGGTCATCGGCATCGAAGTAGGCGGAAAATCCAAGGGAGCCGCCGTCGATAGTCGCAGCAGCCAGGTTGACCTGCTCAAACAGCGTCTTTGCAAACGACATAGGCACGATGAGACCTGCCTGAACGTTGAGCGACATGCCATGGGGCTTCTCATCGACAACCGCGCCCACTTCAATGTCGGCGAGAGGCTTGGCATACTCGGAGCGCGGGTACCTCACGGTCTGGCTCGAATCAGAGACTCCAGCCTGCGAGTCTGCCCCCGAACCGTCAGAAGATGCGCCCTCGTCGGAGGAACCAGAGTATTCGTAATCCGACACAACCATCTCCCAAACACCGCTCGGCTCCTCGCCCGCAGCATACGATCCGTCGTTTGCATACAGGCCTTCGTACAACGGGCCACGCGCGAAAGCCTCGGCCGGCAGGTCGTAGGCAAGAAGGCTCACCGTGCCCGTACCTGCATACTCGTGCAGGTTCGCGTAGCCCACGCCGCCATTGTGGCCGGTTTCGTTGTACGCAAGAGCCTTGGGATGCGAGGCGTCGAGGTACTCGTCGGCATTCAGACCGAGCTGGTCGAGATAGACGCGGTACGCCTCATCATCAACGAAAACGAGAGACACTTGATATTGGAAGGCGCCCGCACCGTCGTCATAGCCATAGGCGTCGGGGCCGGCCATGGAAACAGGCATTGAAGCCGGAAGGCTTACCAATGCAACAGCACCCTGACCCCGCACGCCTTCAACGTCGCAAAGCTCCTGGTATACGGCCTGCACACGAGAAACGTCACCGTCTTGGCCAGAGTATGCCAGAACTGAGATGTCGTAATCGTATTCCTCGGTCGTGGCACCTGCAATCGCCTTGAGCGCATCACCGAAGGAGCCTGCCGTAACGAACAGCACGATGGCGATGGCAAGCGAAGCCGAGGCAACGCGCGCCTTGGCGGGGCCACGAGAGGCCGAGCGCGACGCCAAGGTGCCCGGGACCCCGAGGATATGCGAACCCACCTCAAAGGCGCGCGGCTTCCAAGGGTCGGAGGCACATGAGCGGGCAAGGCGTAGCTGCCGACGGGAAAGACGCACGTCGTTCACGTTGCGCAGGGCCTCCACGGCGCTCACGCTGGCCGCGCGACGCGACGGCACCCAAGCGCTCAGCATCACGACCACAAGAGCGAGCAGGGCAGCCATGGCAAGGGAGGGCGCGTCGACAGCGAGGGTGAATGGAACGGGGAAATCTGTGCTGGCACCCAAGACGCTGGCAAGCTGTCCGGAGATGGAGCCGAGCACCACGGCCGATCCGGCTACGCCAAGCAAGAGACCAGCAGGAATGCCCACAATCGCAAGCGCCATTGCCTCCCAGAACACCATGGCTCGGATTTGGCGCTTACTCGCACCAATGGAAGAAAGCAAGCCAAACTGGCGGGTGCGCTCGGCTACCGAAATGGCAAACGCGTTGAAGATAAGCGACGCCGAAGCGATGACGATGACTGCGCACACGATAGCCGCAAGCTGATAGAGCGTTTCCCAAAGAGAACGGCTGTCGGTCATGAACAGGCAGCGCAGAAGCTGACCGTGCGTAAAGACGGTGGTATCGGTCCCAAAGTACGACTCCACGAGCAACACAAGGTCACCGACGGTGGAAATCCCCTGAGTGGCGAGGTACACCGTGTGATCGACCTCCTCGCCCAGGGCGGCCTGCGCCGTCACGAGGTCGGCGTCGGCATACGTGAACGCGGGTGAAAACGCCTGGATGCTCGCCGCAACGGTACCCTCATAGGTCTGCGAGGGGGCCACGACCTGGCCGGACTCAAGGACAAGCGCAGAGTCGCCGCCGTTCCAGGTGAGGGTCGCAGACCAGTCGGTGTCGTAGAAGCCCACGACCGTATACGTTGTCTCGACGCCTGAAGGCACCAGGCCCTCCTCTCCAAAAGAGCCAAAGCTCGTGCCCAAATCAAGGCGACGCGCGTCGTCGTCCGCAAGGCAGCGCAGGGCAAGCTCGCCTGAGAAGGTGCTGCCGAGCTCGCAGGGCTGGTCGGTGAGCTCGGTCGTACCCTGGTACTTCTTGTTGAGGACGATCTCGTGCGAGTTTTGCGGCAGGCGACCGTCGCTGAGCTGGATAGTGCAGAGCTGAGTGAGGCTGTCATCGATGGCCTGGATCTGCAGCTGGGCAGAAACCGCATCGGCGGGGTCCTCTTTGCTGGAGTCGAAGGATTGCATCTGGCCCACATGGGTAAGGTCAGTGAGACCGCTTACCTGCCCGTCGGCGCGTGCTTTGTCAATCGCGTCCTCGTCAGTCGTGGTGACACTTGCCATCCACGCGCCGTCGCGGGCAAGCTCAACGTCGCGCATGTAGGCGGTGAGGCTGCTCACGCACAGAAGCACGGCCGCAAGCAGCGCGCATGACAGCGCAATGCCCACGATGGTGACAATCGAGCGGGCGCGGTTCTTGGCAAGGTTGCGCAAGGTGAAGGAGCGCACCACATGAGGGCGCACGCCGCCCGCCCCGCCGGTGGCCCGCGGGCTTTTCTCGGCCCCCATTAGCGAATCGCCTCGTCGCGCACGATGTGGCCGTCTTCCACGGCCACGATGCGGTCGGCGGTGAGGGCGATGGACTCGTCGTGCGTGATGACCGCGAGCGTCTGGCCCAGGCGCTTGTTGGCGTCGCGCAGGATTGCCATGATCTCGGCCGAAGTACGCGAGTCGAGGTTACCGGTGGGCTCGTCGGCCAAAAGCACCGCGGGCGAGTTCATGAGAGCACGGCCGATAGCCACGCGCTGCTGCTGACCGCCCGAAAGCTGGCTGGGCAGGTGGTCTTCACGTCCCTCCAGGCCCAGCGTCTTCACAAGCTCGCGCAGGCGCCCCTCGTTGACGGGGCGGCCGTCGAGCGCCACAGGCAACGTCATGTTCTCAAGCACCGTAAGGGTGGGAATAAGGTTGAAGAACTGATAGACGATGCCCACCTCCCGGCGACGCAGCACCGCAAGCTGCTCATCGTTGCGCGAGTACACGTCGTTGCCGGCCAGGTAGACGCTGCCCGAGGTGGGACGGTCCACGCCGCCCATGAGGTGCAGCAGGGTCGACTTGCCCGAACCCGACGATCCCACGATGGCGAGAAACTGCCCTTCGGGCACCGAAAGCGTCACGTCGTCGAGAGCGCGGGTGGCGCAGTCTCCCTTGCCGTACACCTTGGTGAGGTGCTGGATGTTGAGTATGTCCATGGTTTGCCTTTCATCTTGAGGCGGAAGTACCTGACGCCTACCACAATGACAGGCTGCACTTTCACGCAAGTGACCCGCACGTGACGCATCCGTCACTTTTGGGCCCTACACCATTGGGCCTTACACCATTGGGTCTTACACCACCACGCTGGGAAAGGTGAAATCGAAGCGCGCCCCGCCCTCAGGCGCATTCGAGGCACGCAGGGTGCCCCCTTGCGCCGCCATGAGCGACTGGGCGAGCGCAAGGCCTATGCCGAAGCCCTGAGCGCGAGGGCCGTCAGCCCGTTCCCCTTCCGTGGCCATAGCCGAGCCTTTGCCACGATAAAAGCGCTCGAACACATGCGGCAGGTCCTCAGGGGCGATGCCGGGGCCCGTGTCGGTCACACGGATGCGGCAGGCAAGGGCGTCTTGGCGCACGTCGACTCGAATAGTGCCGTCGGCTGGCGTGTGCTCCATGCAGTTCTTGAGCACGTTCTCTAGGGCCTCGGCCGACCAGGCCATGTCGCCCGTGAAGCAAGGGTCACCCTCGTAATTGACCTCGCAGGTCACACCGCGCAGGTCGAGCGAGGCAGCAAGCGGCTCCATGGCCCGGGCCACCACCTGGCGTGCCTCGACGCAGGTTGCCTGCACCGTTATGGCCCCGGCGTCTGCCTTTGCGAGCTTGAGCAAGGCGCTTACGAGCCAGCCCACACGCTCGATCATCCCCTCGAGCTCGCGCAGGGCACGCGCACGAGCACGCTCGTCGTCAGTCTCCTGCGCCACAGCCAGGGTGAGCCCCATGGCCGTGAGCGGGGTGCGTATCTGGTGCGACACGTCGGCCAGGGCATGTGCCAGGTCGGACTTCTCCTGTCCCAGGCGCGCCGTCTTCTCGCGCAGGGCGTCCACCATCTTCGCCAGCTGGTTCTTGAGGATAGCCAGGTCGCCTTCGCGATAATCGGCCAAGTCGATGGTGCGGCCCGACCGCAGCACCTCGTCTACCTCGCAAGACAGTTGCGTCATCTCGCGGTAGCGCTTCTCGGAAACGACCGTAAAGAAGACAATGCCCGCCGCCCCCGCAATCCCCGCCCACATGGCGGCGACGCGACCAGAGCTCGCCAAGGCGGCCATAGCGATGACGGCCGTGCACGCGCACTCGATAAGCAGGCGTTTTACAAACGAGGGGTTGTGCAGAGACTGCATGGGCAGGACCTTTCATCTGCAGGCGTGCAGGAGCAGAGGCGCGGGCGGGGCCGAACGAGAACCGTCGGGCTGCCGAACTGTCGGGCCGTCTGGCCGCGAGTCAAGTGGACCCCGCTTACCCCTGCGCGCGATATCCCAGGCCGCGCACCGTCTGGATAAGCACTGGCTTGGCGGGGTCGTCTTCCACCTTGTCGCGCAGGCGCTTGATATAGACGTTGAGCGTGTTGTCACTCACATATTCGCCCGCGTCGTCCCAAATGGCATCGCGCAGACGCTCGCGCGTGACGAGCCTGCCGGGGTTTTGGGCAAAGAGCAGCAAAAGCCGGTACTCGAGCGCCGAAAGGGCCAGGTCGCGATCGGCTTTTCGCACCGTGGCGCAGGAGGCGTCAATCTCGACGTCGCCCAAGGTGAGGGTCTGAGACGAGCCTGACGAACGACGCAGCACGCTGCGGATGCGGCTCAGCAGCTCGCGGGGACGGAAGGGTTTGGACACGTAGTCGTCGGCGCCCATGTCAAGTCCGGCAACGCAGCTGTACTCGTCGTCCGAGGCCGTGAGGAAGATGACGGCAGGCTTGTTTGGGCAGCTGGGAGCCTTGGCGGCGGCACATACGGCAAAGCCGTTGCCCTGCTCGAGGGAGATGTCAACAAGGGCAAGGTCAATTGAGCCGGCGGCAAGCTCACTCAGGGCATCATCCTGTCGAGCGCACGTACGCACCTCGTGGCCGTCGGCTCGCAAAAGGGCGGCGAGGCCCTCGCTAATCGCCCTGTCGTCCTCCACCACCAAAACACGCGCCATCCACACCGCCCCCAAAGCCAGGCATACACCGCCGCACGGCATGGCAAATCCGCGCGGCATCATCTAGCCTGGCATTTTATCCGATAACGCGGGGACCCTCCGGCCAGACACGCCCACAGTGACGCGATTGTCACGCAGGGGCGGCAACAGATGGACGACCATGGCAATCCTTCCGCAAAAGGCACCCGCATCATAAGGACGGCTCATCTGCGTCGTGGCCCCAGACAGCCCAAGGCGGGCGAATAAGCATCTTGGCGGCACATCGCGCCTGCACCTTTGCGTCATTCGGGCGCGGCCGGACCCTTATGACACCTTGGGTCGAGCGGGAAGGGCCTCGCGGTCAGGTTTGGCAAACGCCGGCGTCATGTCGTACACGGCGCGTACGAGTGCTTCAACCGGGGCTTTCATGCCTGAGGCGCACCAGGCGAGGAACGCCTCAGTGCTGCCGAAACAGTACATGTCAATGCACATCTCGCGATAAGCTCGCTCGGTGGCTGGCAGGG
>JAHZHK010000065.1:4524-9030 GCA_019420325.1 Coriobacteriaceae bacterium | reverse complement strand
GGGTCGCACGTACCTCTCCCGATAGGTGCGACGCAGCCATGCGTTGCACAGCACCCGGAAGCTGTTCTCGCCCGTTTGGTTGGGCAGCTGGATAAAGAAGCTTTTGTGCCGCGCCACGCGCTCGTAGACCCTGCGCGTTGCCTCGATGTCGGTAAAGGGGTTGCTCTCGAGGGCCATCGGCAGCGCTGCCGTGAAAAAGACCAGCTCATCCAGGTCGGCGAAGTGGTTGTAAAACGTCTGGCGTGCAATGTCGGCCCGCGCCACGATGTCGCTCACGGTGACGGTGGAAAGCAGAGCGCCCTCGTCGCACATGTCCATGAGCGTCTCGGCCAGGTGCCGGCGCACAAGGTCCTTTCTATTCACGTTGCTCCCCCGTCCCCGTTCTCTCCCCTATCAAGCGTCAAAGTATCTCAAACGCGCAAGATACGCGCGGTTCAAATCGTAACAATTTTAGCCATCGAGACGCCTTTCGTCCAACTTTTGTCGCAACGCGCCCTGCGTGTCCAAACGAATTGGCGGTGGGTTATAGGCAGCCCCAAACACGCCGCATAGTATGCGAGATGAGATGTCTTGCCAAGGGCGCTTTGGGAGAGGCGCGGCAAGACAATGGGATTTAAAAGGAGAGGACATATACTATGAGCACTTCCGACGTGACCCGCAGGACCTTCGTGGGCGGCATGGCCGCTATGGGCGCCATGGCTGCTGCCGGCATCGACATGGGCACCCCCGTCGTTGCCAGGGCTGACGAGGCCGCAGCCGACCCCGCATTCCAGTTTGAGCTCGAGGACCCGAGCACCTACTGGGGCGAGAACGTCGTTGCACCCCACACCACTCGCGAGTCCGCCTACGCAAACGTCCTTCCCGAGCTGGCCGACGAGCCCATGAGCAACCTCATCGACAAGGTGAACGACGTCCTGCCCCTCGACGAGATTGAGGACGCCGTGCTTCCCGACGGCACCGTCGTGCCCGCCGTGTACGTCAAGCTGCGCAACCACCTCAACCGCATCGGCCAGGGCATCGGCTCCACGCCCGTTGAGACCTCCTACCAGATGATCCAGTACCTGTGGAGCGAGGAGGACGCCCAGCACGAGATCGAGATGCCGATCAACGTGCAGTTCGACGCCCTTGAGTACCACTACCTCTCCGGCCGCCCCGTTGAGGAGTGCAAGGAGATCCTCGACGACCTGGCCATGCGCGGCATGATCATGCGCGCCCACCGCTCCGGCCACGACGTCTACCACCTGCTCCCCTACATCAACGGCTTCTGGGAGTTCAACGAGCTGCGTGCCTACTTCGAGAACGGCGGCGACTCCGACGGTGTGGCCGACGCTCCCGAGGCCTACGCCGCTGCCGCTGAGTTCGACGCCCAGGGCATCGGCGGTGCCGAGCCCGGCCAGTCCTTCGAGGCCCTCGTGCCGCTGTTCCACACCTACCCCGTGAGCGCCGACGTCGTGGAGGAGGGCGAGCTCGCCCAGAACATGGACTGGAAGGCCATCATCCAGTCCAACGAGCAGATCACCGTCTCTCCCTGCCAGTGCCGCCTGATGTGGAAGTCCCTCGGTGTGCCCATGTGCCACGGCGACGGCGACCACCCCTTCGAGACCTGCCTGTCCTTCGGCGAGCTGGCCACCTATTTCGACGAGGTCGGCATCGGCCGTCTCATCAGCCAGGACGAGGCCATCGCCATGGTTGAGAAGTGCATGGACGCCGGCATGGTGCCCGAGTCCCTCTCGATGAAGGACGTCGACATCATGTGCATGTGCCACGGCGACTGCTGCGGCAACCTCTCCGGCTTCAAGGCCATGGGCGGTCAGGCTCACGCCAACGTCAACGTGAGCGCCTACCTGCTCAAGTACGACCCCGAGAAGTGCATCTCCTGCGGCGCCTGCATCGCTCGCTGCCCCATGGAGGCCATCTCCTTCGATGACAACAACCTCTGCCTGCACAACAACGCCTGCGTGCGCTGCGGCCAGTGCGTCACCGTCTGCCCCGCCGACGCCCGTATCCTGGCGTACCGCGGCGACTATCCCGAGCTCGGCCGCGAGTACGTTGACGCCGTTGAGATGATGGCTGCCGAGCGCATGCGCCGCGGCATGATCTCCGACTTCGCCGGCGGCGAGGTCCAGGCCGCGGAGAAGTAAGCCGAACCGGCCTCTTACAGTGCGTCATCTAAGGCCGCGGGATTGCCCCGCGGCCTTTTTTATTGGCTGTGTCGGCTCTTGAAACCTTGCACTGCGTATAATCAGCGGAGTGCAACATCATCTTCCAGGTGAGACGGAGCAAGCCATGAAGATCATTACCATCGACCGTGAGTACGCGGCGGGCGGCCACACGGTAGGACGCGCGCTGGCCAAGAAGCTCGGCGTCGAGATTTACGACAAGGACATCATCAAGCATGCCGCCAAGAAGAGCGGCATCGAGCAGGGGCTCGTGGAGGACGATGAGGAGCGCATCTCCAAGGTCGGCGCTTTCCTCAAGGCCATCAGCCCCATCGCCTATGACGACAAAGACACCATCTTCACCTACGAGAGCCAGGCCATCATCGAGCTGGCCAAAAAGGGCCCCTGCGTCATGCTCGGCCGCTGCGCCAAGGAGATTCTCGAGGACGCCGGCTTCGAAGTGCTGAGCGTGTTCCTCCACGCCGACGAGGAGACGCGCGTCGAACGCGCCTGCACGGTGCTTGGCACCGACGACAGGGCCGCCGCACGCCACGAGCTGCGCCGCATCGACGTCATGCGCCAGTCCTACCTTTCCTACTACGTGGAACGCAAGCAGTGGCACGACGTGCGCGAGTACACGCTGTCGCTCGACACGCACAAGCTCTCAAACAACGCCTGCGTCGACATCATCTGCGCCGCCTACAACGATCACAAGGAATAGAGCGCGCCACTGCGCCCACAAGGAGACCCCATGTCCGATTTCATCCTGAGCTGCGAGTCGACAGCCGACCTTTCCGCCGAGAAACTTGCAGCCATCGACGTGAAGCACATCTGCTTCCACTTCATGCTCGATGGCTGCGATTATCGCGACGATCTGGGTCAGTCCATCCCCTTCGAGGACTTCTACCGCGCCATGGCAAACGGTGCCGACACCAAGACGGCCGCCGTGGGCACGGGCGACTACCTCGAGTATTTCGGCAACTTCCTGGAGCAGGGCAAGGACGTGCTGCACGCCTCGCTGTCCTCGGGCATCTCGTCTTCCTACGAGGCGGCATGCGAGGCAGCCGCCGAATTAGCACCCAAGTACCCCGACCGCAAGCTCTATGTCATCGACTCGCTGGCTGCCTCGAGCGGCTACGGCCTACTCATGCAGACCCTCTCCGACATGTGCGCCCAGGGCAAGACCATCGACGAGGTGCGCGACTGGGCCGAGGCCAACAAGCGCCGTCTGCGCCATTGGTTCTTCTCCACCGACCTTACGTTCTACATCAAGGGCGGACGTGTTAAGCCCCTGACGGGCCACATCGGCAACCTGCTCAACATCTGCCCCCTGCTCGACGTAAACAAGGACGGCAAGCTCATCCAGCGCGAGAACCTGCGCGGCAAGAAGAAGGTTGTCAAGCGCATCGTGGAATGCATGGCCGAGACGGCCGAGAACGGCCTGGATTATGCGGGCCGCGTCTTTATCTCGCAGAGCGCATGCCAAGACGACGCCAAGGCCGTGGCCGACCTCATCGGCGAGCGCTTCCCCAACGTGCACGACATCGAGACGTTCTACATCGGCACCACAATCGGCGCACACACGGGCCCGGGCACCGTGGCCCTGTTCTTCTGGGGTACTGAGCGCGGCGAGTAGCTGGCTTTTTGGACATACCAGCGCAAACGAAGGGAGGCTGCCTGCAGATGAACTTGCTGACAGCCTCCCTTTTTGTGTGCTTGAATGCGGTGCGATGAGGTGCCGAGCATCAGCGTCGGAGCTGCTCCTTGGCAGAAAGGTTGCGGCACTGGCGCTCCCCGCCTAATCGACAGTGTCGAGCGCCAGTGTTGGGCCGCCTACTCGGTGGCCCAGCCCTTCTCGCGGATGACGTCCACCACGCGCTGTGCCTGCTCGCGGGCAATTTCGTCGGTGGCGGCCTCCACCATCACGCGCACGAGCGGCTCGGTGCCCGAGGCGCGCACGAGAGCGCGACCATCGCCGGCAAGAGCGCTCTCAACGCTGGCGGCAGCGGCAACGACGTCGGGGTCGGCCATAGCGGCCTTCTTGTCGCTCACGCGCACGTTGATGAGCACTTGGGGGTAGGTGTGCACGGGAGCTGCGAGCTCGCCGAGCGTGGACTTACGACCCATGACAGCCTCCATGAGCTTGATGGAGGTGAGAATGCCGTCGCCCGTGGTGGCAAGCTTGCCGAAGATGATGTGACCCGACTGCTCGCCGCCGATACGGCCGCCGGAGGTACGCATGTGCTCCCACACGTAGCGGTCGCCCACCTGCGTCTGGGCATACTCGATACCGGCCTCGTCAAGGGCCTTGTAGAGGCCCAGGTTGCTCATGACGGTCGTGGTGACC
>JAHZHK010000065.1:0-4514 GCA_019420325.1 Coriobacteriaceae bacterium | reverse complement strand
GACCTCGTTGGGCACAAGATGGCCCTTGTCCTTCATGTAGCGGGCGCAGATGTACATGATCTTGTCGCCGTCAATCAGGGTGCCGTGCTCGTCAACGGCCAGGCAGCGGTCGGCGTCGCCATCGTAGGCAAAACCGCAGTCCAGGCCCTCGGCGCGCACGAGCTCCTGCAGGGCCTCGATATGTGTGGAACCCACGCCGGCGTTGATGTTGGTGCCGTCGGGCTCGCAGCCGATGGTGTAGACCTTCGCACCCATGGACTCGAACACGCTGCGTGCGATGGACCAGGAGGCGCCGTTGGCGCAGTCCAGGCCGATGCGCTTGCCTCGCAGGGAGAAGATGCCCTGCGAGATGAGGAAGCCCACGTAGCGGTTGCGGCCGGCGAAGTGATCCTCGACCGCGCCCACCTCGGCGCCCGTGGCCCAAGGAAGCTCAGAGCCCTTGAAGCCCAGGCAGTCGACCTCGCCGTCAAGGTAGGCCTCAACGAGGGCGATGAGGTCGTCGCCGGCCTTCTCGCCATTGCCGTCCATGAGCTTGATGCCGTTGTCGTAGTACGGGTTGTGAGAGGCGCTCACCATGACACCGCAGTCAAAATCCTCGGTGCGGGCGACATAGGCAACGCTGGGCGTCGTGGTGACGTGCATGGTATATGCGTCGCCACCGCTGGCAGCGATACCGCTGGCCAGGGCATACTCAAGCATGTAGCTGGAACGACGCGTGTCCTTGCCGATGACGATGCGTGCGCGGCACGGCTCATCGTCGCCAGGATGCAGCTGGCGGGTCAGGCGCTTGAGCTGGCCGTAGTACCAGCCCAGGAAGCGGCCGATTTTAAAGGCGTGCTCGGCCGTAAGGCCCACGCCCGCTTCGCCGCGGAAACCGTCGGTGCCGAAATACTTTCCCATAAAGAACCAGTCCTTAGAAATGTCGAGCGCACGGGGCGCATATGTCTGCGACAAGCAAGCGGAGGAGATTCTAGCACGTCGGGCAATATGTCCGCTCACAGCGGGACAAATGGCATATCGGCAGGCGGCGCATGCAGGATTTGGCAGGGTTCTTGATATGTTTGGACGGCCAGACCGCCTTGCCCATCACCTGTTGTCCACCTTGGCGTTCTCAAAGATGGTGAAGTGACGCATGTGGTAGTCGATAAGGCCCTCCGCCTTCATGCGCGAAAGCTCCGCCGACAGGGCACTGCGATCGACGCCCAGGTACGCCGCCATCTGCTCGCGATTGACGGTGATGTCAAACGACGAAGAGCCGTGTCTGGCAGCTTGGAAAGACAGGTACGACTGCACCTTTTCGCGAATGGTACGCGGGGCCGTGACGAAGGTGCGACGCGAGAGCTCGATGTTGCGCAAGGCAAGGAGACGCGTGAAGTTGTATTGGGCCTTGCGATGACGCTCACAGCCCATCATACACGGCGACATGAACCGCTCGACGTCAAACATGAGAATCTCGCTGTCCTTGTCGGCCACGATGTCGATAAGCAAAGGCTCGGTGGGAGCTCCGGCGGCATAGGCCTCGCCGAAGGTTTTGCCTGGCTCCACCATGACAAGCAATGTGTTCTCGCCCCAGACGTTCGCACACTCGACGCGCACCGCCCCCTCGAGCACCATGCCCATGCGCGTAATGGCGTCTCCCGCGCGGTAGATAACGTCGCCACGCGAGTAATTGCGAAGCTCGGGCTTGAGGCACCCAAAGAGTGCTTCCACCTGGCTGCGATCGAGACCCTCGAACAAAACGCTTCGCATGATGTAGTAGAAGTCCATATCCAAGCTCCTTCTCAGGGCGCGCATAGGGAATGCACGCGCATGGATAACGCCGTCCACCATAGCGCGGCCACCGTTTGCACTCAAACCCATCACAGAGGTGAACGGTAGATGTTTTGACATGAGCGGTTTATATTTAACAGAAAATCGTTGGTTTTATAACGGATTTGAACCAAAAAGATGGGTATAGTGCGCTTTGTCAAACGAAGTAAAGCGCGCAAGAGAAGACGGAAGGGCCGCCTTCAAACACAAGAAATCACGCGCTGTATTGAAAGGAGCACCACCTATGCTGTTCACCATTCTCGCCATCGGCATCGGTCTCATCATCGCCCTGGGCGGCGCCATCATGCTTGACCGCAACCGCACCGAAGCTGCCGGCCGTGCTGCCTACGCCTTCTCTACCGCATGCGGCCTTGCCCTCGTCGCCGCCCCCATGCTCGGCATTATGTAAGGTCCTAGTTGTGTTTAACATGTGATGCACCCATAATCCGAAAGATTGTACTTGTCTCTTCGCGATTATGGGTGCATAATTCTTTCTTGTCCTTAGCGCTTAGCGCAAAGGACGTCCACGAGAGCCAATGCTTCTTGTGGGCTGGCGATTCTTGCTGTGGGGGTACACCCGGTCCCATACCGAACCCGGAAGTTAAGCCCACACGCGCCGATGGTACTGCAGGGGCAACCCTGTGGGAGAGTAGGGCGTCGCCATCCCACAAGCCGTATTGGCTCTTTTTTTGTTTGTCAGCTAGGTTTGGGGCACTCCCTTACTGTCGCTGCATCGCCGCCGTATGAGTACGCGCGCCTCTCCGTGCGATTGCGCAATCGAGATCAGTCAGCGTCCAACCATCTCGCTAGGCACAGGAACACTACCGTTCTCTCATTTATATCGTCTGCTTTGCATTTAACATACATTTCAATGAAACAAGTTTTTTGCCAACTGGGGTTTTATCAAATAACATACATCTCAGTACTTGGAATGTATGTTATTTAGTTCATCTTGCTCATCGCCAAGTAACACAAAAAGGAGGGTGCCCCCGTCATGGGGACGCCCTCCTTCGTTTGCCAGTGCTGCCGGGCGGGATCTCTCCCCTACTCGACGTTTATGTACGCGCCTTTATGCGCAGATGGTGTCGGCGGCAAGCTTACCGGAGGTCAGAGCCCAGCCGTTGTTGGCGCCAGAGGGGCTGTTGGAGCCCATGACGGCGCCCACGACCTCGCCGCAGGCGAACAGGCCCTGGATGGACTCGCCGGCGTTGTTCTGAACCTCGAGCGAGCCGTTGACCACGAGTCCGCCCATGGTGGTGGCGTAACGGGGCTTCTGCTCAACCAGGTAGTAGGGGCCCTCGCCAATCTTCATCTTGAGGTTGTCGCCCGTGCGGCCGAACTCGTCCTGGCCAGCCTCAACGCCAGCATTGTAGTCCTCCACGGTCTGCGTGAGCACAGCCGGGTCCATGCCTACGAGGCCAGCGAGCTCCTCAAGGGTGTCGGCATGGGCGAAGATGGGCGTGGAGGAGCCGTTTGCCTCAAGGTAGCCCTCGACGGCCTTCATGTTGAAGCCGGTACCAGGCAGTTTCGCGTACCAGGCATCCCAGTTCTCGGCGTCCATGAGCAGGAAGAGCATGGAGCCCGTCTGCTGCTGCTCGACCTCGAGGATGTGGTGGTTGGAGTCCTTCTCGTTGACGACGCGCTCGCCCTCGGGGGACACCAGGATGGCGCTCATCGGCCACACGACGAGGTTGCCGTCGATGGTGGACTTGGCGCGGTGCTTGGAGACCTCGACGCCGTTGGGATAGAGCTTGGCGTAGTCGAGCATGGTCGTAGCCGCGTCGACGTCGTCGGCCGTGGCCATGGTGAGGCCGTCGCCCGTGGAGGTCAGCAGGCCGTAGTACAGGGAGTGCTCGGCGAGCTCCTCGGTGAGCCAGTCCTCGGCATTGCCGTAGCCACCGGTGGCCAGCACGACAGAATCGGCATGGATGACATAGGTGGTGCCGTCGGCGCCCTCGGCCTTCACACCCACGACAGCGCCATTGTCGGTCAGCAGCGCCACGGCACGGGTGTTGGTCATGACGTCGCAGTCGGTGCCGGCGATGGTCTCCTTCAGAGTCTCGGCTGCCATGTAGCCGCCGCCCATGTAGGCGAGCTCGCGGTTGTAGGTGTACTCGGCGAGCTGGTGCAGGCCGGCGTCGGTGTTGTACTCCAGGTCATAGGTCTGGTTGAGCCAGTCGGTGACCTCACCCACGTTGTAGGCGTACAGGCTGATGAGCTCCTCGTCGCACATGTTCTCGCCGTTCTCCTGGAAGTCGGCGATCATCTGCTCAGGGGTGTCCTCGGTCACGCCGCAGTCAATCTGCAGCTGGGAGCCGCACACGACCTGGTTGCCGCCGGACACGGAGATGGAGCCGCCCAGACGGTAGGTCTTCTCAAGCAGGATGACATGCTTACCCTGCTCCTCAAGACGGATGGTGCAGCTCATGCCAGCACCGCCGCCACCCACGACGATGGCGTCGGCCTCAAGCTCGACCGTCTCAGTGGACTTCTCGGTCTCAACGGCAGCAAAGAAAGCCTCGGGGGCACCTGCCTGCTGGGCAGCGTCGGTCACGGCGTCGATGATGCCCTGGGAAGTGATGGTAGCGCCCGAAACGGTGTCGACGCCAACGCTCTGAGCGTCGACGATGCGCTCGACCATGATGTCGATGGCCCCCCCCCCCCCCCCCCCCCCCCCCCCCCCCCCCCCCCCCCCCCCCCCCCCC
>JAHZHK010000064.1 GCA_019420325.1 Coriobacteriaceae bacterium | reverse complement strand
CATGTACTCGGTGTCATTGATCTCGTAAGGCACGTCGACTTCCACACCACCGAGGGCATCAGTCACAGCGACAAGGGCGTCGATGTTGACCTCGGCGTAGTGCGACACGGGGACCTCGGCGAAGTCGGAGATCTTCTCGATAACAGCCGAGGCGCCGCCGCGGGCATAGTAGGAGTTGATTTTGCCGTCGATTTCGGGGCAGTAGGTGTCGCGGTGGATGGACACGAGCGTCACAATCTTCTTGCCCGGGTCGATGCGGGTCAAAATGATGGTGTCGGAACGGTAGTTGGACGGGTCGGAGCCATACTCCTCGTCGTCGTCGAGACGCTCCTCCATGGAGTCGACGCCCAGGAGCAGCATGTAGAAAGGCGAGGTGTCGGTCCAGTTGCTCACAAGCTCCTGGGCTGCAACCTGCTGGTCCTGGAGCACGGCCTTCGTCGTGTCGTCGACACCCTCGTTGAGACGGCTGCCGATTGAGTTCACAAACGACGCGGCGGCGGCCACGCCGCCCACCACGAGCACGCCGGCTGCAACACCGGCGCCGATGAGCACGTTGCGGCGCGTGGTGGACTTGCTCTTGCCAGAGGTATAGCGCCCGTGAACGTTGTCACGGGAGTAGGCGGAAGCTCCCTGCGGGGCCGCCGCATACGAGGAACGCGATGCCGGCTGACGACGGGCGCTGGGGCGCGCGGGGCCATCCTGGCTGGGAAATGTCCCTTGACCAGGGATGTTGCCCTGCATGGGGCCTCTGCGATCGTTGCCGTTGTGGGACATGGGTCCTCCTTGGAAATACAGCTCGTACTATGAGTCTTCGCGAGCCGGCTCAATGACGCCCGGCAGGTCGGCGCCTTGTGCGATAAGCTCGGCGACGCGGGTCATTGCTCGCGAAAGGCGCGAACGGGGATGCTGCGTCAGCTGGGACAGCGGGCGGTTACTGGGGTTGAGCACGGCAAACGTGGTGACGCCCATGGACTTGCCCACTTCAGCGAGGGCCGGGTCCATCGACCCCACCACAGCAATGAGCGGAACGCCCGCAGCCTTGCAGCGACGTGCCACGCCGCTCACAACCTTGCCGTGCAGGCTCTGCGTGTCGAAGCAGCCCTCGCCCGTCACCACATAGTCCACGCCCGCAAGGCGGGAGTCAAAATCAACGATATCGAGCACGGCATCGATGGCCAGACAGGGCCGGGCCCCGAAGAAGGCCGCCATGCCCGCACCCATGCCGCCGCCGGCGCCGCCACAGGGAACATCGAGCATGTCGACACCCACGCAGCTCTTCACGACATCGGCCAGGTGGGCGAGGTTGCGGTCAAGGGCCTGGACCACCGTGGGCAACGCGCCCTTGTTGGGAGCGTACGTGGCACTTGTACCCATCGTGCCGCACAGAGGGTTCTCCACGGCGCAAAGCACCTGAATGTCCAGAGCTTTCACACGCGGGTCGAGATCGGACACGTCCACGGTCTGCACCGCGTCAAGCGTGGCGCCCACCGGTTCAAACGGCTCGACGTAGCGGTCGAAGAACTTGACGCCGCACGCATACGCAGCACCCACGCCACCATCGGTGGTGGTAGAGCTGCCCAAACCCAGAATGACCTTAGAGCAGCCGCGCGAAGCCGCGTCGAGCAACAGTTCGCCCACGCCGTGCGTGGTGGTGCGACCCGTGCTCACGCCCTCTTGAATGAGCTTGATGCCGCACGCTGCGGACATCTCGATGACCGCCGTGCCATCGGGCAGAATCGCATAGGGCGCGTCGACCGTCATGCTGACGGGGCCGCTCACACGGGCATGCACGACCTCACCGGAACTATGCGCGAGCATCGCCTCCATCGTGCCGTCACCACCGTCGGAAAGCGCGATACAACGCGTTTTCGCATCGGGCAGCGTCGCTTTGATAGCGTCAGACATGACACGGCCCGCCTCAAGTGAGGTGAGTGTGCCTTTGAACGCATCGGAAGCGATAAGGAACCTCGACATTGGTTTCACGCCCTCGTTGAACGCAGACAAACAGAACAGCCAGACACAGTATGATATGACCGCCCCGCACCCCATATATGCCTTGCTTGCAAAGCAACAGCCAATCTCCCAAGGACTGAAGGCGACCCCGAGGCCCTCCTGGGCTACAATAAAATGTTGCAGTCGCCCGCCGTTGCGTGCGGGCATCTCTTCAGAAAGGCGGTGCATCACGGACTCCCTGCACATTGCGGCTGGTCGCAGCCACATAGGCGGCACAGCCAAAGACGCCCCTATCGGCATCTTCGACTCGGGTATGGGCGGTCTCACCGTCGCGCGCGCCATCAAGACGCTGCTGCCCCACGAGTCCATTCTCTACGTAGGCGACACAAAACGCTGCCCTTACGGCGTGCGCCCGGCCAAGGAGATCCGCTCCTTCGTGCGCCAGATCGGCGCCTGGCTCACTGCCCAAAACGTGAAGCTCATGGTCATCGCCTGCAACACGGCCACCGCCGCGGCCCTGCCCCTGGCGCAGCGCACGTTCGGGGTGCCTGTGATCGGCGTCATCGGACCTGGGGCCCGAGCGGCCATCCAGGCCAGCGTCACCGGGCAGATCGGCGTCATCGCCACACCCCTTACCATTGAAAGCGACGCTTACGCACGCGCCATCCACCAGCTCGACGCCGGCGTCAACGTGTACTCCCTGGCGACCCCCAGCTTCGTTCCGCTCGTGGAGAAGGAGCTCGCCACGGGGTACCACCTACACCAAGACTGGCTGGAAGACCGCGACGTCTTTCTCACGCCTGACGCCCTGGGCACCGTGCGCGCGGGGCTAGATCCGCTTCTGCGCTCCGACATCGACACCCTCGTGCTGGGCTGCACGCACTTCCCGCTGCTGGCCCCCGCCATCCATGAGGCGTTCGGCCGCGACCTCAACATCGTGAGCTCCGCCGAGGAGACGGCGCGCGAGGTGGCCGAGACCCTGGCCAGGCGCAACCAGCTCGTAGGGCCTGAGGCCGGCGTGCGCCATCGCTTCGCCACCACGAGCGACGACATCACCGCGTTTGCCGCGGCAGGCAAGTTCATCTTCGGCGGCGGCCTGACCAGCATCGAGCACATCGACATCTCCGAGCTCGAAGAGCTCGTGCACGAACCGTAAAGAAAACCCCCACACCTTCGTCGGGGCCAATCCCCACACCCATTGCTCTCGCAAAGAAAGGAACGCAAGACAGATGCCCGTTATGTTCAAGGATCCCACGCCCGCCGCACCCGCCGAGCGCAGCTACGGCCGCCCCGACGGCGGCATCCGCCCCGTCACCCTCACGCGCGCCGTGATGCCCCACGCATCGGGCTCCTGCCAGGTGGAGTTCGGCGCCACGAAGCTCATTTGCTGCGCCACCATAGAGGAGGGCGTGCCCAAGTGGCGCAGGGATGCCCATGCGGGCTGGGTGAGCGCCGAGTACGCAATGCTCCCCTGCTCCACTACCACGCGTTCGCGTCGTGAGACCTCCGCACGCAAGGGCCGCTCCATGGAGATCGAGCGCCTCATCGGCCGCAGCCTGCGCACCGTGTGCGACATGAAAGCCCTGGGCGAATACACCGTAACCGTGGATTGCGACGTCATCAACGCCGACGGCGGCACGCGCACCGCTGCCGTGACCGGCGCCTGGGTGGCTCTCTACGACGCCTTCGCCGCCATGGTGGACGCCAAGAAGATCTCGCGCATCCCGCTAATCGACCAGGTTGTGGCCTTGTCGGTGGGCATGGTGGGGGGATGCCTCCTTCTCGACCTCGACTATTCCGAGGACTCCCAGGCCGAGATCGACATGAACCTGGCCTACACCGGCCGTCACGAGTTCATCGAGATCCAGGGCACCGGCGAGCGCACCCCCTTCAGCCGTGAGCGCCTCAACGCCATGCTCGACCTGGCTGAACCCGGCCTGCAGGAGCTGCTGCGCATCCAGGCCGAGTGCGTGGGCTGGAAGAAGCTGGCATAGGCCTGACTGGTTAAAATACGGCCTGAACAGGGTTTTGTGCAGTTTTGTGCCATAGACAAACAAAAGGAGGGCGTCCCGCACGGGGCGCCCTCCTTGCTATAGACGATGGTGGAGGCGCGGAGAATCGAACTCCGGTCCATGGCCAAACCCTGGGCGGTATCTCCAAGCTCAGATTCCGTTTAAGTCTCGACTCGCAGCCGCACGGCGTCAGGCAGCCTTGAGTCCAGTCCGTTCGGTCTTAGCGTGGGCTATACAGACTACGATCCCACGAGCAATCCCCTAGAATGGCGTCGCGCCGGAGTCGGGGATAAACCCCGGGTTGACGTCGCTGACTAATTAAGCAGCGAGGGCGTAGCTAGAACGATTGTCATTTATTTTGACAAGTACCCCTGTTTTGCGAGGTGAGGAGACCTCGGCTTGCTGCCCCCCTCAGAATGACCATGTCGAAACCAGTCGCCCCCGTGTGCGAGGTGCGAAGCGTTCCACCTTGTCAGAGTGCCGCGCGAGTCTTGAGACCCGCGCATTGCATGGGCATACAGCCTCATGTGGAAAGGAGATACTACCTCCCGAAGGTGCTCGCTGTCAATCGCGAGACGTTGACGCACACCACATGTGGGGTACACTGCATGGCAGACTTACACTGCCAACAAGGAGGCACCATGAGAAACGACATTGCGCTCGTACTTGAAGGCGGCGGTTTCCGCGGCATCTTTACCGCCGGCGTGCTCGACGTCTTCATGGAGCGCGGCCTTGCGGGCTTCTCCACGGCATGGGGTGTGTCGGCCGGTGCCCTCATGGCCACAAACTACCTCGCAGGTCAGCTCGGCCGCAGCTGCCGCATCAACCTGGCCTTCCGCGACGACAAGCGCTATATGAGCGCCTACCAGCTCGCCAAGACCGGCAATATCGTGGGTACCACGTTTCTTTACAACGAGGTGCAAAACGACCTCGACCCCTTTGACTACAAGGCCTTCAACGCCAACCCCACGCGTCTCTATGCCGTGGTGAGCGACGTCACGTTCGGCCAGCCCGATTACATCGAGATCACCAGCCTGCCCGAGAAGCTCGACTACGTGCGCGCCTCGGCAAGCCTGCCCGTGGTGTCGCGCATGGTCGACATCGACGGGCGGCTTCTGCTCGACGGCGGCACGACCGACTCGGTGCCGCTCAAGCGCGCGCTCGCCGAGCCCGGCAATGACAAAGCAGTGGTCGTACTCACGCAGGAACGCTCCTACAGGAAGCATTCGGTACCCCTGCTGCCCGCCGCCAAGAAGCTCTACGGTGACTTCCCCTACTATCTGGAGGCCATCGAGACAAGGCCCGAGCGCTACAACGCCCAGCGCGAGTACATCTGGGGTCAAGAGCAGGCCGGCAACGCTTTCGTACTCGCCCCGGCACGTCCCGTGTCGGTGGCGAACATGGAACACGACGGCGCCAAGCTCCTCGACCTCTACCTTCAAGGCCGCTCCGCCGCCATCGAGCGCTGGGACGAGCTGGAGAAATTCCTCGCCGACTAAAAAAGGGCCCGCAAGGGCCCTTTTTCTTGCACGAGGGAGAAGCAGGAGGAATCCGCTGTTGCCCTCAGAGACGCTGAGATGCGACAGCTGCAAGGCGCTTTGGCCCGGCGTCCCAATGTCCCCAGACGCGCTGAGGCGAGTCGGGCGCAAGGCGTTTTGCGCCGCAGTTCCGGCCACCAACAGCCCAAGTCGTTTAAACGTCCGCACGGTTTCGTCCAGGCAGGGGCACAGGCCACTTCAAACGCGCTGAGGTGCGACAGCTGCAAGGCGCTTTGGCCCGACGTGTACTGATGGTACACGAGGGCCAAAGCAACGCCGCAGATGGCGTGCCTCAGTTAGCGTCCCCTCTCCTTCAGGGCACGTTGAATCTCCCGGTCCATATCCCGCTTGGCCATATCGGCCCTCTTGTCATACATCTTCTTGCCGCGGGCCAGTCCGATCTGGATCTTCACGCGATTGTTCTCGTCGAAGTACATGCGCGTGGCGACAAGTGCGCAACCTTGCTGCTGTACCTTGGAGGCCAGATAGTGAATCTCCTTCTTGTGCAGGAGCAGCTTGCGCTTGCGGTCGGGGTCACCGTTGAAGATGCTGCCGTTGGAGAAGGGCAGGATGTGCACGCCGTGGAGCCACGCCTCGCCGCCCCTGATGAGCACGAAGGCGTCGGTGATCTGGCAGTTGCGCTCGCGCAGGCTGCGCACCTCAGTGCCCGTGAGTACCAAGCCCGCCTCAAACGTCTCGTCGATGAAGTACTCGTGCGCCGCGGTGCGGTTCTTTGCAATCTCCTTGGGCTCGCGGCGCTTGCCCTGCTGGAATGACGACTTGGGCTGCATGGCTACCCCCTTAGCCCTGCTCGCGCACAAGTTGCTTGAGCGCGCGCGTGGTTTCCTGGCCCACCAGGTCGATGGCGACCCAGGTGAGCTGCTCAGCCTCGTCCTCGTTGCCCTGCTCCATGTAGATGTCACTCAGCAGAAGGGCGCAGATGACAATCTCGACGTTGGCGCCGTCGGGCAGGCCCTGGGCGTCGAGCAGGCTCTGAGTGAGCTCGTCTTCCTGTTTACGCGGGTCACACTGGTACTCCTGGGCAAGACGGTCGCATGCCTCGACGACGCGCGGATCGGTCGCGTTGAGACGCCAGGCGCACTTGGCGCACGCCGCGGCGGCCTCCCACTCCTGGGCAGACTCGAAAGCCTGCGAGAAGTTGAGGTAGGCGCGCACGAGGTGAGCCGAGGAACTCGCACGCTCGAACACCGAATAGGACAGGCGCAGGAACTCCTCGTCGTCGCCCAGGGTGTTGAGCACGGCAGCGAGGTCGAGCCTGTGGGCACAGTCCATCGGGTTCCAGCGCACGGCCTTCTTGAGTGCCTCGGCAGCGGCCTCAGGATCGTTGAGGGCCAAGAGGCAGAAGGCATAGTCGGCATAGACGCGGTCGAAGGGGGCCTCCACAACAACAAGCTCGCGGGGGTCCTTCTCCACGCGCTGATAGGCGAGCTTTTCAAACTGCGAGGAGAACGAGAAATACTGACGGGTGTCGCTCGTCACGCACACCTCGTCGATATACAGCTCTACCTGGGCAAGGAGGGCCTCCAACAAGGGGCGCGCCTCGGCAGTCTGGCCACATGCCAGGTAGCTTTCGATGCTCTGAAGCTTTTCAAGGACGTCGGGCGCCACGGCGACCCTCCCCTTTCTCATAACAGACAACTCGTGCCATACGGCACGGATACCCTAGCACATTCACCTGCAGCGTGTATGTCACGCACAACTCCTACGGCAGCGCAAAAACGACACGGCCGCGGAAGACGTCGCATGAGCGCACGCGCACCTCGATCGTCTGGCCCAGTCGGAACACGTCCTCGCTCTCGCGGCTCACAAGCTCGTAACGCGCCTCGTCATACATCCACTCTCCACCCAGGTCACGTGAGTGAAGCAAACCTTGGGCCTGCGTGAGGCCAATGCGGATAAACAGGCCGAACGGCTGCACCGACACGACGACGCCCTCGAACGTCTGGCCGATGAAGCTCTCCATGTACTCGGCGATCTTCACTTGCTGGCTGAGCGAGGCACACTCGGCAGCCACGCGCTCCATCTTTGAGGACTGGGCACACACGCCGGGCATGAGGTAGGCGAGCTCACGGCGCATGCGTGACTTCACGGACCCCGCAAGCACCTGCTTCAGGATGCGGTGCACCATGAGGTCGGGATAGCGCCTGATAGGGCTCGTGAAATGGCAGTACGCAGGCGCTCCCAGACCATAGTGACCAAGGTTTTCAGGCTCATAGGTCGCGCGTTTCATGGCGCGCAGCAGAAGCGAACTCACAAGCTCCTCTTCGGGCTTGCTGGCGACCTCGTCGAGCACCGCCTGCACGGCGTGGGAGTCGCACGAGATGAGACCAGGCTTGTCCTGGGGCTTGAGGCAGCCAAGCTCGTCAAGCAATCCCACGAGCCCGGCCATGCTGTCGTGGTCGGGTGCCTCGTGCACGCGGAAGGGGCACGGCAGCTCCGTGGCCACAAGACGACGGGCCACGGCCTCGTTGGCCGCAAGCATAGCCTCCTCCACCAGGCTCGTGGCACGCGTCGAGCGTCGCACGTCAACGCCAATGGGCAGGCCCTGCTCGTCAAGACGGACCTTTGCCTCGCTCGAGACGAACTCAATGGCGCCGCGCTCGCGACGAAGGCCCTGGCGAAGGGTGCTGACGCGGTCGAGCCCACCAAAGAAGGCAGCCAGGTCAATGCCCACACAATCGGGATGCGCTGTACCGTCGGGCGCCGCCCCTTCGAGAATCGCATCGACCTCGCGATAGGTAAAACGGCCCTTCGAGCGAATGACGCTCGGGTAGACCTGCACCTGCTGCACGAGACCCTGGGCGTTCACGTGCATGTTGACCGTCATAGCAAGGCGATCCTGGCTGGGAACGAGTGAGCACAAGTCGCAGCTCAGTTCCTCGGGAAGCATTGGGATGACACGATCAGCGAGGTAAACGCTTGTGGTACGGACGCGCGCTGCCATGTCGATGGGGCCGTCTTGCGCCACATAGGCGCTCACGTCGGCGATGTGCACGCCGAGCATCCATCCGCCTTCGGGCAAGGCTTCGAGCGACACCGCGTCGTCAAAGTCGCGCGCGTCATCGGGGTCGACGGTGACTACGAAGCGCTCGCGGATATCGCGTCTGCCCGGCTCGCTCAACGCGCGGTCTACGTCGAGCGCGAGCGAGGCGGCTTCCTCGAGCGCTTCGGGGTCGAACAACGTCTGCAAGTCGTGCGAGGCGATGATGGCCTCGATGGCAACCTGCGAGGCCGAGTCGTTCTCGATGCGCCTCTCCACCGTGGCGACGCCGGCAGCGTTGCGGGTAGGATAGACAAGGATGCGGGCGCTCACCAGGTCGCCATCGGAGCAGCCCAGGATCTGCGGCGTACGGTCGGCCGCCTCGACGATGAAGTCATGGGAAAGACTCTCGTCAAGAGGCACGAGCACGCGCAAGTGCCCGTCATCCACGAGCGTGGCGGCAAATGTCGTGTGTGCGCGCTCAACCACCCCGGCAACGGCTCCGACGGGCATGCCGTCGTGCAGCCCAGGCATACGACGAACAAAAACCCGGTCGCCATTCATGGCCTCAGCCACGAAACGACCGGGAATGTGGAAGTCGCCTTCCTGAGTATGAACCGTCCCCGAGCCCCTCATACTGACGTTGAGATAGCCAGCAAGGGGGCTGCGGGGACGGCGGCGAGTCGGTCCGTGATGGGAACGCTTCTTCTGGGCGACCACTTACACCTTGAGGTAACGGTTCATGGCGATGAGGGAGCCCACGACACCGATGACGACGGCCAGGACAAGAAGCATGAGGTACACCCACAGATAGGTGATCTCAGGAATGTTGAAGTTCAGGAACTTGAGCGATACCACGAGCTGGGGCACCACAAGGCGATGGAAGACCTCGAGCACGCCCAGGCTCACGACGAAGCCCATGAGCGCCTGGATGATACCCTCCATAAGGAACGGCCCGCGAATGAAGCTGTTCGAGGCGCCCACGAGGCGCATGATGCCGATCTCGTCGGAGCGCGCCATGATCGACAGACGGATCGTGTTGTTGATGAACACGAAGGCCACGAAGACGAGCAGGATAACCAGGGCAGCGGCCACGACGCGGATGCTGTTCGTAAGCGACAGCAGCTTCTCGACCGTCTCGGCACCGTACTGCACCGATGCGGCAGGCGTGTCCTTGGCGTCGCACACCGTCAAGAACAGGTCGTCGCTCACGATCTGGTTGGCGACGGACTCGGCCATGGAGGCGTCGGTCAGCTTGATGACGAGCGAGGCAGGAATGGGGTTGCGGCCGTCGAGAGCCTCGACCGCGTCGGCGGCGTTGGCCGACACCATGGTCTGGCGATACTCGGCGAGAGCCTCGTCCTTGTTCTTGTAGGTGACGCTATCGACACCCTCCCAGCCGGCAACGCGGGCCTCGAGCGAGTCGACGGCAGCCTGATCGGCGTCGTCGGCAAGGAAGGCCTGGATGGTGATGCGGCTCTCGACGTCGCCCACCACGTTGTTCACCATGATGGAGGCGATGGCGAACACGCCGATGATGAACAGCGACAGAAAGATGGTGATGACGGCGCCGAAGCTCGAACCGAAGTTGCGCTTGAAGTGGTACCCCGCCTCGCGGACGGAGTAACCAAGATTAAATGGCACCATAGTAACCGTACCCTCCCTGCGCCTCGTCGCGCACAATTCGGCCGTTCTCCAGAGCAATGACGCGACGACGCATCGAGTCGACCATCTCGCGGTCGTGCGTGGCGACGACGACCGTGGTGCCGGTGCGGTTGATGCGCTCGAGAAGCTTCATGATGCCCAGCGAGATGGCGGGGTCAAGGTTACCCGTAGGCTCGTCGCAGACGAGCAGCGGCGGGCGGTTGACCATGGCGCGGGCGACGCTGACGCGCTGTTGCTCGCCACCGGAGAGCTGATCGGGCATCTTGTTCATCTTCTCCTCGAGGCCCACCAGACGCAGGACCTCGGGCACCTGGACCTTGATGACGCTCTTGGGCTTGCCGATGGACTGCAAGGCGAAGGCGACGTTCTCGTAGGCGGTGCGGTTGGGCAGGAGTTTGTAGTCCTGGAACACGCAGCCAATCTGGCGGCGTAGGAACGGAACCTTGCGGTCGCGCAGGTTCGAGAGGTCCTGACCGGCGACGTAGATGTGACCCGCCGTGGGCTTGAGCTGGCGGATGATGGTCTTGATGAACGTCGACTTGCCCGAACCTGAATGGCCGACGAGGAAGACAAAGTCGCCGGGCATGATGTCGAGCGAGATGTCGTTCAGAGCAGGCCTGTCAGGCTGGGCGGGATACACCAGCGACACATGGCGCATCGCGATGGTGGGCGGCACGTTGCCGTAGCCGGGGCGCTGCTGGGCAGCGGGCATACCGCCCGTGGCCCCGGCAGCGGGCTGTCCCGCAGGGGCGGGAGCGGCGCTTCCGAAGTGGTTTGCCACTTGTTGACTCCAATCACTTGGGCAGACCGGATGTGTCAAAAGAACGCATGTCTGCTTGCGCGCATCAAGGCGCACGTGCCTGGAATTTTATCAAACCATGACAAAACTGGTATGGAGAAGGGATAGCGCACGCCTACGCGCACGGTTTATACGCAGTAAAAGCCCAGGACACTGAAGCTTGTTTCAGCAGATTCGCAGCTACATCGGGACAGGGGCACACAAAGCACGACTTTGGCGTGCATAAAAATGGCCCCACGCATTTGCATGGGGCCAAGATTGAGCACAGAGGCTGTACAAGAAGGGGCGACCTTATACCAGCAGCTCCTTGGTGGCGGCCACGATGGCGTTGTCGTCACAGCCGTACTTCACCAAAAGCTCGGCCAGCTCGCCGGAGGTGCCGAAGACGTCCTGCGTGCCAATCATGCGCATGGGGCAGGGGTTGTTGCGGGCAAGCACGCTTGCCACGATGGAACCCAGGCCGCCGTTGACGCTGTGCTCCTCGCAGGTCACGACGCGGCCCGTCTTGGCAGCACTGGCAAGAACGGTCTTCTCGTCGAGGGGCTTGACGCTGTAGGCGTCGATGACCTCGGCAGACACGCCCTGCTCAGCAAGCTTCTCGGCAGCCTTGAGCGCCTGGTCGACCTCGATGCCGCATGCAATGAGCGTGACGTCGGTGCCCTCGCGAAGCACGCGGGAGCCGCCCAGGACCATCTCAAAGCCGGGCTCGTAGACCTGCGGGACCTTGGCGCGGCCCATGCGCACGTACACAGGGCCCTCGATTGCTGCAGACAGGCGGATGGCGGCGCGGGCGCTCTCGTAGTCGGCGGGCACCAGGACGCGCATGTTGGGCAGGGCGTTCATGAGCGCGATGTCCTCGAGCATCTGGTGGCTGCCGCCGTCGGGACCCACGGAAAGGCCAGCGTGGGTGGGACACACCTTGACGTTGAGCTTGCCGTAGCACACGGTGTTGCGAATCTGGTCGTAGCAGCGGCCGGTACCGAAGACGGCGAAGGAGCCCGTGAAGGGAATGCGGCCGGTGAGCGAAAGGCCCGCGGCGACGCCGATCATGTCGGACTCGGCAATGCCGACGTCGACCAGGCGAGCCGGGTCGTAGGCACCAAGCTTCTTGGTGGTGGTGGAACCGGCGAGGTCGGCGTCAACGGCAACCACGTCAAGGCCGGCCTGGGCGAGCTCGACGAGGGTCTCGCCAAAAGCCTCGCGCGTAGCGCGGGCGGGAAGTGCGTTCGTCATACTTGGATGCTCCTCGCTAGTGATTAAGCCTGGGCGGCAGCGTCGATCTCGGCAAGAGCCAGGGCCAGCTCGGCCTCATTGGGGGCCTTGCCGTGCCAGCCGGCCTGGTCCTCCATGAAAGAGACGCCCTTGCCCTTCACCGTGTGCAGGATGATGGCGACAGGCTGGTCACTCTCGTTGGCGCAGGCGAACTCGAGCGCAGACTGGCACTCCTCCACGTCATTGCCGTCGCTGACCTCGACGACACGCCAGCCAAACGACGCGAACTTCGAGGCGATGTCGCCCAGCTCGACGACATCGCACAGATGGCCGTCGATCTGCAGGTTGTTGTTGTCGACGATGGCGACGAGATTGGTGAGCTTGCGGTGGGCGGCGAACATGGCAGCCTCCCACACCTGGCCCTCCTGCAGCTCGCCGTCGCCCATGAGCACGAAGACGCGCCTGGGGTCGGTGCCAGCCTTGGCAGCGTCGGCGGCAAGGCCCATGGCCATGCCGGCGCCGATGGACAGGCCCTGGCCCAGCGAGCCGGTGGAAACCTCGACGCCGGGGCACTTGTTCATGTCGGGATGGCCCTGGAGATGGCTACCGAGCTTGCGCAGAGTCGGGAGCCACTCGCGGGGGAAGTAGCCGTCCTGAGCGAGAACCGCGTACAGCGCAGGGGCAGCATGGCCCTTGGACAGCACGAAACGGTCACGCTCAGGGTCGGCAGGGTTCGCCGGGTCATGGCGCAGCGTACCGCCAAAGTACAGGGTCGCCACGAAGTCGGTGGCCGACAGGGATCCTCCGGGGTGTCCCGAGCCAGCCTCATGCAGCATGCTCACGATGTCGCGACGCATCTGGGTTGCCGCCGCGCGCACGCGTGCGACGTCGAACGTGGTGTTGCTCCCGCTCATTGGTTAGACGATCCTCCTTGGTCGGCCGCTACAAAATTCGGCATGCATGGTACCACGCCGTTAAAACACGTTGCACAAAAAGAAGCCGTCGCGACAGGTCGTGCATGAGGCACGGTCGCGGCGGCTTCGAAGTCGCTCCTACACTTCTTGCTGGCCCATGACGCGCCAGCGATGGTATGCGACGATGAAGGGATCGAGGTCGCCATCGGAAAGAACGTCTTCGACGTTGCCCGTCTCGTAGCCCGAGCGCAGGTCCTTCACCATCTGATAGGGGTAGAGCACGTAGCTGCGAATCTGGTTTCCAAAGCCGATAGCCGTCTTGGGACCGCGCAGCTCGGAGATTTCAGCATCACGCTTCTCGCATTCCAGCTCGTAGAGCTTGGAGCGCAGGATCTGGATACAAATAGCTTTGTTCTGAAGCTGGCTGCGCTCGTTTTGGCAGGTCACGACGATGCCGGTGGGCATATGGGTCATGCGCACCGCCGAGTCGGTCGTGTTGACGCCCTGACCTCCCGGACCGCTGGCATGGTAGACGTCGACGCGCACGTCGTTCATGTCGAGGTTGACCTCGATGTCATCGGGAAGCACGGGCAGCACCTCCACGCCGGCAAAGGTCGTCTGGCGGCGACCCTTGATGTCGGTGGGAGAGATACGCACGAGACGATGCACGCCGGCCTCGGCCGAGAGCATACCGAAGACGTCCTTGCCGTGCACGGTGAACGTCGCACGGTCAAGGCCGATGGCCTCGCCGGCCGGCGCATCGTTGACCTCGACCTTCCAGTTCCTACGATCGCAATAGCGCAGGTACATCTTGAAGAGCATCTCGCACCAGTCCTGGGCCTCAAGGCCGCCCTGACCGGGCTTGATGGTGACGATTGCGTCGCCGTGATCGAACTTGCCCGTAAACCAGCTGGAAAGCTCGAGGGCGTCGAGCATCTCCTCCAAGCGGGCCACGCACTCGGCGGCATACTCGCCGGTCTCCTCGTCGTCGGCCTCGCAGGCGAGCTCGTCGGCGCTCTGCGCCTCCTCGAGCAGCTCGACCGCGGCATCGTAGTCCTTGATGTCTTCGCCAAGGCGGGAAATCTCGCCCATCGTCTGCTGGGCAGCCTGGGGGTCGTCCCAGAAATCGGGCGCGGCGCTTGACTCCTGGAGTTCGTCGCGCGTGCGACGCTTCAGGTCGATGGCGAGGTAGCGCTTTACCTCGTCCAATCGACCTGTCAGAACCTCGAGTTGGGGTGCGTGAGACTCAACCATCGTTACGCGTTCTTTCCGTGGCAGTCCTTGAACTTTTTACCGCTGCCGCAGGGGCACTTGTCATTGCGACCCACGCCGGCGTAGGGGTCCTCGTCCTTGGCGACATAGGTCTTGGCCTTGTCCTCGGCAGCCTGGGGCGCGGCGGGAACCTGTGCACCGCGGCGGGTAGCCGGGACGTGGCGCACGTGAGGGCGGTTGTCGCCGTCGACCTCGGCAGGACCAGAGAAGCGGGCGCCGGCAAGCATACTGGGTGCCTGGGGTGCGGCCGGGGCGGTGCCGGGGGCCTGGGCAAGCTCGATGCGCAGCACCGTGCGCAGGAAGTCCTCGTACATGGTGTCGACGAGCAGGCCAAAGGCCGCATAGGCCTCTTCCTTGTACTCGACGAGCGGGTCGCGCTGGCCATAGCCGCGAAGACCGATGCCTGCCTTGAGGTAATCCATCTCCTGCAGGTAGTTCATCCAACGCGTGTCGATGACGCGCAGCATGACCTGACGCTCGAGCACGCGCGTAAGCTCGGGACCCAGCGCCTGGGCTTTCTGCTCGTAGGCATCCTTGACCCATGCCACGACCGCGTCGCGCGACTCGTCGGCCTCGCCAGAGGCGATGAGTGCTGCGGCGTCGACCTCCTCCTTGCCCGTGAGCTGCTCGAGCCAGGAAACAAGACCGTCGACATCCCACTCGGCGGAATCGACGTTGTCGGGGATGAAGCTGACGGCGCGGCGGGAGACCGTGTCCTCAAGCACTTCCTCCACATGCTCGGAGATGTCCTTGCCATCGAGGATGAGGTTGCGCTCGGCATAGATGACTTGGCGCTGCTTGTTCATGACGTCGTCGTACTCGAGAACGTGCTTACGGGCGGCGAAGTTCATGTCCTCGACCTTGCGCTGCGCACTCTCAACCGACTTAGAGACGAGCTTGGCCTGGATGGGCATATCGTCGGGCATGTTCATGCGCTGCATGAGATCGCCGATGCTGGCCATCTTGTCGCCGCCGAACTTGCGCATGAGGTCGTCCTCGAGGGAGAGGTAGAACTGCGTGCAGCCCGGGTCGCCCTGACGGCCGGAGCGGCCGCGCAGCTGGTTGTCAATACGGCGCGACTCATGGCGCTCGGTGCCGATGACGCACAGGCCGCCGGCAGCACGAACCTTCTCCTTCTCCTCGGAGCAAATCTTCTTGGCCTGGGCCAGGGCCTCGGCGCGCTGCTCGTCGGTGGTGTCCTCGGAAGTGGGGTCGATACCGTGGTCGCGCAGGATGTCGAGCGACAGGAAGTCGGGGTTGCCGCCCAAAAGGATGTCGGTACCACGACCGGCCATGTTCGTGGCGATGGTGACGGCACCCAGACGGCCGGCCTGGGCGACGATGGCAGCCTCGCGCTCGTGATGCTTGGCGTTGAGGACCTCATGCTTGATGCCGCGGCGGGTCAGAAGACCGGAGAGCTTCTCGGAGCTCTCGATCGAGACGGTGCCGACGAGCACCGGCTGGCCCTGGGCATGGCGGGCGATGACGTCCTCGACCACGGCGTTGAACTTCATGTCGATGGGACGGTAGACCAGGTCATCCCTGTCGTCGCGGATGACGGGCCTGTTCGGCGGGATGGGCTGCACCGGCAGCTTGTAAATCTGGCGGAACTCGGCGTCCTCGGTAAGGGCGGTACCGGTCATGCCCGAGAGCTTCTCGTAGAGACGGAAGTAGTTCTGCAGCGTGATGGTGGCCAGAG
>JAHZHK010000063.1:10049-16312 GCA_019420325.1 Coriobacteriaceae bacterium | reverse complement strand
AGGGGGTGGGGGCATGCCCCCACCCCCTCGTACACCACTTCTCGTCACGCTACCTAGCCGTGTCGCAGCTACCATCTTCTCCAGCGCGCCTGCGGCTGGAGAACCCCCAAAATGCGGAAGCATCCCCCAGATTCTCTTCCGCGCAGCGGGACGTGCCAAGCCTGCGTTCGGAAAAGGCTGTTGAGTGGTTGCGCGCGCCAGGCTTGTGTTCACAAACGAGCGCCGTGTGGTTGCATGCACCAGGTTTGTGTTCGGAAGAGGCTGTCGCGTGCCTCGTGAGGTGCACCTGCGAGATTTCTCCGATAGGTCCATCTAGCTGCATCGAAAGGGCGGCGCACTCATCACAGTGCGCCGCCCTATTTTGCATGTGGGCCGTTGGTTTCTAGATCTTCCTCGCCGCCAGGTTGCCGCTACGGATGGCCAAGCCGATGTTCCAAGGACTTGCGCAATCGCCCACCGGGTAGACGTCATAGCTTGCCGCAAGTTCGTCGGCGAGTGCGGTGTTTGGCACCATGTCCTGCAGGTCGATGATGCTGTCGCAGGGGAGGAGCTTCTGGACGCCACTTGCCATGGTGATCGACAGGCTCTCCTCGGAGACTCCCTCGATGGTGCAGGAGTTCCAAATCTTGACGCCCTGGGAGGTCAGGTGGGGGATGACGTAGGTGCGGACCCACATGGATTGTTCCTTGCCCACCTCGCCCTGGGGCGCGCCGTGCACCATCTGAACCTTCTTGCCCTGTGCCACGAGCCAGAGCGCGCAATCGACGGCCTGGGCGCCGGCGCCCAGGATGATGACTCGCTCGCCGAGGTCGGCGGTGGGGATCTGATCGAAGTCGTAGACGGGCTTCTCGTTGGGCGCGAGGGTGACTGTTCGCTGGCCACCCACGGCTACCACCACAGCGTCGGGGCCCTCTGCTGCCACGGTGGCTGCGTCGGCCTCGACGCCCGTGACCACGTTTACGCCGGCGAGCTCTAGCTGACGGGTCAGGTAGGCGATGAGGTCGCCGAGGCGTTCGTGCTCGCCCTTGAAGGCGCGCGCCGTGCGCACCAGGCCACCTAGCTCGGAGTCCTTCTCGAAGAGCGTGACGGTGTGGCTGCGCTTGGCTGCGATGCGGGCTGCCTCCATACCGCCTACGCCGCCGCCCACGACGACGACCTTCTTGGGCACCTCGGCGGCCGGCAGCTCGTAGCCTTCGGGCATCGCATCGGTGTACGCGAGCTGTGTCACGGCGTTCACACGGCAGTACTCGGCGCCCTTGTCGCGGGTGTAGAGGGGGTTGCCGCCCTTGTTGTGGCAATGTAGGCAGTGGCAGCATGGGGCAACCTCGTCGCGGCGGCCCTCCTGCAGCTTGATGGGCAGCTCAGGATCGACGGTGAGCTCGCGGGTCATCATTAGGTAGTCCACCTGGCCGTCGGCGATGGCGCCGCAGATGTGATCGGGGGCAAGACGCGGGTCCATGCAGCCGGCGCAGGTGACGGGCTTGCCCACGCTCTTCTTGAACTCGGCGGCGCACTTGAGCAGCATCGCGGTGCCGGAGTACTCGCTTTCCACCATGCCGCCGAAGTGCTGCGAGAAGTCGAAGCGGGTGCCGAAGCCGGTGATGCCCTCGCTTTTGTAGCCCGAGAACATAAGGTCGGGGGCGAACTGCGACACGTGCTTCCCGGGCACGGAGAGGCGCAGGTAGAACGTGTCGGCACCGGCGGCCTCAAAGGCGAGGGCGTTCTGCACGCTGTCCTCTATGGTGATGTACTGGTCGTTGTCGCCGATGAGCGAGTCGTTGTCCTCCACGGCGTCCATGAGGATCTGCAGCGGAAAGTCCTCGCCGAGCTCGGCCTTGATGGCGCGAATGGTCTCGCAGGTGAAGCGCGTGCGGTTCTCCACGCTCTGCGCGCCGTACTCGTCTTCGCGGGTGTTGATACGCCCGGTCAGCATGTTCTTCATGAACTGGGTGGCGGAGGAGTGCAGCTCGATGATGTCGAAGCCGGCCGCCTTGTAGCCTGCGGCAATCTGCACCATGGTGTCCTGCAGCCACTTGAGGTCCTCGACGGTGCAGGTGGCCACGTCGGCCGATCCCGCGGCGAGCTGGATGCCGGCATAGGCGCCCTGGGCGTGGATGCGCTCGGTGAGCGGCGCGAGCTTCTCGCCGATGGTGGACATGTCCTCGAGCAGCCATCCACCGGTGTGGCGGCCCTCTTCGTCGATCTTGACGGAGATGAGCTTGCTGATGGCTGTCTCCATGAAGACGAGCGCAGCACCGCCCTTGGCGAACGTCTCGTAGTAGTCCAGGAAGTTCGCGTTGAGCACGCCGGTCTCGGCGCACTCATCGGCGCTCCAGGTGTCCGAGCCGGCCGGGCTCTTCACGATGCGGTTGCGCAGCGTGAGCGGGCCAATCTGGAGCGGCTCGAAAAGCGGTGCGAAATCAGTGGTGCAGCCGGTGAAGTCCTCCACCTGCGGGTTCAGGCCCGCTGCGGGTTCGGCGGCCTGCGCCGTGGTGGCGCCCTGTCCCGCGGATACGGATACGGCCGCCGTGGCGCAGGCGCCCAGGGCGGCGGCGCCTATGAACGAGCGCCTGGTGAGATCTGTCGATGCTGCCATTGCGGTTCCCTTCCTCTGGGGACTCATCGGGCATACGCAAATCACCCCACGAGTCCGTTTTTCCTTGCGAATCGTGAGTGTGTGACCCGGTGGGTCTTCCACCGTGGGAGGCCCACCGAGCCTTTGTGAGGCGAGGCCGCTACCGTGCGTGCCCGCCCCTCTGGGCGCTACTTCTCCCCGAGCTTGGTGCCGCACAGGTAGCCCGAGGTCACGGCGTTGCCCAAGGCGATGCCGGAGCCTACGTAGGTGTCGTTGAAGAGGCACGAGCCTGCCTCGTTGCCCACGGCGTAAAGGCCCTTGACGGGCAGGCGGTTCCAGTCGAGGGCCTCGTAGTCGGCGTTTGTGAGCAGGCCGCCCCACGAGCCGAGGTTGTTCTCCTCCGCGATGACGATGTAGTACGGGCCCTCGCCGTAGGCGATGAGGTTGTCTGCGGCCTTGCCGAGCTGCTCGTCGACCCCCTCGGCACAATAGCCCTCGTAGGCCTCGAACTGGCGCGTGAAGATGTCGACGTCCATCCCGGCAGCCAGGGCGAGCTCCTCGGGCGCGTCCCCCTTGTAGCCCGCGCCCGCCTCGACCATGGCGTCAAATACACCTGCGATGTTCTCCCACGGCGTGTCCAGCTCGAACTCCGGCTTGTAGCGCGGGGGCAGGCCGGGGCTCTTCTCGATGCCAAGGCCGGCGAGGCCCTCCCGCTCGAGGGTGTCCATGATGCCCTTGGAGACGACAACATAGTGGAAGGAGCCCTGGTAGGCGCTCGTGTTTGCCGCAGCGACGGCTGACAGGGCGTTCTCCTCGTTGCGGAAGCGCGCGCCGGTTGCGCTGACGTTCATGAGCTTAGCCACGTAGCACAGGATCATGGGGTACTTGGCGGGGAAGGCGTCGAACTGCTCGGCGAGGGGGTCGTTGGCACGGGCGAGCGTCTGGTGCAACATCTGGCCGCCGAAGTTCTGCGGCTTTTGGGCGCCGGCGCGCCAAGCCATCTCCAGGCCTTCGCCGATGTTCTGGGGCAGCCCGCCCAGAACGCCACGGAAGCGGAAGACGCGCTCGACCATGTCGAGGTTTCCGCCGTAGCCGCCGGTCGCGATGACCGTCGCCGCCGCGTTTATCTGCAGGCCGTTGCCCTCAGCGTCCACGACCACGGCACCCGTGACCTTGCCCTCGTCGTCCACGACCAGGCGCTTGGCGCATGTGCCGGTGAGCATTTCGCCGCCGTTCGCCACGACGGTGCGGTCGAGTGCGTCGAGGAACAGCTGCTCGCGGACGGAGTAGTCGGGGAACTTGACCATTGAGGCGGAGAACCACGGCGTGAACTCCCAGCCGTTGTCGCTCATCCAGTCGATGGCCTCGCCGCTCTTCTCCAGGAGCTGTTTGACGCTGGCGGCGTCGACACGGTAGTGCGACCCCGCAATCCAGTCGTTGAGCAGGGGCAGGATGTCGGTCTGCTCCCCGGCGTCCAGGGCTATGCGGCTGTTGTAGCCGATGGGGCCGCTGGACAGGTTGCTGGCACCGCCGATGGTGTCGGTCTTCTCCACGAGGATGACCTTTTTGCCCAGCTCGCCGGCTCGAATGGCCGTATTGGCCCCCGAGACGCCCGCGCCAATCACGAGAACGTCGCAGTCTTTGGTGTCTGCGACCTCGACCTGCTCGGAGGTGTTCCCGGGCAAGACGGAAGCGATGTCGACGTTGAGGACGCTGGCCCAGTCGCTGTCTGCCGCTTCGTCCGCAATCGCCGGGCGGGGTGTACGCGTCGACGCCGCCGCGACCCCGAGTGCGGCTGCGGCCGTCCCAAGGGCGGTTCCGGCCACGAAGTGCTGGCGGGTGATGTTTTTGGCGTTCATGGCATGCTCCCTTTTGCGCATTTCCCCCGGCTGGCGCATGGGCGCCGCGCATCCGGGTGGCAAGGCGCGTCCACGTTGTGGTCGGCCCCCTGCCGACCTCGTTGGGCATGGTTATAGGCCTTAGGTCTCTTAAACGGCAGACCCCCATGGGGTCGGACAATCTACCAGGCAACATGCACGCCAGACCCACGGTGGGTGGGCTTGGCGTATATAATGCCCCGTAGGGCGGCAAGGGTGTCGACGACGCGGGCCGAAGGGCGGGGCTGGTCATGGTTGGGGAGAAGCACAGGGATATCGTGGGCTTGCCGTTTGTCGCGCTTGTCGGCATGACGTGTCTGTCGGTTATCTTCAACGCCTGTTTTTTCCCGCTTACCCTGATGCCCGAGGCCGTTGAGGGCTCCTACCGCCTGTTCAACCAGGCCGCGTGCCTGGCGGGCGCTCTTGTCGCCCTGGTTGCAATTCCAGTGCTGGCAAAAGGGAAGCCGTGTCACCTCGACATCGCGGGTATCGCGGGATACGTGCTTTTGGCCCTGGGGCTCTGCGCAGCGAGCTCCGCGGTCCCCGGCGAGTCGCAGGCGTGGGCCCTGGCCTCGGGCGTCGGATGCGGCGCGGGCCTCACCCTGGCCTGCGCGATGTGGGTTGGCATGCTGGGCTGCTTTTCCGAGCGCATCGCGGTGCTTGTGCTCGGTTGGCAGGCGCTTGTCGGGTCGGTGGGATTTGCCTGCATTGGCTTTACGGTCGAGACGCTCACCAACGAGGTGTCCCTCGCGCTGTGTGTGATAAGCGCCATGCTTTTCGTCGTCGTGGGGCAGCGCTTGCCCCAGCTTCGCGAGGGGCCGGCCCCTTTCGCTGCGTCTGGGTCTGCCCGCTGTGCCTCGACTGTCAAGAGCGACGGCGACGTCAACGCGTCTCTTCCCGCATCCGGGTCTGGCCGCTGCGCTTCAGGGGCCACGCGCGACGGCGGGGTCAACGTGCCCGATTCTGCGTCCGTGCCCGCATGCGGCAGCTCGGCCGCCAGCGCAGGCGTGCGCGGTAGATTTGCCGAAATGGGCCCCCTTGCCGCCCTTGCGGTGGGGTTCTTCCTGCTTGTCTTCATCTTCGGGGCCATCGAGGCCGTCGCGCTCGGGTACGACGGCTCGCCGCACGGTGTGGCTGTCTCCTACCTTGGGGCGCCGTTGGGGTCGCTCATCTTTCTCGCCATGATGTACCTGGGCAAAAAGCGCGACTATGCGACCGTGATGAAGGCAATCTTCCTCGTGTTGCTTGTTGTCTTCTGGATTCCTGTGTTTGATGTCGTCGTCCTGGTCCTGAGCACGTGCTTTCATCTCGGGCTTTTGCTGATGGGGTCGCTGCTCGTCGACGAGTGCGCAGTGCGGTGCCGCAGGCTCATGGCATTCGCTGCGGTCGGTCTCGGGGCCATGAGGCTGCTTTACTTGGCGGGCCTCTATTGTCCTGGTCGTTTTGGGGTGCCGTCGTACAGCTACTACGCCTCAAGCTCGTTGCTCATGTTCCTCGTGTACGCGGCATTCATCGTCTCGGTGTGGTACGAGCATATACGGCGTACGAGCTCTGCTGCCGCATCGAATAACTTGTCATGCGTTGACGTAGATGAGGGGGACGCGCCTTGCGCCGCTGCCGAATCCCAAACTTGTCAGCTTGTTGCAGAGCCCGTGGCGCTCGACGGTGCCCTGGCGAGTCTTGCTTGCTTCTATGGTCTTACCAAGCGTGAGACTGAGATTCTCGGGTTGTATGCGAGGGGTCGTGACATCAACTTCGTTTGTCAGGCGCTCGATTTGTCGCGCAACACCGTCAAGGGTCACGCGAAGAAC